>CALYZD010000005.1 GCA_945607565.1 uncultured Bacteroidales bacterium | reverse complement strand
GGCATGTTCCTGCACGAGAGCCAGTATCTGGAGCCGGTGATGCGCGACATAGAGGCCATGCTCGAAGAGAGCCAGCGCAACGTGAACGGCGTCGTGACGATGCAGCTGATGCCCCGCACGTTCTCGACCGTGGGCGTCGAGTCGGCAGACGACCTGGTCAAGACCAAGTTTGGCGAATATGGCGAGATGCAGAAGGGCTGGACCTCGGAAGACGCCAAGGGCTTCATCAAGGTGCTGTCGACGCCGCTGCGCGTCTACTATGCCAATCACAGGGACGAGGGCGAAAAACTGGAAAAAGAATTGTAACCGCAAGCAAGAATCATGATAAAAGTAGGGATAATAGGCGCAGCCGGATACACAGCCGGCGAGTTGATGCGCATTCTGATATATCACCCGTGCGCCGAGATAATCTTTGCCCAGAGCACGAGCCACGCCGGCGAGCCCGTCTGGAAGGCGCACCACGACCTGATTGGCGAGACCACGCTCGTCTTCACCGAAGAAGCGCCCGTCAACACGGTGGATGTCATTTTCTTGTGCATGGGTCACGGCAAGTCGAAGTCGTATGTGGCGTCGCTCCCGAAAGACTTTGACGGCAAAATCATCGACCTGAGCAACGACTACAGGCTCCATGCCGATGCCGAGGACTTTGTCTACGGCCTGCCCGAGGCTTTCCGCGCATCCATCAGAAAGGCGGCCCGCATAGCCAACCCCGGCTGCTTCGCCACGGCCATCCAGCTTGCGCTGCTCCCGATGGCCAAGGCCGACCGGCTGGGCGAGATCCACGTCACCGGCATCACCGGCTCGACCGGCGCGGGCCAGAAGCCGTCGGAGACGACGCACTTCAGCTGGCGCGACAACAACATCTCGGTCTACAAGTCGTTCACCCACCAGCATCTGGCCGAAATCAGGGAGACGCTCTCGGCACTGGCGCCGTCGTATGGCGGGCAGCTCAACTTCGTGCCGATGCGCGGCAACTATTCGCGCGGCATCCTCGCGTCGGTCTATTTCGACTGCGACATGCCCGAAGACGAGGCCGTGGAGGCCTACAAGGCCTACTACAAGGACGAGCCCTTCGTGAGCGTGGTCGACTTCAACCCCGACCTCAAGATGGTCATCAACACCAACAAGTGCGTGCTCTACGTCCGCAAATACGACAGCAAGCTGCACGTGGTCAGCATCATCGACAATCTGGTCAAGGGCGCCTCGGGCCAGGCGGTGGAGAACATGAACCTCATGTTCGGTCTGCCCGAAAACACAGGTCTCAATCTTAAACCGTCCGGATTTTGACATCGGGACACAAAAAAACGACTGAATGAATCTCTTCGACGTATATTCCCTTTTCGACGTCACTCCGGTCAAGGCTCTGGGGTGCAAGGTCTGGGACGAAAACGGTCAGGAATATCTTGACCTCTACGGCGGCCATGCCGTCGTTTCTGTCGGACACTGCCATCCGAAATACGTGGCGGCAATCACCGAGCAGCTGGGCCGAATCGGCTTCTATTCCAACAGCGTCAGAAACCCGATGCAGGTGGAGCTGGCGCG
Source organism: uncultured Bacteroidales bacterium (assembly GCA_945607565.1). GTDB lineage: Bacteria > Bacteroidota > Bacteroidia > Bacteroidales > Marinilabiliaceae > CALYZD01. The sequence continues at coordinate 54,316 of CALYZD010000005.1, read as the reverse complement.
CAAGATAGGGCAGATGACCGGGCTCGACGACTATTCGCTGTTCCTAATCAACTCGGGCGCCGAGGCCAACGAGAACGCCATCAAGCTGGCATCGTTCCACACCGGCCGCGACCGCATGGTGGCCTTCCGCAAGAGCTTCCACGGGCGCACGTCGGGCGCGGTGGCGGTGACGGACAATCCTAAAATAGTGTCGCCGTTCAACGCACGGCAGCGCGTCACCTTCGTGGACCTGAACGACGCCGAGGCCGTGGAGCGCGAGCTGGCCAAGGGCGACGTGGCGGGCGTCATCATCGAGGGCATACAGGGCGTGGGCGGCATCAACATCCCGCAGCCCGGATTCTTGCAGGAGCTGCGCCGCCTGTGCACCAAGCACGGCACGGTGCTGATTCTGGATGAGGTCCAGAGCGGATACGGCCGCACGGGCCGCTTCTTCGCCTACGAATCGTCCGGCATTCTGCCCGACATCGTCACCATGGCCAAGGGCATGGCCAACGGCTTCCCGATTGGCGGCGTGCTGATTTCGCCCATCTTCAAGGCGACCAAGGGCATGCTCGGCACCACGTTCGGCGGCAACTATCTGGCCATGGCGGCCGCTCATGCCGTGCTCGACATCATCAGCGAAGAGCGTCTGCTTGACAACGTCGCCGAGGTCGGCAACTATCTGATAAGCAACATGCCGCAGTCGGAGCAGATCCGGACGGTGCGCGGCGTGGGCCTGATGCTCGGCATCGAGTTCGACGGCCCGATGGCCGAGATACGCAAGCGTCTGCTCTTCGAAAAGCACATCTTCACCGGAGTGGCCGGCACTAACATGATTCGCCTGCTGGCGCCGCTCGTGCTCAGCAAGGCCGAGGCCCAACAGTTCATCGTGTCGTTGAAGGAAGTATTACAAAAAGCATAACAGAATGAAAATAAGCATAATAGGCGCAGGCAACATGGGTGGCGCAATAGCGCGAGGCCTGGCCGCATCCCAATTTGTGCCGGCGGCCGACATCTGTGTCACGCGGCGCGACGCCTCGCGTCTGGCCGACTTTTCCGCCCTCGGCATGACCGTCACGACCGACAACGCCGCCGCCGCGGCCTCGGCCGATGTGATGATAGTGGCCGTCAAGCCGTGGATGGCCGAGGCCGTCTGCCGCAGCCTGGCACCGTCGGTGCGCAAGGGCACGCTGGTGGCGTCGGTGGTGGCAGGCCTGTCCACCGCCAAGCTGGCCGAATATTTAGGCGGCGAATGCCCCATCTTCAGGGTGATGCCCAACACGGGCGCGTCGGTGGGCGAGTCGATGTCGTTCGTCTCGGCCGCCAATTCGACGCCGGAGCAGAACGCCGTCGTGCTCGACATCTTCGGCAAAATAGGGTCGGCAATGCTCATCGAAGAGCATCTGATGGGCGCGGCAACGGCGCTCAGCGGCTGCGGCATAGCCTATGCGCTGCGATATATCCGCGCCTCGGTCGAGGCCGGAGTGGAGCTCGGCTTCAAGGCCGACGTGGCGGCTGCCATAGTGGCCCAGACGGTCAAGGGCGCGGCCGAGCTGATACTGCGCAACGGCTCCAATCCCGAAGCCGAAATCGACAAGGTGACCACGCCCGGCGGCTGGACCATCAAGGGCCTCAACGCTCTGGAGCACGCTGGCTTCTCGTCGGCTGTCATCAAAGGCATCATCGCCTCAAGTAAATAATCAGCCTGCAACCGAATGACAGTCACAATCAAAATAGGTTCGAACGTCCTGACCTGCGCCGACGGCACGCTCAACGTGAGCCGGATGCAGGACCTGGTGGGCGAGATTGCCGCGCTGCACGCCTCGGGCCACAGGGTCATCCTTGTGTCGTCGGGAGCGGTGGCGGCCGGCCGCAGCATGATTGCCAACTACGAGCACCTCGACCCCGTCAGTCGGCGCCAGCTGCTGTCGAGCGTGGGGCAGGTCAAGCTGATTGACACCTACAAGCAGCTCTTTGACGCTCACGGCATACGCATCGGCCAGGTGCTGGTCACCAAGCAGGACTTTGGCACGCGCGAGCACTATCTGAACATGCGCAACTGCATCGAGGCGCTGTGGGACAGCCGCGTGGTGCCCATCATCAACGAGAACGATGCCGTGTCGGTGACGGCGCTCATGTTCACCGACAACGACGAGCTGTCGGGCCTCGTGTCGTCGATGATGAACTGCGGAAAACTGCTGATCTTGAGCAATGTAGACGGCATCTTCAACGGCAATCCCGCCGACGCGTCGACACAGGTCATCCGCCGCATCTCGCCCCGCGCCGACATGTCGCAATACGTCCAGACGACCAAGTCGAACTTCGGGCGCGGCGGCATGCTGACCAAGTGCCGCATTGCGCAGAAGACGGCCGACTCGGGCATCGAGGTCTACATTGCCAACGGTGCCCGGCCGCAGGTCATCACGCGCCTCATCAGCGGCGACCCTGACTTTGTGTGCACCTGCTTCGAGGCCGGGCAGCCGAGCCCCGCGGTGAAGAAGTGGATAGCCTATTCCGAAGGCTTCACCAAGGCGCGCGTCACCATCAACGCCGGCGCCAAGGCCGCCATCCTCTCGCCCGACAAGGCCAACAGCCTGCTGCTGCCGGGTGTGGTGAGCATCGACGGCGAGTTCAAGCAGTCGGACCTGCTGCTGATCATCGATGAGGCTGGCGAGACGCTCGGAATAGGCCGCGCCGGAATGGACAAGGACAAGGCAGTCAGGATGATGGGCTCGAAGCACACCAAGCCGCTGGTCCACTACGATTATCTCTACATCAATCACGAAAATCAAAGTAAATGAGTCAGTTCTCATCATATTTCGAGGCGGCCCGGCAGGCTTCGCGCCACACCGTGACCATCGGCGCCGCCCGGACGCAGGCCATCCTCAACGACCTGGCCGACGCGCTGGTCGCCCAGACCGACGCCATTGTAGCGGCCAATGCGAGCGATCTGGCGCGGATGGACAAGGCCAGCCCGCTCTACGACCGCCTGCTGCTGACCCGAGACCGCATAGCCGCCATTGCCGCCGACGTGCGCAAGGTGGCGTCGCTCGAAGCCCCGGTGGGCGAAGTGGTGGAAAGCCATACGGCCGACAACGGGCTGAACTTCAGAAAAGTGCGCGTGCCGCTCGGCGTGGTCGGCGTCATCTACGAGGCCCGGCCCAACGTGACGGTCGACGTGGCGTCGCTCTGCATACGCTCGGGCAACGTGGCCATGCTCAAGGGCGGTCGCGATGCCGACGACAGCAACCGGAAGCTTGTGGAGATAATCCGCAACGTGCTCGGGCGCCACGGGGTTGACACCGACACGGTGCAGTTGCTGCCGTCGTGCCACGAGGCGGCCGAAGCCCTGATGAACGCGGTCGGCTTTGTCGACGTGCTGATTCCGCGCGGTTCGCAACGGCTGATTCAGGCCGTCCGCCAGCAGGCCAAAGTGCCTGTGATCGAGACCGGCGCCAGCATCGTCCACACATATTTCGACGCGGCCGGCAATGCCGAGATGGCCGCCCGCGTGGTCTGCAACGCCAAGACACGCCGCGTCAGCGTCTGCAACGCGCTCGACTGCCTGATTGTGCACCGCTCGCGTCTGGCCGACCTGCCGCTGATATGCAGCCCGCTGGCCGACAAGGGCGTGGAGCTCCTGGCCGATGCCGAGGCGTTCGAAAGCCTGAGCGCGTCGTATCCGCCCAGGCTCCTGAAGCGCTCGACCGAGGCCGACTACGACGTCGAGTTCCTGTCGCTGCGGATGTCAATCAGAACGGTGGGCGACATCGACGAGGCGCTCGAACACATCTACCGCCACAGCATGAAGCATTCCGAAGCCATCATCACCGACGACCCGCAGGCGGCCGCACGGTTCCTCAACGAGGTGGACGCGGCGGCCGTATACGTCAACGCCAGCACCGCCTTCACCGACGGCGCGCAGTTCGGACTCGGAGCCGAAATAGGCATCAGCACGCAGAAGCTGCACGCCCGCGGCCCCATGGCCCTGCGCGAGCTGACGAGCTACAAGTGGCAGGTGACCGGCAGCGGGCAGACGCGTCCGGCCTGATGTGGCCAGAAAGACAATAACTTAAAAATCAGAATACAAGATGAGAACATTTTTGCACGTCAGCGATATCGGCGACATCGAAAAGGCATTGGCCGAAGCCGCCGAAGTGAAGAAGAACCCGTTTGCATGGCAGCATCTGGGCAGGAACAAAACGATAATCCTGATATTTTTCAACAGCAGTCTGCGCACCCGCCTGAGCAGCCAGAAGGCCGCCATGAATCTGGGCATGAACGCGATAGTGCTCAACGTCAACGGCGACAGCTGGAAGCTCGAGACCGAGATGGGCGTGGTGATGGACGGCGACAAGCCCGAGCACCTGCGCGAGGCCATCCCGGTCATCGGCAGCTATTGCGACATCATCGGCGTGCGCTCTTTCGCGCAGTTCGAGAACCGTGAGTTCGACTACAACGAAACCATTCTGAACCAGTTCATCAGATATTCGGGCAAGCCCGTCATCAGCCTCGAATCGGCCACCGTGCACCCGTGCCAGGCCTTTGCCGACCTCATCACCATCGAGGAGCACAAGGCCGCCCCTCGCCCCAAGGTCGTCCTGACGTGGGCACCGCACCCGAGAGCTCTGCCTCAGGCCGTGCCCAACTCGTTTGCCGAGTGGATGAACGCGGCCGACGTCGACTTCGTCATCACGCACCCCAAGGGCTACGAGCTCGCCCCGCAGTTCGCCGGCAACGCCCGCGTCGAATACGACCAGATGCGCGCCTTCGAGGGCGCCGACTTCATCTATGCCAAAAACTGGTCGTCCTACACCGAATACGGCAAGATACTCAGCACCGACCGCAGCTGGACGGTGGGCAAACGCCAGATGGACGTCACCAACAACGCCTACTTCATGCACTGCCTGCCCGTGCGCCGCAACATGATTGTGACCGATGAGGTCATCGACTCGCCCCGCAGCATCGTCATACCCGAGGCCGCCAACCGCGTGGTGTCGGCTCAGGTGGTGATGAAGCGGATGCTCGAAGGATTGCAGAACTGAAAACCGGCCTACGACATGCAGAAACAGAAACTCAATATCATCAAAGTGGGCGGCCAGGTGGTGGAGGAACCCGACACGCTGGCCGCGCTGCTGGCCGGATTCGCCTGCCTCGACGGCCTCAAGGCCCTGGTGCACGGCGGCGGGCGCGCAGCCACGCGCATAGCCTCGCAGCTCGGCATCGAGAGCCGCATGGTGGCCGGACGCCGCGTGACCGACGAGGCCATGCTCAACGTGGTGACGATGGTCTATGGCGGACTCGTCAACAAGACGGTGGTGGCCCGCCTGCAGTCGATGGGCGTCAATGCCCTCGGCCTCACCGGCGCCGACCTCAACTACATGCTCAGCGACAAGCGGCCCGTCAAGGACGTCGACTACGGATTTGTGGGCGATGTCCGCCGGGTCGACTCCGAAATACTGGCCGACCTCGTGCGGCGCGGCGTGGTGCCCGTGCTGGCCCCGCTCACCCACGACGGCAGGGGCAACATGCTCAACACCAACGCCGACACCATAGCGTCCGAAGCCGCCACGGCCTTCGCGCGGCATTTCGACGTGACGCTGACCTTCTGCTTCGAGAAAAAAGGCGTCCTGAGCAATCCCGACGACGAAGAGAGCGTCATCCCGCAGATCGACCGCGAACTCTTTGCCCGCTATGTGGCCGACGGCACCATTCAGGGCGGAATGATTCCGAAGCTCGAAAACGCCTTTGCCGCAATCGACTCGGGCGTCAGCCGGGTGGTCATCACGCGCGCCGACATGCTGGGGACCGACTCGGGCACGGTCATAGTCTGAACCGACAACACGCACCAAAAAACGCCGATCATGATCGAACTTCTCCGTCAACTCATAGCCGTTCCCTCGTTCAGCCGCGACGAAGCCGCCGCAGCCGACGTCCTGCAGGCATGGATGGCCTCGCGCGGCCTGCCGGTCAGCCGGTACGGCAACAACCTGTGGGTGGCTCCCGACGACTGCGCCGACGGCCGCCCTGTCATCCTGCTCAACTCGCACATCGACACCGTCCGTCCGGCGGCGGGCTACACGCGCAACCCCTTCGCGCCCGACATTGAGGACGGGCGGCTCTACGGCCTCGGCAGCAACGACGCCGGCGGCCCGCTTGTGGCCCTCCTGGGCGCGTATATGCAGCTCGCGTCGCGGCCGCAGTCCTACAAACTCGTGTTTGCAGCCACGGCCGAGGAGGAAGTCAGCGGCCACGGCGGCATCGAGTCGCTGCTGCCATTGCTCGGCCGCGTCGACCTCGGCATAGTTGGCGAGCCCACGCGGATGCAGATGGCCGTGGCCGAAAAGGGCCTGATGGTGCTCGACTGCACCGCCCGCGGCCGCAGCGGACACGCCGCCCGCAACGAGGGCGACAACGCCATCTACCGCGCCCTGTCCGACATCGACTGGTTCCGCAACCACCGCTTCGACCGCGTGTCGCAGTTCCTCGGCAGCGTCAAGATGACGGTGACGCAGATAGAGGCCGGCACGCAGCACAACGTGGTGCCCGACGAGTGCCGCTTTGTGGTCGACGTCAGGCCCAACGGCATGTACAGCAACGTCGAGCTCCTGGCCGAAATCAGGCGGAGCGTCAACTGCGAGGTCAGCGAACGCTCCACGCGCCTCAACAGCTCGTCCATCGCCATGTCGCACCCCGTGGTGCAGCAGGCGCAGCGCCTCGGCATCCCGATCTTCGGGTCGCCCACCATGAGCGATCAGGCGCTGATGCCCTTCCCGACGGTCAAGATAGGCCCGGGCGATTCGGCACGCTCGCACACCGCCGACGAATACATCGGCTTCGACGAGATAAGCTCCGGAATAGAAACGTACGTCAGACTTCTCGACGGACTGAACATTTGAAAAAATCAACACAAAACGAGAAACATGAAACTTTGGGATAAAGGATTTTCGGTAGACGAAAAAATCGATCGCTTCACGGTCGGGCTCGATCGTGAGATGGACCTGCACCTGGCACCCTTCGACATCCTCGGGACCATGGCGCACATCACCATGCTCGAGACCGTGGGCCTGCTCGAAAAGAGCGAGCTGCAGCAGCTCTGCACCGAGCTCAAGAGCCTCTACGCGACTGCCTGCGAGGGCCGCTTCGCGATTGAAGACGATGTGGAAGACGTGCATTCGCAGGTCGAGCTGATGCTGACGCGCAAGTTGGGCGACATCGGCAAGAAGGTGCACACCGGCCGTTCGCGCAACGACCAGGTGCTGCTCGACATCAAGCTCTACTCGCGCGCCCGCATCGAGCAGACGGTCGGCAAGATGCTCGGCCTCTTCGCCGCCCTGCAGCGCCGCAGCGAGGAGACCAAGGACGTCCTGATTCCCGGCTACACCCACCTGCAGGTGGCCATGCCCTCGTCGTTCGGACTGTGGTTTGGCGCCTACGCCGAGAGCCTTGCCGACGACATGCTGATGATGCAGGCGGCCTGGAAGGTCACCAACCAGAACCCGCTCGGAGCAGCCGCCGGCTACGGCTCGTCGGCACCGCTCAACCGCACGCTCACCACCCGCCTGCTCGGCTTCGACGACCTCAACTACAACGTGGTCTACGCCCAGATGGGACGCGGCAAGACCGAGAGGCTCATAGCCTTCGCGCTGGCATCGGTGGCCGAGACCATAGGCCGCATGGCGGTCGACGGATGCCTCTACACAAGCCAGAACTTCGGCTTCATCCGCCTGCCCAAGGCCATGACGACCGGCTCGAGCATCATGCCGCACAAGAAGAACCCCGACGTCTTTGAACTGATTCGCGCGCACTGCAACAAGATTCAGGGCGCCGCCAACACCATCAGGCTCATCACCGGCAACCTGCCTTCGGGATATTTCCGCGACATGCAGATAATCAAGGAAGTGTTCATTCCGCTCTTTGCCGAAATCGACGACTGCATCGACATCGCCACCTACGCCATCGAGAACATGGAGGTGGTGCGCGACGTGATGTCTGACCCTAGATACAAGCTGGCCTTCAGCGTCGAAGAGGTCAACCACCTGGCGGCCCAGGGTGTGCCCTTCCGCGACGCCTACCGGCAGGTGGGCATGGCCATCGAGCGCGGCGAGTTCGAATATCACGGCACGCTGCACCACACCCACGAGGGCTCCATCGGCAACCTCTGCACCGACCGCATCCGCGCCAAGATGGACGGCGTGGTGGCCGGCTTCGGGTTCGACAAGGTCAATAAAGCTATCGACAGCCTGATAAAGTAGGGGCAAGTTCGACTAATTTTTATAATTTCGCATCGGCTTAAAAACGAAGAATTTTTAACAATAAGAAAATCCAATAATGTCTGATTTCAAGAAAATTAAGTTGACGTTGGAAGACGGCACAGTATTCGAGGGCAAGTCGTTCGGATACGAAACATCGGTGGCGGGCGAGGTTGTGTTCAACACCGCAATGACCGGCTATCCCGAGAGTCTCACCGACCCTTCGTACAAGGGTCAGATCCTTGTTTCAACCTTCCCGCTCATCGGCAACTATGGCGTGCCGGTCAATGAAAAGGACGCCAATGACATCCCGCTCTTCTACGAATCGGACAAGATACATATTTCGGGCCTCGTCATTTCCGACTATTCGTTCGAATACAGCCACTGGAACGCGCAGAAAAGCCTCGGCGAATGGCTCAAGGAAAACAAGGTGCCGGGCATCTTCGACGTCGACACCCGCGCACTGACCAAGGTTCTGCGCGAAAAGGGCGCCATGCTTGGCAAGATAGAGATCGAGGGCGGCCCGGCGGTCGACTTCCACGACCCGAACAAGGACAACCTGGTCGACATGGTCAGCGTCAAAGAGAAGATGACGTTCGGCAACGGCAGCAAGCGCATCGTCCTGGTCGACACCGGCGCCAAGTTCAACATCCTGCGCTGCCTGCTCAGGCGCGACACCACCGTGACCGTGGTGCCCTGGGACTATGACTTCACGCAGGAGGACTACGACGGGCTGATGCTCTCCAACGGCCCGGGCGACCCGCAGATGTGCGGCGTCACCATCGCCAACATCCGCAAGGCCATCGCCATCGGCAAGCCCATCTTCGGCATCTGCCTGGGCAACCAGCTGCTGGGCCTTGCCGCCGGCGCCACCACCTTCAAGCTCAAATACGGCCATCGCGCCCACAACCATCCGGTCATCGAGAACGGCACCACGCATTGCTACATCACCAGCCAGAACCACGGCTTCGCAATCGACCTTGCCACCTTGCCCGACGAGTGGGAAGCCTCATACGTCAACATCAACGACGGCACCTGCGAGGGTATCCGCCACAAGTCCAAGCCGTTCTTCTCCACGCAGTTCCACCCCGAGGCCAGCAGCGGTCCCACCGACACCGAAAAGCTGTTCGACAAGTTCGTGGACCTTATCAGAAAATGACACGCGCCCCACGGGCGCAGCCAGCCATAATGGAATCGCACGGGAGGCAGACACTGCCGCCCGTGCGATTTCTTTATCTGTCGCGCACGCCGACGATGGGGTAGATGTAGCGGCGTGGCATCTCGAAGCCGTCTTTCAGCACGGCCATGTCGTCGGCGTGGGCCGAGCGCGTGGCCGTCCACCACGGGCACGACCTCAGCGTCAGGCTGTTGCCGTTGGGGCCGGTCAGCCGTTAGTATTTCCGGCCGTCGATGGCGAAATATTCGACCCGGCACATCCGGTAGAGCTCGCGCGCTTCGGCCTTGGTCGGCATCCTCCAGCCGTGGCCCAGCAGCGCGCTTGCGGCATCGCGGTGCGGCGCTGGCGTCAGCAGGCTGTCGGGGCGGCCGGGGCAGCTGTAGAAGGTGTCGTCCCACCATCCGCCCGGCTCTGCGGCCGCCCATTCGAAGGCGAGGATGGCGGTGTCGGCCCAATGGCTCTGCCCCACCAGGTGCGTGCCCCAGCAGACCGAAAGCCCCAGGTCGACCGTTTCGGGCACGGCAATCGTGCAGTCGAAGGGCTTGCCGGCGGCCGTGGTGCCGTGGCGCTTGGGCGTGCAGGCCGCCGTGGCTGCCAAGGTCAGAATTATGATTGATGCTTTGCCGGATGGGACGAGGTTTTTCATGGTTTGTCCTTGATGGTTTGTCCAAACGGCCCTCCGGATTTTGGCGCGTGGTGAAACAACAAAAAAAGCGTGGAATAATAACTTTAATCTTTAAATTCCGACTATAATATTGTGCAACCAGATTATCAATTCACCTGCCAGTAATGTGTATAAACATGTTTTGTTCTTCAACATCTTATCCATCATCTGATAACTGTTCATGAGATATGGCTTCCTCCTTATTACGCTTAATAGCAACAAAATAGGATAAGTGCATAAAAAAATAATTGCAAAAAGGCAGTTGGGGTTCATAGTTAGAGAATCAGCAATATGTCCTTTTAGCAGAAGTAATGTGGCTCTTGTAACACCACATCCAGGGCAAGGTATGTGGTATATGAGTTTAGAGGGACAAACGGTTATTGTCGTTTGCCCCTCTTTTACAGAAATCAGCCAAAGGCAAACAATAATGTAAGCCAATGCTGAGAGTAGATGGAGACGTTTAGTAGAGATAGGCTTGAAGTTTATTGTAGTTCTGCTCTTTAGTAGAACCAGAGATCATGAACCAGTCAATAATTGCCCAAATGCCTAAACCTCCACAAGTAAGCAACTTGCCAACTCCCATACCAGTGTTACCAATGTAGAAACGGTCAATGCCATAGGAACCTAAGAAAATGGAAAGAAGGAGTGCAGTTGTAGGGTTCTTGAACTGAATTGTAGAAAGTGCAGCCCACTTGGAATCATCAAGCGAAAGCAGTTTCTCACGGATAAAATAAACCTTCTGTTCAGGAAGGTTGCTACCGTTTATCATGATGAACATGTCAACTTTTTGTGCGTCCATACTTTTTTAATTTAAAATTGTTAATATTATATTGAGGTTCTGTTCTTTAGCTGTTTTAGAAACAAGGAATATGTCAATGAAATACCAAAATAACAGTACGAAAATGATGCATAAACCAAGCACTATGACTATCCAGTTTTCTGTATCTGTAATTTCCACTTCTACAAGCCATGCTACAAGAAATAAGGTCAGAAATAGTTTCCCTATTCCAAGTAATGGTTGCCCGAGATAAAATCTATCGGCTCCATAAGTACCAGCAGCAAATGACATTATTAGTGCTGTTGTTGGGTTCTTATAAAGATGCAGCATTTATTTTTATCCAATCTTCATCACTGGCTTTAATGAGCATTTCACGCAGTAAGGGTAACTGGGCATTCGGGAACATGCTGCTCTTTTGACAACATAAATAAATCTACCTTATTTGCTTCCATGAACTTATAAGTTTAAGAGATTCATTAGCATTTCTTTATTGTTGTCCTTTGTAGCCTTGCGGATTAGAAACTGATCCACAAAAGCCCAAATCAATACTCCTCCGCACGTTATTGTTTTGAAGACACCGAGCAGATAGTCTCCTATATATAATCGATCAACACCAATAGGACCTCCAAAAATTGACAACATTAAGGCTATTTGGGGATCCTTGAAATTTAGTGTTGAAATAGCCTGCCATTTACTATCTTCCGCGGACTCCATTCTCTGTCGAATCATTGGAATATCATCATCAGAAAAACATTCTCTGTTAGTGAGAAGAAATGTATCTACTCTTGCCTTGTCCATACTTAGTATTCAGTAAAAATTGCAGAAATATTGCTGTAGATATAATACAATGTTGGAGAACTTTACCGCCGCCCGTTCCACGTCATTCAAGGCTTCTCGCATCGCCCTTCTCACCATAGAACGAGCAACGCAGAAGCCCCACGCCATATGTCTATCTGCCGCAGAGCCAAACGGTCATGGCGTCTGCCGGCACGATAATACATACCCATGAGGCATCTACAGTTGCTTTGCTCTGATGAGAAGTCGTTGAATTTTGCGAGAATTCTGAATGACATCAAAACAAAGCGCGTGTAAACGCCTTTGTATAACTATGTTTCCCTCCAGGCCGCTGTCGGCATCCCGTTGCGGGGCTTCCGGTGGCCCGAAGTTGACCCAAAACTAATCAAAAAATCCGTCACCGAACGCACAAAGCCCGATGTTTCGTGGCCGAAACACCGGGCTTTGCTCCTCTGTCTGTTGTCGAATCAAATATCAGGAAATCTAATTGTGTGTCGTCACAATCTGGGCGTTGTTGAACGATGAGGTCTCGACCCAGGCGCGTTGCCGGGCGTCGAAGCGGCAGGTCTGCTCGGCGAGCAGGTTGCGGTCGGCGTCCACCACGCAGGTCGTCTGCTCTACGCGGTCCACGCGGCCGTGTCCGTCGAGCGTCCGGCAGGTGATGCGGAGCGTGAACGCGTTGAGGCTGTTGTATTCATACTGCCTGCATTCCACCCATTTGCCGTCGGTGCAGAGCTCCACGCTGACGGTGGTGGCGTCGGAGGTGGAGGCGTAGGTGCGGCGGCTGACGGGCTTGAGGCCGTTGGCGCGTTCGTCGAAGCGGTAGGCCGTGATGCTTTCGAGCTGGCCGTTTTCGGAGTAGACGGTGTCGTAGAAGAAGTTGTTGTCTTCGGCCTTGGCCGATGTGGTGAAGATTGTCAGTGCCGATGCGGCGATTGCTGTTTTGATGAAACTGATGGTTTTCATGGTTTCTATGTTTTTGATTTTTGTTTTCATCATCGTTTGCCAATGCTTTATCATCTGCTGTGCCACAATTTCAAGTATCTGATTATCAACAGCGAACGATTTTGTCCGCTTGTCAGCCATGTCCAATAATTGGACAGGGGTGTCAACTTTTTGGCGCCGCCCAGGGGTGGGGCGCGCGTGAATGCAAAAGGCACCGAGCGCATCACTGCACCCGGTGCCTCACTCATCTGAACCTCTATTGTTTATTGCTTGTCTGTTGTTGTCTGTCGGATATTAAAGGCTGATTCTCATGCCGCCGATCGAGTCGGTGCGGGCCATCATGTCTGTCATGTTGTCGAGGTCGGGCCTGTCGATGCGCGTCAGGAACTGGTCGCCCTCCACGGTGCCGTGCACGAAGCAGTAGGTCCTGACGGTCTTGCGCTTGCCTTCCCAGCGGGTGAGCACGATGGTGGTGGCGTCGCCGTCGTAGGTGTAGTCGACGGTCGACTCGGGCACCCATTTCTTGCCGTTCCACTTCTGCGTGTCCTTTCGGCTGATGCGGCCGTCGGCCGTGTAGCTGATTGCGTGCCTGAGCTTGGGGGTCAGCATGCTGTTGTTCTCCTCAAAAACGGTCTGTGCCACCACGTTGCCGTTCTGGTCTTCTTTGATGTCGTAGATGTAGTTTTCGGCAAATGTGCTGCTCGAAAGCGTGATCATGGCCAGAGCGGCCAAAACTGTTCTGAATCTGTTGTTTTTCATGGTCTTGTTGTTTTTTTGAAAGCAAAGGCGCGGCCCTGCACAGGCTCGCGAGCCTCTGCTTCGTCTGTTGTTGTTTGTTGTCTATTAAAGTCTTATGTTATTTTTCCGTGTCTTCTTTGTATTCCAGAATGTCGCCCGGCTGGCAGTCGAGTTCTTTGCAGATGGCTTCGAGAGTGCTGAATCGGATAGCCTTGGCTTTGCCCGTCTTCAGAATCGAAAGGTTCGCCGGTGTCAGGTCAATACGTTCGGCCAGCTCGCTCAGCGACATCTTGCGCTTCGCCATCACTACGTCCAAGTTCACTATTATCATATTGCCTGTTTTATATCGTCAGATCCTGTTCTTCCTTCATATTCACCCCAATCGCAAACGATTCTGCCAGGATGGCCATGACGGCAAGCATCGAGTACTGAATGTTGCTGAACTGGACGCTGATTATCCTGAATCCGTCTATCGTCAGCTGGCTCATCACGTAGTCGTTCACGGCGGCCTCAAGGCACAGCTGGGCCATGCTGAGACCGATGCTCGAGTAGGCGAACAGTCGGATTATCACCACGTTGGTCCGGGTGAAGACCTTGCCATGCAGCACGTCTATCGTCAGCTTGATGATGCCGCAGAAGCCGATGATATAGACGAACGTCATGAACGAGAAGAACGAAAGTCCCAATGCAACCGGCAGCCTGAATGGTATTTTCTCGTTGATCATGCTGACGTTGGCGTTGGCCTCGGTCAGGCCCTCGACCATGATGTCGGCGCGAATCTCCAGCTCGTAGTCGAAGCCGTCTTCGGTCTTGCCCTTGGTCGTGGCCGCCTTGGCCTGCTGCGCTCCGTCCACAAATCCGCGGACAAAGTCTTTCAGATGTGTCTGATACGATGTGTAGAGGTCGATGCAGATGCACGCTATGGCCAGAATGCCTACAATCTTTAGCTTCTTCATGACGGTCAGTTGTTAGTGTGTGTTTGTTTCATTCGACTTCTGTTCGGCTCCGTGTCAGTCTGACTATCGCCCACACCGACGCTGCCACCGCTGCGGCCGACACTGCCAGGGCTGCCGGCACGTTGCTGAAGACGCTGTCGAAACTGTGCTCGTAGCCGTAGATGTAGATGTAGGCTGCGCAGATGGCGTTGTTCAGAATGTGCATCAGCGAGCTGACGGTCAGGCTGCCGGTTATCTCGTAGGCCCATCCCAGCAGCAGCCCGAAGGCGAAGGTCGGGATCAGCTGCGCCGGATTGATGTGGCAGACGGCGAATATCGCGCTCGAAATCACGATTGCCACCGTGCCGCTGTTTCTTGCCCGCGCGTTCGACTGGATGACGCCTCTGAAAATCACCTCTTCGAGCACCGGGCCCACCAGCACCACCGTCACAAAGCCGAACGGCGTCTTGACGATGCTTGCTATGACGGCCAGGCTGAGGTCGTACCAGTCGAGCACCTCGGTCAGGTAGCTCATCAGTACCTGCATGCCGGCCATCGCCACCAGCGCCGGGACCAGAATCCTGATTTTCGATGTCGTGAACATCGTCCTGTCGATGGTCGCATATCGGTTGTATCTTGCAAACAGTATCGCTCCGACCGACGAGGCTATCGTTATGGTCCCCACCGTGATGGCCATGCTTTTCGGGTAGAGCAGCACGGTTGCGCCGACGCTGCAGCTCAATACTATGTTGATTCCGAAGTAGACGGCCAATGTCAGCAGTATTTTCTTCCACATAGCTTTAATCGTTTTTCGTTATTTATTTATCGTTTTTCGATATGCAAAGGAAAACCGAATTTTTCGATATTCAAAATATTTTTATCGAAAAACGATAAAAAATTATTCCTTTTCGACAAACAGCACCATCTAACGGTGTTTCTCTCAGGTCGTTGTGCCCACGGCAGCGGCGCGAGATTTTTTCGGGCGCGGGGCTTTTGAGGCGCCGCGCAAGGGCTCCGATGGGCGGATTGCACTATCTTTGCCCGCAAAAAACTGACGGCAAAATGATAAACAAAGACGACTGTGTCAAAGTGGCGGTCTGCGCACGACCCCACGGCGTGGGCGGCGAGGTGGTGGTCCGCACGGCGGGCGGCTTCGGCACCGACGACGTTTCATACGAATTTCTGTTCCTCGAGCTTGGCGGCGGCCTGGTGCCGTTCTACGTCGAAGAGCTCCGCATCAGGAACGCCGAGGAGGCCCTCGTCAAGTTCGAGGGAGTCGACTCGCAGGCCGACGCCCGCCGGATAGCCGAAGCGGCCGTCTACGTCGACCGCTCGTGGCTCGGCGACGCGGACGGCGACGTGACGGTCGAGATGCTGGTGGGCTTCGAGGCGTCGGAGCGCAGCCACGGCCTCATCGGCACCATAGCCGCCATCGACGACAGCGTCGCCGGCAATCCGCTCTTCGTCATCGAGCGGCCCGACGGCGGCGAGGTGCTGGTGCCGATGAACGACGACCTCGTCGACACCGTCGACGCCCAAGAGCGCCGCGTGGTGTTCTGCCTGCCCGAAGGATTGCTGCAATTATAAAATCATTAATTATGCCCATACGGTGCGATGGCATTTATATTTTATTACATTTGAAAATTGTCAGCACTTTTATTGACTATGACGCGGACCAACAATCAGAACATACGGCTCTACAAGGAGCGGCTGAATGTGATTCTCGATGTCGCACAGACAATCAACGAGGAGCATTCGGTCGACGCGCTCATATCCGAGTTCGAGCTGATTCTGCGCGAGGAGCTCAACGTGCCGCGCGTGCTCGTCTTCATCCGCACCGAGCACGGCTGGGAGAGCCTGCTGACAAGCGGCGTGGGCCTCGAAGCCGCCGACCGCATCGACGTGGAGCGCGACCTGCTTCCCTATCGCACCATCCAGACCATCACCATGTCGGACCAGCCCGTGTTCGAAGGCTTCGACGCCGTCATCCCGCTCTATCACAAGTACAAGCCCATCGGCTTTGTGCTCATCGGCGACATCGACGACGACATCGGCATCAGCCCCACCATCAAGCATCTCAAATTCATCCAGATAATAGCCAACCTGATTGTCGTCTTCATCGAGAACAAGCGGATGCAGAACACGCTGCTCAAGCAGGAGGCCATCCGCCACGAGCTCGAGCTGGCATCGCGCATCCAGGCCGGACTGGTGCCCACGGCGGCGTCGCTCCCGCAGAGTTCGCGCCTGCTCATCCGCTCGCTCTATCACCCGCATCTTGGCGTGGGCGGCGACTACTACGACGTCATCAACCTCTCGCGCTACTCGGTGGGCTTCTGCATTGCCGACGTGTCGGGCAAGGGCATGGCGGCCGCCCTGCTGATGTCCAACTTCCAGGCCGTGGTGCGCTCGGTCTTCACGCCCTACATCAGCCTGCGCTCGCTGGTCAAGAAGCTGAACGCGAGGGTCAACAACAGCTCGTCGAACGAGAAGTTCATCACCTTTTTCGTGGGCCGATACAACAAGGTGACCGGCCGGCTGCACTACATCAACGCCGGCCATCTGCCTCCCATCCTCTACGACCCCTCCGACCGCAGCATCCGCATGCTCGACAAGGGCTGCCTCGGTCTCGGCATGTTCGACACCATCCCCACCATCGAGGTCGGGAGCGTCACGGTGCATCAGGGCGCGCGCCTGCTGGCCTTCACCGACGGGCTGGTCGAGATTCAGGACACGCCGGTCGACGAGAGGATGTTCAGCATCACCAGCATAGTCTCCGGCACCACCGGCGTCGACGACATGATGCGCCTTGTGCATCAGGACGTCGACGAATACATCAGCGAGGGTCTGATCGCCGACGACATTTCGGCGCTGGGAATAGAATTTCTGCGGAACGGACTGCTCAGTTACGGCTGAGCCGCGCCGCAGCACAAGCGAGAATCAACAATGACAAAAAGAGTTATAGTGACGGGGGCGACCGGACTTCTGGGCTCGCACCTGCTATGGGAACTTCTGCAGCGCGGACACAGCGTAGTGGCCGTGGGGCGCAACGCCGCCCGGCTCGATTCGGTGCGACGGCTTTTCGCCTTCTATGGCGACGCCGACGGCCGGCAGTTTGACAGCCTCGGGTGGGCCTGCGCCGACGTGCTCGACTACGATTCGCTCCTTGCCGCCTTTGCCGGCGCCGACGAGGTCTACCACACGGCGGCGCAGGTGTCGCTGAGCCGGGGCGGCCGCGCCATGTGGCGGTGCAATGTGGACGGCACCCGCAACGTGGTGCAGGCGGTGGCCGAGGCGGGCGTCGGAGCGCTGTGCCACGTCAGCTCCATAGCGGCCGTCGGCTCGTCGGCCGACGGGCGCCCGGCCGACGAGGACACGCCATGGCAGCCCTCAGCCGGACGCTCGGTCTATTCGCAGAGCAAGTTCGCCTCCGAAATGATTGTGTGGCAGCAGATTCATGCCGGGCTCAACGCCGTCATCGTCAACCCTGGAGTCATCGTGGGGCCGGCCGACTCGTCGCAGGGCAGCGGCGCCATAGCGCGGACGGCGGGCGTCCCCTTCTACGTCGACGGCTCGGCCACGGTGGTCGACGTGCGCGACGTGGCCGCCTGCATGTGCCGCCTGATGGACGCCCAGGCCTACGGCCGTCGCTTTGTGGTGGGCGGGCACAACTGCACCGTTCGCGACGTCCAGACGGCATTTGCCCGCGCCTACGGCCGCCGCGAGCCCGGCGTCCGCATCGGCCGCCCCGCGCTCATGGCCGCAGCCACCGTGCTCGACGCCTTGGCGGCAGTCAGCGGGCTGCGCTTCGCGCTGACGCGCCAGTCGGTGCGGTCGGTCACGAGCCGGACGGTCTATTCGTCGCAAAGGGTGACCGAAGCCACCGGCATCGCCTTCCGCACGCTGGCCGAGGCGGCGCAGAACTGCCGGAGCTACGCCGATTTTTGCGCGGGCGCATAGCAATCGGCGGCCGCAAACCGACTTTTTGTGTGAGTAACTATTTATTTTTGCCCAAACCAAAAAAAA
The DNA here is from genome assembly GCA_945607565.1 of uncultured Bacteroidales bacterium. Lineage (GTDB taxonomy): Bacteria > Bacteroidota > Bacteroidia > Bacteroidales > Marinilabiliaceae > CALYZD01. The sequence continues at coordinate 36,030 of CALYZD010000005.1, read as the reverse complement.
CAGACCGAAAATGTCCGAAACGAAGAAAAGAAAAGAACTCATCTTGCTGAATATTCAGGGAACCGACAAGCCCGGCGTCACCGCAACGCTCACATCCATCCTGGCCGCTCACAATGTGGACATTCTCGACATCGGCCAGGCCGTGATTCACAACGACCTGGGCCTCGGCATCCTCTTCGCCATAACCGACAAGAGCGACTCGTCGTCGATACTGAAAGACCTGCTTTTCAGGGCCTACGAGTTGGGCCTGACCGTCAAGTTCACGCCCATCCCCGAAAACACCTACAACGACTGGGTGTCGCAGCAGGGCAAGGAGCGATACATCATCACGCTCCTGGCGCAGCGGCTGACGGCGCTGCACGTGGCCCGCGTCACCACCATCATAGCCGAGCAGAATCTGAACATCGACCTGATAACGCGCCTCTCGGGCCGTCCGTCGCTCGACGTGGTGCAGAACAGCAAGGCCAAGACGGTGGTCGAATTTTCGGTCAGGGGGCATCTGGCCGACGCCGAAAAGATGAAGCGCGACTTCATCGAAATATCCAAGGAGACCGGCGTCGACATCGCCTTCCAGATTGACAACATCTATCGGCGCAACCGCCGCCTGGTCTGCTTCGACATGGACTCGACGCTCATCCAGACCGAGGTCATCGACGAGCTGGCACGCCGCGCCGGAGTCTACGACCAGGTGAGCGCCATCACCGAGTCGGCCATGCGCGGCGAAATTGACTTTTGTCAAAGTTTCGAAAAGCGCGTCAGCCTGCTCAAGGGTCTGGACGTGTCGGTGATGAAGGACATCGCCGAAAACCTCCCGCTGACCGACGGCGCCGAACGCCTGTTCGCCACCCTCAAGAAATACGGCTACAAGACCGCCATCCTTTCGGGCGGATTCAACTATTTCGGCAACTATCTGAAAAACAAGCTCGGAATCGACTACGTGTTTGCCAACGAGCTGGAGGTGGAGAACGGCAAGCTGACCGGCCGCCACGTGGGCGACATTGTGGACGGCGCCAAAAAGGCCGAGATGCTCCGCCTGCTGGCCTTCAAGGAAGACCTGCATCTGGAGCAGGTGATTGCCGTGGGCGACGGCTCCAACGACCTGCCTATGATACAGCTGGCCGGCCTCGGCATAGCATTCCACGCCAAGCCCAAAGTCAAAGCCACCGCCCAGCACGCCATCTCGGCCAACGGCCTCGACGCCATCCTCTACCTGATGGGCTTCCGCGACCGCGAGCTCAACAGCAAATGAGATGAAGGAGGCCGGCCCGGTTCCGCATCACCGGCAGAAAAAACACGCAGAGCGTCCCGAAGCAGACTTCAGGCTTCGGGACGCTCTGCGGCTTTGTGGCGGATTCGGACCGTCAGTTGGTCTTGAACTTCCAGATCTTTATTTCGGCCAGTTCGCGGTTGGCTTTCTCGATTTTCTTTTCGAGCGATTTCTTGTAGTCGATTACGCACTGCATCACCTCGTCGCTGCCCACGGCAAGAATCTGCGCCGCCAGTATGCCGGCGTTCTGCGCGTTGTCCATGCCGACGGTGGCCACCGGAATGCCCGGAGGCATCTGAATCATCGAGAGCATCGAATCCCAGCCGTCCATCGATATGGAGGCCCTGATGGGCACGCCGATGACGGGCAGCGGAGTCATGGCCGCCACCACGCCAGGCAGATGCGCCGCTCCCCCCGCTCCGGCAATGATGACGCGGACGCCGCGCTCGCGTGCGCCACGGGCAAAGTCCATCACCTGCTGCGGCGTGCGGTGTGCCGACAATGCGTTCATTTCGAACGGGATACCGAAATCTTCGAGAATCTTGGCGGCGCCTTCCATCACCTTGAGGTCGGAGGTGCTGCCCATGATTATGCTTACTGCTGGTTGCATAGTTCTGACGTTTGTTTTGACGCGGCAAAACTAACAGACAAGCTCCCATGAAAAAAGTTTTCGGCATTCTATTTTTTTATACTTTTGCGCATTGTCCGATTTTGAGCCGGACATCGACACAGACCAAATAACCTAAAGCGCGCAAAAAGACAATGGCAAGAGTAAAAGTCCTTGACAAAGAGTTCGAAACCTCCATCCCGGAGCAGACTATTCTCGAAGCGGTAGACCGTGTGGCCGGGAAGATCAACGCCGATCTGAGTGACAAGTCGCCATTGTTTGTATGCATCCTCAACGGCGCGTTCATGTTTGCCGCCGACCTGATGAAGCGCGTCAGCATCCCGTGCCAGATCACGTTCGTCAAAGTGGCGTCCTACGAGGGCACCGGCTCCACCGGCAAGGTCAAGCAGCTGATAGGCTTCAACGAGGACATCAAGGGCCGCACCGTGGTGCTGGTCGAAGACATCGTGGACACCGGCGTGACCATCGAAGGCCTTGTGGCCCAGGTGCGCAGCCTCGGCGCGGCCGACGTCAGGATAGCGACCATGCTGTTCAAGCCGCAGTCGTGCAAGAAGGACGTCTGCCCCGACTATGTAGGCCTCGACATCCCCAACGACTTCATCATCGGCTACGGCCTCGACTACGACGGCTACGCCCGCAATCTGAGAGACATCTATACACTAATAAAATAACTGCAAAAATGCTTAACGTAGTAATATTCGGTCCTCCGGGATCGGGCAAGGGCACACAGAGCGAAAATCTCATCAAGGAATTCAACCTGACACACATCTCGACAGGTGATCTGCTTCGCAAGGAAATAACCGGCAACACCGAGCTCGGCTTCCTCGCCAAAAAATACATCGACAAGGGAGCCTTGGTTCCCGACGATATCATCATCGGCATGATCGACAATTATCTCGAGAAAATAGGCAACGTGCCGGGCGTCATTTTCGACGGCTTCCCGCGCACGGTGGAGCAGGCCAAGTCGCTCAAGGAAATGCTGGCGACCTACAAGACCGACGTCTCGATAATGGTCAACCTCGAAGTGCCGAAAGAAGAGCTCGTGCAGCGTCTGCTCAAGCGCGGCGAGACTTCGGGCCGCAGCGACGATAACCTCGAGACCATCGAGAAGCGCATCAGCGTCTACGAAGAGCAGACCGCTCCGGTCAAGGATTTCTATGCCAAAGAGGGCAAGCTGGCGTCAATCAAGGGCGTCGGCACCATCAACGGAATCTTTGCCGAGATCAGCAAGGCCATCACGGCCGTCAAATAACGGTATCAGCAAAGCAGCAAGCCATGGAGCGCCTCACGCGTGTGGGCGCATTCATGGTTTGCTTTTTTTGTCGGAACAGTTCCGGAAAATCACAACAAAACAGCACCAGAAAATGGCAAGTTCAAATTTTGTAGACTACGTTAAGATATTCTGCCGGTCGGGTCATGGCGGCCCGGGCTCGGCTCATTTGCGGCACGAGAAGTTCGTCGAAAAGGGCGGGCCCGACGGCGGCGACGGCGGCCGTGGCGGACATGTCATAGTGCGCGGCAATGCGCAGTATTGGACGCTGATCCACCTCAAATTCGCCCGCCACGTGTTTGCCAAAGACGGCGAAGGCGGAGGCAAGCAGCGCTCGTTCGGCCGCGACGGCGCGGACGCCTACATCGAGGTGCCGCTGGGCACCGTGGCCAAGAACGCCGACACGGGCGAGGTGCTGTTCGAGATTACCGAAGACAAGGAGGAGCGCATCCTGGCGCGCGGCGGCCGCGGCGGGCTGGGCAACTGGCATTTCCGCTCGTCCACGTTCCAGACGCCGCGCTTTGCGCAGCCGGGCGAGGACCGCGAGGAGCTGGCCGTGGTGCTGGAGCTCAAGGTGCTTGCCGATGTGGGCCTTGTGGGCTTCCCCAACGCCGGCAAGTCGACGCTGCTGAGCACCGTGTCGGCCGCCCGGCCCGAGATAGCCGACTATCCGTTCACCACCCTGGTGCCCAATCTGGGCATCGTCGAGTATCGCGACGGCCGCTCGTTCTGCATGGCCGACATTCCGGGCATCATCGAGGGCGCCAGCGAGGGCCGCGGGCTCGGGCTGCGATTCCTGCGCCACATAGAGCGCAACTCCATCCTGCTCTTTGTGGTGCCGGCCGACTCCGCCGACATCGAGGCCGAATACAGGGTGCTGCTCAACGAGCTCCGCAAGTACAACCCCGAGCTCCTCGACAAGCGCCGCGTGCTGGCCATCTCCAAGCTCGACATTGCCGACGACGAGGCGCGCCGCAAGATCTCGACCGTCCACCCCGAGGGCATCCCCACGGTGGCCTTCTCGTCGCACACGGGCGAGGGCGTGACGGAGCTCAAAGACGTGCTCTGGAAGCAGATGGAAGCCTGACGCGGCTAAAACGGCCTGTCGGTCTGCCGCCTCAGAATCTCTTTCTTGATGTCGGACGCGAATTCGTATTTCTCGGCCTTCACGGCATTGTCGAGCATTATCTGCAGCTCGCCGATGCTCTTGCCCGACAGCGGCGTGGCGGCCGGCGGCGCCGCGTGATGCTCGTGGTCGGTGCTGATGCCGGCATTGTCGAGCACGTGCCGGTAGGCGAATATCCGGCAGCGGTCGCCGAAGCGCAGGCCAATGGCCACGGCATCGCTCGTGCGGGCGTCGATGCAGCATTCGGTGGCGCCGTGGCAGATCAGTTTCGAATAGAAAATCCCATCGCGCAGGTCGTAGATCAGCACTTCGATGTCGGTGACGCCGACGCTCTGCGCCAGTGATACGAACAGGTCGTGGGTCAGCGGGCGCGGCGGCGTTATCTTTTCCAGGACGAGCGCAATGGCCTGCGCCTCCGAAAGCCCAATCACGATGGGGAGGCGTGCGCCGTTGTTCATGCTGCTCAGGATGAGTGCGAAAGCGTCGTTCTGGTTGGATTTGGACAGGCCGTATAAGTGGAGTTCTATTTTATCGTCCATGGCAAAAAGCGGTTTTTGGTGATCGAAATCAGTCGTAAAAATACGGATATATTTCGATTTGCGGCCAGCGGCCCGGCGCGAACCGACTGATAATTTGACTCGGAAGCGGATTGAGTGTTTGGAGGAAACAAAAAAAAGTAGTACTTTTGCGCCGGAAAATCTGCATGGCTCGTCAAGTGGTAGTTCCATGGTGGAAGCCCGCCTGCAGGTGATAATAAAATATAGTTTATTATAATGTATGCTATTGTAGAAATTGCAGGTCAGCAATTTAAGGTAGAGAAAGACTCGAAGATATTTGTGCATCGTCTTTCTCAGGAAGAAGGCTCTTCCGTAGAATTTGACAAAGTTCTTTTGATTGACAACGATGGTGCGGTCAAGATTGGCGCTCCGGTGCTGGACGGCGCTAAGGTTTCGGCCAAGGTGCTCACCCACTGCAAGGGCGACAAGGTCCTCGTCTTCCACAAGAAGAGAAGAAAGGGCTATCGCAAGCTGAACGGTCACCGTCAGTACCTCACACAAATTCAGATTGAAAACATTTTAGGTTGAACTTTTTAAAACATTAAGATACCATGGCACACAAAAAAGGTGTCGGCAGTTCTAAGAACGGTCGTGAATCGGAAAGCAAACGTCTTGGCGTAAAGATATTCGGCGGTCAGAGTGCAAAGGCCGGTAACATCATCATCCGTCAGAGAGGCACTCAGCATCACCCGGGCAACAATGTAGGCATGGGCAAGGACCACACATTGTATGCGTTGGTTGACGGCACGGTAGCTTTCACCAAGAAGAAAAATGACAGGTCGTATGTTTCTGTAGTACCGGCAGAATAATTTTTCTTTCAACGAATTTACAGTCTCCTGTTTTTGTTACTTAAAGGTATCAGAATCAGGAGATTTTATATTTAAAAATTTAGGTATGCTTACGCTTAAGCTAATACAGGAAAACAAGGATTTTGTTATCGAGCGCCTGAAGGTCAAGAACTTCGACGCGACCGCAATCGTGGACAAAATCATAGCCGCCGACAACGAGCGCAAATCGTATCAGGCTGAGGTCGAGGCGCTTCAGCAGGAGATGAATGTCATTTCGCGCTCGGTGGGCGAACTGATCAAGAGTGGCCGCAAAGACGAGGCCGAGGCCGCCAAGGCCCGCACGTCGGACATCAAGGCCAAGATCAAGGCTCTCGACGAAAAGCTGACTGAGGCCGAGCGCGAACTCAAGGCCCAGCTGGTGTTGCTGCCCAACCTGCCGTCGAAACTTGTGCCCGAGGGCAGGACCGCCGCCGACAACGTGGTGGTCTACAAGAGCTGCGACGAGTTTGAACTGCCCGCCGGCGCACAGCCGCACTGGGAGCTCATCAAAAAATACGACATCATCGATTTCGACCTCGGCATCAAGGTGACCGGGGCCGGCTTCCCGTTCTACAAGGGCAAGGGCGCCCGGCTGCAGCGCGCCCTCATCAGCTTCTTCCTCGACGAGGCCGCCAAGGCCGGCTTCAACGAGGTGATGCCGCCGCTTGTGGTCAACGAGGATTCGGGTTTCGGCACGGGCCAGCTGCCCGACAAGGAGGGCCAGATGTATCACGTGGGCCTCGACAATCTGTATATGATTCCGACGGCCGAAGTGCCTGTGACCAATATCTATCGCGATGTGATTCTCAAATCGACTGACTTCCCCGTGAAGAACTGCGCCTATTCGGCCTGCTTCCGTCGCGAGGCCGGCTCGTGGGGCGCCGATGTGCGCGGCCTTAACCGCCTGCATCAGTTCGACAAGGTCGAGATTGTGCAGATTACGCATCCTGACAAGTCGTATGAGGCTCTGGACGAGATGGTTGCGCACGTGCGCGGGCTGGTCGAGAAACTCGAACTGCCGTTCCGCATCGTCCGTCTTTGCGGCGGCGACATGAGCTTCACGTCGGCCCTGACCTACGATTTCGAGGTCTACTCGGCCGCCCAGAAGCGCTGGCTCGAAGTCAGCTCGGTGTCGAACTTCGAATCGTTCCAGGCCAATCGTCTGAAACTCAGATTCAAGGAGGGCAACGACAAGAAGACTCAGCTGGCCCACACGCTCAACGGCAGCGCTCTGGCCTTGCCGCGCATCGTGGCCGCTCTGCTCGAAAACAACCAGACGCCCGAGGGCATCCGCATCCCGAAAGTGCTGGTTCCGTACACGGGCTTCGACATGATTGACTAAAAATCGCATTTCATTTTTTCAGATAGCTGCAGGCGGTCGTCACACTTCGGCGCCGTCTGCATTTTTTCTGTCTGTTCCATCAAACAAAACGAAGCGTAAAATGTATCTATTCAACACCACCTACGTGGTCGACGAGGGCAGTTTCGGGCAATGGAGCCAGTGGATTCAGGAGGTCTATCTGCCCAACATGCTCGACGCGGCTCCGCAGGCGCAGAACGACATCTACGAGCTCGAAAAGACGGCTCAGACGGCCGGCAGCCGGACTTTTTCGTGCCAGTGGCGTTGCCCGTCGATCGAGGCGCTCGGCGACGTGATGAAGTGCTCGGCGGCGCTCAACGAGCTGATGGCCGGCAAGTATGGCGAAAAGTGCCTCTATTTCAACACGATGATGAAAAAAGCCGTCTTGCTGTGAACGAGTCGTTTGAGAGAGTGATTCTGGGCATCGACCCGGGAACCAACGTCATGGGCTATGGCGTGCTGGGCGTCAACGGCAACCATGCCACGGTGATTGCCATGGGCGTGCTCGAGCTCAAGGATCTGAATGACCCGTATCTGAAGCTGAAGCGTATCTTTGCCAGAGTCAAGCAGTTGGCCGAGACTTATCTGCCCGACGAGATGGCGATAGAGGCTCCGTTCTATGGCAAGAACGTGCAGAGCATGCTCAAGCTCGGGCGGGCTCAGGGGGTCTGCATGGCGGCCGTCCTGCAGTTCGACATTCCGGTGTGCGAGTATGCCCCGCTGCGCATCAAGCAGGCCATAACGGGGCAGGGTAATGCGGCTAAAGAGCAGGTGGCCATGATGTTGCAGAAGATGCTGCGCTTCGACGATATCCCCAAGTATCTCGACGCCACCGACGGTCTGGCGGCCGCCTACTGCCACTTTCTGCAGAACAGGAATCTGACGTCGGGGCAGACAGCCGCGCCCAAGACGTGGAAGGAGTTCATCAGCCGCAATCCGTCAAAAATTAAAAAGTAACAGTTGCTTGTATTTTTCAACATTTGGTTTATTATTGCGCTGCGAATGCCAAATGTCTGAAAAAATGAATGTTCCCAAATCTTTTGTTGCAAAAGTCATGGCGGTGCTGGCCTTTGCGGGTCTGGCTCGCAATTCGTGCCCGCAGGAGGTGGTTGCCCGTCAGGCGGTGGCGATTGGCGCGGCCGACATCGGTTCGGTGGCGGCGGGCATCAGTCTGGCATCCGACAATCCGGCCCAGCTGGCGTCGATCGAGGCTTTGGACATGATGGTTTCGTATGTGCTGCCCTATGGGCTGAAAGAGCTGGCCGAAAGGCAGTTGCGGCTTGGCCTGGGCACGCCGTTCGGCTCGGTGGGCGGCTCGTTTTCGGTCTGTGGCGACGATGTCAGCCGGTTCACGGCGTTTGGCCTGCAATATTCGCGCCGATTTGGCGTGCCGGTCTCGGTCGGCTTTGGATATCATATTGTCACACAGTATATTCCCTACGACATTAAATCCACCACCGGATTCTCTTCGGTCGGCTTCCAATACTCGCCGGTGCCGGAGTGCGTGGTGGCCTTTGCCCTGCACAACGTGGAGCAGAGCGCGTTCGACTACGACCACGTTGAGGCCGACTGCCCGTCAGCGGCGCAGTTCGGCGTCAGGTGGCGTCTTGGCGTCGTCAGCGTGCTGGGCGAAGTCGAAAAGCGGTTCGACTCCGACCCGGTGGGCAAGGCGGCCCTCTGCGTCGAGCCGGGCGGGCGCCTCTATGCCTCGTTCGGCGTGTCGTCGGCGCCGCTCAACATCTCGGCCGGCGCGGGCTTTGCCTATGGCCTGCTGACGGTCAACGCCGGCGTCAGCTATCATCGGCAGCTTGGCGTCACCTCGGGCGTGTCGTTTGCCGTGTGCGGAATCTTCAACCAAAAGCCGGCCGAATGAAAAGAATCGTCGTTGCAGCGATGGCTCTGCTGATGAGCGCACTGACGCCGGCTCAGGTGGCCGACGAGCACGGCGGCCTGACCTATGCCCTCGAAGACATGCAGGACGACGGCGCCTCGGAGGCCAACGACGAGCTGGCCGAATCGCTGGCCGAAATAGAGGAGAACCCCATCAACCTCAACGACCCCGACTACGACGCCCTGAGCGCCATGCCGGCCGTGTCGCCGCTGATGGTCAGGTCGATAGCGCGCAAGGTGCTGACGGGCGGCTTTGCCGATGTGTCCGAACTCTACGGCCTGCCCGGCTTCGACAGTCTGGCCGTGGTGCGGCTGATGCCCTATGTCTACGTGGGCGGCTACGACCACCGCATAACGGGCCGGCGCCGCCTCCGTGTGCACGGCAAATCGCTGCTGAGGGTGCAGACGTCGCTGCCGCGCGCGGTGGGCTACCGGGCCGCGACCGACACGACCGAGGCTGCCTTCAAGGGCGGACCCTACAAGGTCCTGCTCAAGCAGGAGTTCACGGCCAACAAGCGGCTGCGCTGCGGACTGCTTTTCGAGAACGATGCCGGCGAGCCGATGTTCTCGCGCTACTATCCGACCACCGATTTCGTGTCGGGATTCGTCAATTACAAGCCCCGGAACTCGTGGCTGAAGCAGGTCATTCTGGGTAACTATTCGGCGCGCTTCGGCCAGGGGCTGGGCCTGTGGACGGGCTTTGCGGTCGATTTTTCGTCGATGCAGACATCGGTGACGCGTTGTTTCAACGGCATAGCGCCCAACTTTTCGGCGACCGAGAGCGGCTATCTGCGCGGCCTGGCGGCAAGGGCGCGGTGGGGTTCGCTCACGGCCGTGGCCTTCGCCTCGTCGACCAAGGGCGACGCCACGCTTGCCGACGACACTCTGACGCTGCGGATGCAGAGCATCAGCGCCACCGGCTATCACCGCACGGCCTCCGAGCTCTCCAAGCGCCACTCGCTCCGTCAGCAGCTCTACGGCGCCTATGCGCGCTATTCGCACGAAAAGGTGGCCGCCGGCTGCGGCGTCAACCACTGGCACTCGGGCATCCCACTTGCCGAGCCCGACAAGCCCTACAAAAAGTTCTACCCCACGGGCAGCGACATGACGACCCTCTCGGCCGACTACGTCTTCTACGACAGGCCGTTGTCGATGTCGGGCGAGGTGGCCTGGCAGAGCGGCGGCGGATATGCCGTCTTGCAGAATTTCGATTTCCTGCTGCCGCGCGACGTCTGCTTCACGCTCTCCTATCGCAACTACGGCCGCAAATATTTTTCGGTTTATCAGAACTCATTCTCGCGCTCGTCGCAGCCCGGCGGCGAGGAGGGCCTCTATGCCGCGCTGTCGCTGTCGCCCGTGCCGAGGCTGTCGCTGCTGGGCAGTGTCAATGTCTATCGTTATCGTTGGATGCGCTATCAGGTTCCGGCGCCGTCGACGGGCAGCGTGATGCGGCTCCACGCCACCTGCACCGTGTCGGCCGCCAGCGAGCTCCGCTTCCGCTTCAAATACGACCGCAACGAGCGTCAGCCCATTGGCGGCGGCAGCGCGCTGGTGGAGCACAGCCGCAAGTCGTACAAGCTGGTGTGGCAGAGTGTCTTCGACTATGTGACCATCAGATCGACACTCGACCTGACAAGCTACGACGCCGGCCGCTTCCACTCCAACGGCTTCATGATAAGCCAGAACGTGCGCTACCGTCTGCCGCGCTTCACCATCGACTGGGTGATTTCGCACTTCGACACCGACGATTACTACAGCCGCATCTATTCCTTCCTGCCCGACGTCCTCTATTCGTTCTCGATTCCGTCGTTCCAGAACCGCGGCATTGCCGGGCTGATGAATGTCTCGTATAAACCGCTTGACAGTCTGACGCTTGGCCTGCGCGTGCATCACGTCCGCTATTCCGACCGGTCGGTCATCAGTTCGGGCCACACGCAGGTCAACTCCTCGCACACCACCGAGCTCAAGCTGCAGGCGCGCTATCGTTTCTAATTGCCCCACGTGTCGCGGTCGAGGCTGCGATACTGGATGGCTTCGGAGATGTGTGCCGACGTGATGCGCTCAGAGCCTTCGAGGTCGGCAATGGTGCGCGACACCTTCAGAATCCTGTCGTAGGCCCGTGCCGACAGCCCCAGCCGCTCCATGGCCAGTTTCAGAATGCGGCGTCCGCTCTCGTCGGGCGAGGCGTATTTGCTGAGCATGCGCGACGTCATCTGCGCGTTGCAGTGAATCCCCGTCTCGTCGCGGTATCGGAGGGTCTGTATCTCTCTGGCCGCCATCACGCGTTTCCTGATTGCGGCGCTCGACTCGGCCGGAGGCGCTTCGGCCAGCTTGTTGAACGGCACGGGCACCACCTCGATGTGCAGGTCGATGCGGTCGAGCAGCGGGCCCGAGATGCGGCCCAGATACTTCTGGACCATGCCCGGGCTGCACACGCACTTGCGCTCCGGATGGTTGAAATATCCGCACGGACACGGGTTCATGCTGGCCACAAGCATGAAGCTGGCCGGATAGTCGGTGGTCAGACGGGCGCGGCTGATGCTGATGGTGCGGTCTTCGAGCGGCTGGCGCATCACCTCGAGCACCGTCCGCTTGAACTCCGGCAGCTCGTCGAGAAAGAGCACGCCGTTGTGGGCCAGCGAAATCTCGCCCGGCTGCGGAAAACTGCCGCCACCCACCAGCGCTACGTCCGAGATGGTGTGGTGCGGGCTGCGGAACGGCCGTCGGGTTATCAGCGATGCGCCGCCCTGAATCTTGCCGGCCACCGAGTGTATCTTGGTGGTCTCGAGCGCCTCATCGAGCGTCAGCGGCGGGAGGATGGACGGCAGGCGCTTGGCCATCATCGACTTGCCCGAGCCCGGCGCGCCGATGAGAATGATGTTGTGCGAGCCGGCGGCCGCAATCTCGAGCGCCCGCTTGACGCTCTCCTGACCCTTGACTTCCGAGAAGTCGAAGTCGTTGAGGCCGAGGCCGCGCTCGAACTCCTCGTCGGTGTCCACCGTCACCTCGTCGAGGCCGCTGCCGGTTTCGAGAAAGGTGGCCACATCGTTCAGCGTGCTCGCTCCGAAAATCTTGATTCCCTTCACAATGGCCGCCTCGCGGGCGTTGCACATCGGGAAGATGCAGCCCTCGAAGCCCTCCTCCTTTGCCTTGATGGCCATCGGCAGCACGCCCTTGACGGCCATGATGCTGCCGTCGAGCGACAGTTCGCCCATAATCAGATACCGGTGCAGATTGTCGGGCCTGATCTGTTCCGACGCCGCCATGATGCCTATGGCCAGCGGCAGGTCGTAGGCCGAGCCTTCTTTGCGGATGTCGGCCGGCGCCATGTTGATTACTATCTTGCGCCCGGGCCAGCGCCATCCGTTGACGTTCAGGGCCGATTCCATCCGCTGCTGGCTCTCCTTCACAGCGTTGTCCGGCAGCCCGACTATGAAAAACTTGATGCCTTGCGACACGTTGACTTCGATGGTGACGGTGAAGGCGTTGATGCCGCTGACGGCCGAACCGTATGTCTTTACTAACATAGAGCGTTGTTTTGCAGTGGTTTGCGGGGTCTGTTTGTTATCAATCCTTAAAACTACAAAATGTTGGAATAAAACAGTTAAAACCACGACGCTTTTTGTGAAAAAAGCCCCTGTTGCCGCCCCCAGGCCCATGATCACGACTTTTTTAATGAAAAAGAGCCGACAACATACGTGTTTTCTGCCCGACGATTGTCATGATACCGAGTTTTACCTGATAACCTCATCGCTTATGGAAACGCACGTAATTCACGATTTGTCCGACAGCTTCATGCAGCTCAGCGGCCTCAGCTCCATCTATCAGACGGTCGTTGCGCATCAGAACATACACCCCGAACAATTCTACCTGACCGGCTACGAAGGCATCTTCGTCAACTCCGACCGCCGCTTCCTGACCGACTCGGTGCTCTCGTCGCTCGTCCCGTTCGACGGCAGTGTCGTCATCGTGTCCACCGCCGGAGCCGACGGCTATGTGGCCGACGCCTGCCGGGCGCTCGACATTCCGTTTGCCGTGGTCAGCGCTTCGGACGCCGGCCTTGCCGACACGGTCGAGGCCATGTTTGCCGCCGGTCGCAGCTGCGGGCATCTCTTCACCGCATCCGACATCGACCGCTGCACGCTGACGGCTCTCGGCCGCCTGTGCCGCAAATATCGCCGTGTGCTGATTGTGGATTGCGTGGCCGACGTCCTGTCGATTGCCGACATGTTCGACCACAACATTGACTTCGTGCTGGCCAACGACAGCTGCAGCGCGCCGTCGGGGGCACTGCTCATAGCGAGGCGCAGCAAGCTGGTGCAGACCGAGGGTGTGGCCCGCTCGTCGCGCAACGACATCTACGCCCTCTGGCAGAACGTCATGGAGCGCCGCAATCCGACTCTCGACCCCATGTCGGCATAGAGCGCCGGCGTCGGCAAGCAGAAAATATTGGAAGCTCTGCCCTGCGAGGGGCAGGGCTTTTTTGTGTGCGCGCGTCAGAAGCGGATGCCGATGAGCGATATGTCGTCGAACTGCTCGCAGCTGCCGCGCCACTCGTAGTACATTTCTTCGATTTTGGCCGCCTGCTGGTCGAGTGGCAGTTCCACCAGCGTGTTGAGCATCTTGGTCAGGCCGCTGCTCTTGAGCCTCTTGCCGTTGGGCGTGGGGCCGCCGAACTGGTCGGCCAGGCCGTCGGAGCAGAGGTAGACGGTGTCGCCCTTGGCGAACTCGTATTCGTGGTCGACGAAGGGGAGCGTCTCGCGGGTGTAGTCGCGCTCGCCTATGCTGCGCTTGACGCCCTTGCACTCCTCCATTTCGCCGTTGCGGTAGACGTAGGTGGGGCGTCGTGCGCCGGCAATCTGGGCCTTGCGGGTCCGGGTGTTGTAGTTGATGATGGCGATGTCCATGCCGTCTTTCGACGCCGACTCGCCGCTCTGGTTGAGCACCTGCAGCAGGCTGATGTGCAGCAGTTCGAGCAGTTCGGCGGGCGAGGGCGGTTCGGGCTGATGCTCGCACAGGTCGTTGAGGATGGTGGTGCCAATCATTGACATGAATGCTCCCGGCACGCCGTGGCCCGTGCAGTCGGCGCAGGCAAAGATGATGTTCTCCTTGCCTATGAAGTTCCAGTAGAAGTCGCCGCTCACTATGTTGCAGGGGATGAAGAGCTTGAATGCGCCCTCGATGCCGCAGTCCTTGAGTGCGTTGAGGTTGGGGAGAATGGCCGTCTGGATGCGCTGCGCATAGTTGATGCTGTCGGTTATGTCGCGGTTCTTCATCTCGATTTCGGTCTTCTGCAGGCGCAGTTCCTTGGTCTGCCGTTCCACTTCCTCTTCGAGCAGTTTCTTCTGCTCGCTCAGTATTTTCTGGCGTTCCTGCTGGCGTCTGCGTTTCATGACCAGCACCACGATGGTCGACACGGCCACTATTGTGATGATGATGAATATCCACATGGTCTGGCGGGCCTGCAGCTTGTCGGCTTCAATCTGCAGCTTGTCGGCCTCCATGCTCAGCTTGTCGACCTGCAGCATGGTCTGGTATTCCTCCACGGCCTTCGAGTAGCTCTGGGTGTTGAGCGAGTCGTTGAGCGTCAGGATGCGCTCGGCCACGTTGTAGATGTCGGTGTACTGCTTCGAGAGGTAGAGTCCGCGCATCATCAGCCTCAGTGCCTTTATTTCGGACTTGGTCTGATTGTTGCGGTGATAGAACGTGCCGGCGCTGTCGGCGCAGAGGGTGGCTTCGCGATAGTTGCCGTCGAGCATTTCGAGGCGTGCCCGTGCGTCGTTGAGGTAGGCTTTGTACATTTCCACAATCGGGTACTGCTCATAGATGTCCTGCGCCATTTCGAGGTGACGCAGTGCCTGGTCGCGGTTGTTGGTGTCGATGTAGATGTTGGCGTAGCACACGTGCATCATCAGCCGGTAGTCTTCGATGAACATGTCGGCGGCGTTCGAGTCCGACGAGCCGAACTCCTCGATGATTCTGCTGTACTGGTCGAGCACGGCCAGTGCCTGGTTCTTGTTTTCGATGTGCTGCGCGGCCTGTATGCGGAAGGTGGCCACTTCGAGCTTGAGCGAGCCCAGTTCCTCGACGTTGCCGCTGTTCTCTATCTCGTTGAGGCAGTTGGTGTAGGTGGCGAATGCCTCGTCGTCGCGTCCCTGCTCGGAGTTGACCAGGCCCTGGCACTCCATGGCGTATATCTTGGCCACGAGGCTGCCGCGTTCGTTGGCTTCGGCCAGCAGCTTCTTGGCCTGCTGCATGGCCAGCTGGTATTTGCCCACCTCAATGTAGCTGAGTATTCTGATGTAGATGGTGGGGTAGATGTAGTCGTAGTTGCCGTGCTGGCGCAGTATCTGCTCCACGCGGTCGGCCCAGATGATGGTGCTGTCGTAGAGCGACAGCTGCTGCAGGCACGACACGCGGTTCATCAGCACGTAGTCGGACGTGGCGGTGTCGCCCAGTGCCGTGGCAAGCGAGTAGGCGCTGTCGGCTATCGGCAGTGCGTTTTCGGTGCCGCTGGCCGCTTCGAGCCGGCTGATCATCATGTCAAGCTCGTCGGTTGTCTGCGAGCCGGCCACAGTGGCCGTGCCGAGGCAAAGGAGCGTTATCAGGGTTTTCGGAGTCATTTCTAATCGTGTAGGCATATCAAAGCCGCAAGTTATGAATTTGTTTTCTATTATGGTGCGGCAGTGGGCTTTTAATGCAGTCGGTGCCGCCGGCCACGGCTGCGGCTGCGGCTCCGGAAATGACTTCGGTCAGCTGCGGCGTCAGTGCGCCATCTTCTCGAACATCTCGATGGCGTCGCGCCACTGCTGCGGCAGCTCGATGCTGGTGCCGGTGCTGCGCTGCACGGCCACCATCACCGAGTCGCACACGGTCTTGATGCGGTGGCTGCGGCGGTCGTAGATGACCTGTATCATCTTCAGGCTCTTGACGCCTATCTCGTATATCGACGTCCGCACTTCGAGCTCGTCGTCCATCAGCACCGGATCGTGGAAGTCGGTCTTGTTCGAGGCTATTATCAGCACCTGGTCGTTGCGGTAGAAGTTCCTGCCGTATATCCGTTCGAGGTAGGTGACGCGGCCCAGGTCGAAGTAGCTCTGAATGACGGCGTTGTTGACGTGCTCGAAGATGTCGATGTCGTTGAAGCGGACCTGTACGTCCACCGTTTCGTAGAATTTGTGGTTGACGATGTCGATGGGATATTTTACGCTCATGGCTGTCGTGTTTTTTATGGTCTGATAATCTTCACCCGGCTGTCGGCGCCGAGCTTTATTATGCCCGACGGCTGCCGGGTGCTGTTGTCGTTGCGGCGGTATTCGACCACGTAGTCGCACTGCCTTATGATTTCGTCCGGTATTTCGGCAAAGGTGCGCGGCGTGGGCCGGCCGCTGATGTTGGCCGAGGTCGACACTATGGGCCGGCGGAAGCGTGCGCACAGGTCGCGGCTGAACTGCTCGGCGGTGACGCGGATGCCTATGCTGCCGTCGTCGGCAATCAGGTTGGGGGCAAGGTTCCTGGCGCCGTCGTAGATGATGGTCAGGGGCTTGTTGGCAAGTTCCATCAGGTCCCATGCCACGTCGGGCACCGTGTCGACGTAGACGGCCATGCGCTGCGGGCAGTCGACCAGCACCAGCATGCTCTTGCTCTCCTGCCGCTGCTTGATGGCGTATATCCTGGCCACGGCCTCGGCGTTGGCCGCATCGCAGCCCAGGCCCCACACGGTGTCGGTGGGGTAGAGGATGACGCCGCCGGCTTCGAGCGCCGCCACGGCCTGCCTGATGTCTTGCTGATAGTTCTGCATGTCTGATTGTTTTGAGTGGTCACGGTTGCAAAAAGAACGCAACTTGTCGTCTTTTCGGGACCCGAAATTACGACAAATTGCGTTATGGTGTTCGGCGAGGCTTCAAAACGGGCCCCGTCCGTCAGATTGAGACGTTGTAGTCGCGCAGGCACTGGTTGAGCGACGTCTTGCGGTCGGTCGATTCCTTGCGCTTGCCTATGATGAGCGCCGCCGGCACGCTGAACTCGCCCGCCGGGAACTTCTTGGCGTAGGAGCCGGGGATGACTACCGAGCGTGCGGGCACTTCGCCTTTCATTATGACGGGTTCGTCGCCGGTGACGTCGATTATCTTGGTCGACGCCGTCAGCACGGTGCCGGCGCCTATCACCGCTTCGGTCCCGATGTGGCATCCCTCGACCACTATGCAGCGCGAGCCGATGAAGGCGTGGTCTTCGATGATGACCGGCGCGGCCTGCACCGGTTCGAGCACGCCGCCTATGCCCACGCCGCCGCTCAGGTGCACGCCCTTGCCTATCTGGGCGCAGCTGCCCACGGTCGCCCATGTGTCGACCATGGTCCCCGCTTCGACGTGCGCTCCTATGTTGACGTAAGAGGGCATCAGCACCACGCCGCGCTCAAGGTAGGCGCCGTAGCGTGCCACGGCCTGCGGCACCACGCGGACGCCGAGCTCGGCGTAGTTGCTCTTGAGCGGAATCTTGTCGTGGAATTCGAGCGGTCCGGCCTCGGTGGTCTTCATGTCGAGCAGCGGGAAGTAGAGGATGACGGCTTTCTTCACCCAGTCGTTCACCGTCCATCTGCCGTCGCCTTCGGGCTGGGCCACGCGGAGCAGGCCCTTGTCGAGCCGCTCGATTATTTCAAATATGCCTTTCTTCACTTCGGGGCTGGCCAGCAGGCTGCGGTCGTCCCATGCTTTTTCTGCTATTTCTTTTAATTCGGTCATTTTTCTTCGTTTTGGGTTGCAAATATATTAAATATCATGCAACCATGTAACTGTTTCAAACCAAAAACCGCTGCCCACTGTCGATTTGTCGCTCCAATGGCGTCAGATTCTCAGTTTCTGCAGCCGTCGGTTCATGCGGCTGAGCCTGATGTGCTCGATGTAGGATATCAGTCGGCGCAGCAGGTCGAAGTAGAGCGTGACGTAGAGTATGCCGCTCATCACCCAGATGAATATGCAGTTGAAGACAGGCGTGGGCACCAGCATTCCGCAGAAGCGTTTGTTGGGCGCGTAGAAGTGTGCCCGGCCCCAGTTGTTGGTGGGGTTGTGGTAGACGGGCTGCTTCTTGCGCACTATCAGGTCTTCGTAGACGTCTATCTGCCTGAAGTCCTTGCGGTTGAGTGCCCAGTCTTCGAGTGTGGCGTTGACGTATCGGTTCTTGAAGGCCACCACCTTGTCGGTGCCGCCCATGCGGCGTGCCATGTCGTTGTAGATGCTGTCGGTCTGGTGGTTGTAGTGGTTGTAGGCGTCGAGGTAGTGCTCGCGCAGGTCTGCCAGGCGCTGCCTGATGTCGGCGTGCATGTCGCTGTCGTAGGTCGATGCGTCGATGCGGCCGAGGGGCTGCCGGCCGGTCAGCTTGGTCATTTCGCTCTGCAGCAGCTGCGTGCGTCGGGCCAGGGTGGCTTGGTCGCTCGCGAGCTGCGCCGCCTGGCACTCGTCGTTGATGCGGTCGAGCTCCGGAATCCACGACGCGCTGATGTAGGAGGCGTCGCTCCGCTTCTGCTCGATGTCGAAGAAGTGCTTTTCGAAGCGGTTGTCCTTGAACTGATGGACTATGAGCGCCTCGTAGGCCCAGCGTGAAATCATCATGTCGCCTATGCGCGGCACGTACTGCCGGTCGGATATCGACGGGTGGAGGCGGTCGAAGTTGACTATGGTGCCGCTGAAGAGCAGCTCGGGCACGAGGATGAGCGGAATGGACACGTAGATGGCCACGGCCGTCTTGAGGCCGCTGCTGATGTTGAGGCCCAGCATTATGGCGTAGACGAACGTGGAGAACAGTATTATCCAGTATCCCAGCAGCATCCCGCGTATCTCGAGAATGTAGTTGCCGATGAGCGCCAGCAGCAGCGACTGCACGCCGGCTATCAGCATCAGGTTCATTATCTTGCTGTTGAGATACGACGAGCGGCTCAGGTTGAGGAACATCTCGCGCTGCAGCAGCTTGCGGTCCTTGATTATCTCTTCGGCGCTGACGTTGAGCCCCACGAAGATGGCCACCACCGCGCACATGAAGAGGTAGGCCGGTATGTTGGTGTTGAGGTGGTAGAGGTATCCGGCGCCGCTGCCTATGTATTTGGTGGCCTGCGCGAGGATGCAGGCCAGCAGCGGCACTTCGAACATGTTGATGAGCAGATACTGCCCGTCCTTGAACTTCTTCAGGGCGTCGCGCTTGGCGTAGGTCTTGAACTGCCGCAGGCGGTTGGGTATGGAGTAGAGGTTGGGCGGCAGCTTCTCCTTCTGCACCTTCTCCTTGTATTTCCAGTCGAACTTCTCCTCAAAGTCGTGCAGATACTGCTCGTACCATTCCTCGGCGCTCACCTTGCGCTGCCTTATCTGTCGTCCGTAGGGGTCGACCATGCGCGCCTCTATGATGCGGAAGGGCTGTTCGGTCTTGACGTTGCCGCACACATAGCACTCGCGCTCTTCGGGGTTGACGTAGTGCGCCTTCTTCTTGAAGTGGACTATGGCGTTCATCGGGTTGCCGTTGTAGATGATGCGGCCGCCCTTGTCTATTATCAGCAGCTTGTCTATCAGCTTGTAGAGGTCGCTGTTGGGCTGGTGGATGTTGATTATCACCAGCTTGCCCTTGAGCACCTGGCGCTTGAGCAGCAGCATGACCTTCTCCGAGTCGAGCGACGAGAGCCCCGACGTGGGTTCGTCCACAAACAGGACCGACGGCTCGCGCATCAGCTCCAGCGCTATGTTGAGGCGCTTGCGCTGTCCGCCGCTCAGAATCTTGTTGAGCTTGGTGCCCACCTTCAGGTTGCGCGCCTCCACCAGGTCGAAGTCGTTGAGGGCCTTTTCTATCAGGGTGGCCTGCTTCTCCTTGCTCATATTGTTGAATATCAGGCGCGCGTTGAACTTCAGGTTCTCATATACAGTCAGCTCCTCGTTGAGCATGTCGTCCTGCGGCACGTATCCTATCACGCCCCGCAGCATCTCGCGTTCGGTGTGCAGGTTGTAGCCGTTGATGGTGATGCTGCCGTGGCTGAGCCGGTAGTTGCCGTTCATCAGGTTGAGCAGGGTCGACTTGCCGGTGCCGCTGCCGCCCATGATGGCCACCAGCTGTCCGCTCTGGCCCACAAAGCTGAAGCGGTGTATGCCTATCTGGCTGTCGCTGAACTTGTATTCGATGTCGACGGCGCGGTAGATGATGCGGCTGCGGTCCTGCCGGGCTATGAACTTTTCGGATATGTTGCTGTAATCGATCGGGCGCATCCGCGAGGTCTTGATGAACGACCCGGGCTCCATGGGGTAGATGCGGTTCTCCTCGACCTTGTGACCGTTGAGGTAGAGGTTGCGCTCGCCCTTGTAGCGGAACACGAAGGTGTTGGTGCACTTGATGTGCAGCACCCATATCACCACCTGCTGCTTGGGGTTGTAGATGTGCTTGATGTCGGGATTGCTCTTGTCGGGCATTCCGCTTATCTGCAGCAGGCGGTGCTTGTCGGCCACGTATGCCGCCCCTTCGAGCGAGAAGGCCTTCAGGTTCCAGTAGTCGTTGGCGTTGATGCGCAGATGCTCGGCCAGCGTGTCCACGAAGCGCTCTTCGTCCTCGCTGATGTCGGGCTTGGCTATGTGGTTGAGCAGCGAGTTCAGTATCAGAATCTTGGCTTCGAGCTCCACTTCGCGGTTCAGCTCGTTGCATATCTCTATCATCCGGTTCAGGTTGTCCGACCACTGCTGCTCGCGGATGCTGTTGTCGTGGCTGTATGTGTTGCGGTGGAAGTTGTCGATGTAGTAGTCGTAGCGCAGGAGGTATCTGTTGACGTATTCGTTGCTCAGCTGGCGAGCCAGGAATTCTTCGACTTTGCCCCGGCCGGTGTCGCGAGAGTTTTTGACGTCGGTCAGCAGTGCAAACAGTTGCATCAGGGCTTCAAGCAATACTTCGCTCATTGTCGGTCTGTGGTTTTGAGGTTACTATATGCGGACGTAAAGATAAACACAACTTTCGGCATTCGGCAGCCTGCGGCAGCCTCAGTAGAGTTTTTTCCAGAGGGGCGTGCGGCCCGTTGCCAGCACGAATTTCGCGAAGTCCTCGCGCGTCAGCGTCAGCGACAGGCGGCAGTCGTTGGGGTGGAACGACAGCCTGTCCGACTCCTGCAGCCGCTCGTCCATTATCAGCTCCACGGCGTGCCCGGTGTCGGCCACCAGGCCCAGCGGGCTGACCGACCCCGCCTGCACGCCGAGCAGGCGCATCAGCCTTGCCGCCGAGGCGAACGAGAGCCGTCCGCGCCCCAGCTGCCGCTGCAGCGCCTCCATGTCGATGGAGTGGCGGCAGTCGCAGACCACCAGATAGTGGTGCGTGCCCTTGTGGTCGCGCAGCAGGATGTTCTTGCAGTGCGTGCCCTCGTCTGCGCGGGCATACCTGAGGGCGTCGGCTGTGGTGGGTGTGGGCGGGTGCTCGGCCACGGTGTAGGCTATGCCGATGTCGTCCAGAAAGCGGTATATCTGTTCGGGTGTGGTCATGATGCGGGTGCGTCTGCGGGCGGTCTACAGCAAGGCGGGACACCGCAGGCTTTCGTCGGCCTCTCGGTGTCCCGTCCGGTGTGTGGTGTCAGGGGCAGACGGTGCGGCGCGTGCGGCCGTGTCTGCCTGCGTGTGTCATTCTATTATCTTGGAGCGCACCGCGTCGATGCACTTCTTGATGCTTTCGAGCTGGTTCTCGGTGATGCTGCCCTCGTCCACCTGCGAGTAGATGTCGAAGATGGGCTGCAGTTCGGCCTGCAGGCTTTCGATGTAGTCCACGTGGGCATATCGGCCCAGCAGCTCCATCAGCTTGGTCAGCGGCTCCTTCTGCGACATCACTATCTTGACCATCTCCTTGTTGTTGAACGTGTCGTCCGAGATGTGTGTGGTGATGTAGAGGCCTTCGATCCAGCTGCCGGCCACCACCAGCATCGATATGGGTCCGCGGTCGTTCTTGTTGAGGTAGTCATACGAGTCGTAGAACGATTCGGAGATCAGCTTTATCAGTTCGTCCTTGTTGTTCTCGAAGCGCTCCACCTTCTCGGGCAGTTCGGGGTCGATGGCCGCCGTCATGTCGAGGCCGTCGATGAGCTTGCGCGACACGTTCATGAAGTCGACCACGCTCTGGTGCTGGTTGTAGGTGCTGGCGTAGCTCATGTCGGCGCTGTAGACGCCGAGGTTGAGCGCCTTCTGGCTTTCGGTCAGATACTGGTCGATGTTCTGCGGGTCGTTGCAGATGCCTTGGATGTAGGCGGCTTCGATGCGGTTGAGCATTTCGGTCACTTCGAATGCCGTGGGCAGCGGGTAGACGAATTCGCGCACGTTGGTCTCGATGCTCTGGCGGTCAATGGCGGCGCTGCCTGTCGAGCCGTTGTCGGAGCATTGGCATCCGCTCATCATCATTGCGCATCCGGCCATTGCCAGTGCTGCTGTCGATATTTTTCTCATGTTCAGATTTTTTTGAATGTGGCTAATAATACTGTGTGTTCGGTTGCAAATCAGGCGCAAATATAACCTAAATTAGATTCTGTTGACAATTGCCGTACATTTTCCGCTGCTTTTGCCGCACGGGCCTTGGCCGCAAGCGGTCCGACCCCGACGGGCGTCGACGTGCGATGCCTGCCGGGGTCGGTATGGGGTGTGCCGCCGGGTGTGCGGCGGTGCCTTGTCAGTAGCGGTAGAAGTCGGCCTTGTAGGGCCCTTCGGGGCGCACGCCTATGTAGTCGGCCTGCTTCTGCGTCAGCTCGGTCAGGTGCACGCTGAGCTTTTCGAGGTGCAGGCGCGCCACTTCCTCGTCGAGGTGCTTGGGCAGGCGGTAGACGCCCACTTCGTACTGCTTGCTCCAGAGCTCCATCTGGGCCAGCGTCTGGTTGGTGAACGAGTTGCTCATCACAAAGCTGGGGTGCCCCGTGGCGTTGCCGAGGTTGACGAGGCGGCCGCGGCTGAGCAGGATGATGCTGTGCCCGTCGGGGAAGATGAACTTGTCAACCTGCGGCTTGATGTTGACCTCGCGTATGCCGGGGTAGTTCTCGAGCTTGTCGACCTGAATCTCGTTGTCGAAGTGGCCTATGTTGCACACTATGGCTTGGTCCTTCATGCGCTCCATGTGCTCTATGGTGATTATGTCGCAGTTGCCCGTGGTGGTCACGAATATGTCGGCCTGCTCCACCACGTCTTCGACGCGCTTGACTTCGTAGCCTTCCATGGCGGCCTGCAGGGCGCAGATGGGGTCTATCTCGGTCACTATGACGCGTGCGCCGAAGCCTCTCATGCTCTGGGCACAGCCTTTGCCCACGTCGCCGTATCCGCAGACCACGGCCACCTTGCCGGCTATCATGACGTCGGTGCCGCGCTTGATGCCGTCGGCCAGGCTCTCGCGGCAGCCATAGAGGTTGTCGAACTTGCTCTTGGTCACCGAGTCGTTGACGTTGATGGCCGGGAACAGCAGTTCGCCGCGCTCCATCATCTGGTAGAGGCGGTGCACGCCTGTGGTCGTCTCTTCGCTCACGCCTCTGACGCCTTGGGCCATGCGTGTCCAGTAGTCGGCGGGCACGTTGGGGCGCACCGTGCACAGCAGCTCAATCAGTTCGCGGAAGTCCTCGCCGCAGCTGCTGTAGTCGGCGTGCAGCATCTCGGGGTTGCGTTCCGACTCCACGCCTTTGTGTATCAGCAGGGTCGCGTCGCCGCCGTCGTCCACTATCAGGTTGGGGCCAAGGCCGTTGCCGAAGTCGAGGGCGCGCATGGTGCACCACCAGTATTCGGCCAGCGACTCTCCCTTCCATGCGAACACGGGCACTCCGGCGGCCGCTATGGCTGCCGCGGCATGGTCTTGCGTGGAGTAGATGTTGCACGAGCACCAGCGCACGTCGGCGCCCAGCTCCACCAGCGTCTCTATCAGGATGGCGGTCTGGATGGTCATGTGGAGCGAGCCTGTGATGCGTGCGCCCTTCAGCGGCTTCTGGCCGGCGTAGCGCTTGCGCAGGGCCATCAGGCCGGGCATCTCCACCTCCGAAATCTCTATTTCCTTGCGGCCGAAATCGGCCAGCGACATATCGGCAACCTTATAGTTGTAGACTGTTTGGTCGGCAAATTCTAACATGTTGGTTTCTGTTTTTTTGGTTATGCCCGCATCAGGCTGCCGGCCTGCGCGGGGTCTGACTGTGTTACTGTGGCCTGGCCGGCGTGCGGCCCTGCGCGGCAAAAGTAACTATAAAACCACTATCGGCAACCATCGTGCGCCGCATTCGGAGCATTATTTGCGCCGTGCCGCCGGCGCTGCCCCACGGCCGCCGCTATCATGGCCACGGCCTCGCTCTCGCTGACGGCCGACGTGTCTATCATCAGGTGGTAGCTGTGGCGGTCGCCCCAGTGGCGGCCGGTGTAGTGCAGGCAGTGGTCGGCCCGCTCCTGGTCCGAGCGCTGCACCATCTGTGCCGCACGGTCGGCGTCCACGCCGCAGGTCGCGGCTATCCGCCGGGCGCGGACGTTGGCGTCGGCATACACGAACACGTCGAAGCGGTTGGGGCGCCCGCGCAGCACGAAGTTGGCCAGCCGGCCCACTATTACGCACGGACCCTGCGCGGCCAGCCGAGCTATTATCCGGCTCTGGGCCAGATAGACGTCGGTCTGCACCGGATTGTCGCACGCCAGGCGCGCGTCCACGGTCTGCTCGCTGCCGGTCACCTGCTCGTGGTCCAGGCCGCTCTGCTGCGCGGTGAGGTCTATCAGCTCGCGGTCGTAGAAGGCTATGCCCAGCCGGTGGGCCAGCATCTGGCCTATGCGGTGGCCGCCGCTGCCATACTCGCGCGATATGGTCACCACCAGCGGCGCGTCGGCAGTGGCGGGCGTCGGCGCGGCCGCAGGCTGAGCGGCGGTGCGCGAGCTCGGGTTGAACGACGACGGATGGCGGCGTCCGTATATATAATAGTATGCCGTCGACAGCGCGCAGGGCACAATCATGCACAGAAACATGGCGTCGAACCCGATGCGCTCTATCAGCACGCCGGCCGCAAAGCCGCCCAGCGCCAGGCCCGAGTCGAAGGCCACGAAGAACGTGGAGTTGGCCGCACCGCGACGGTGAGGCGGCACGGCGTGCATGGCCATGGTCTGCAGCGACGGCTGAATGGCCCCGAAGCTGAAGCCCAGCAGCACGGCCGACAGCAGATAGCACGGCACGTTGTGGGCGCACACCAGCAGCACTATGCTGCCCACAATGGCGGCATTGCCCGCATAGACCAGCCTCGCCTCGCCACGGCGGTCGATGGCGCGCCCCAGCGCAAAGCGCGTGGCCACCGTGGCCACGGCTATGAACACAAAGTAGACGCCGCCGCCAGGCAGCCCGCACGTGGCTGCATAGATGGCCACATAGACCTCGACCACGCCATAGGCCATCATGAAGAAGAACTGCGTGACGGCCGCCGGCGCCGACATGGGCTCGAACAGCCCGCGAATGCTCAGCGGCGACGTCGCAAGCGAATAGCCGCGAGGCCTGATGCCCACACCCACCGCAAGCGCCGCCACCGCCACGGCCGACGTGAGCGCAAACAGCGGCACAAAGCCGCAGGCGTTCATCAGCGTCAGGCCTATGGCCGGAGCCAGCGCCGTGGATATGGCCATCGACAGCCCGAACATTCCCAGACCCTCGCCCATGCGGCTCGGCGGCACAATGTCGGTCACCCACGTCGAGGCCGAATTGCTTGCCGCCGCATGGAATACGCCGTGAGCCGTGCGCAGCACCACGGCCAGAGCCATGCCCGCCGACACGCAATAGCTCGCCGGAGCCATGACCATGCCCGCAAGGCCCGCCACCAGAATGGCGCACCGGCCGCGAGTGTCGACCATCCACCCCACAAACGGGCGCGACACTATCGACGCAAGGCTGAAGAGCGCCGTGGCCACGCCTATGGCCACGGTATCGCCGCCCAAGTGCCTCACAAAGAACGGGAACGTGGGCAGCAGGGCATGAAAGTTGACGAACACAAACAGATTGACAAGGCAGATGCGCACAAACGGGCCGGTCCACAAGCGGGCCGCCTTGCCGGTAGCTGACTTTTCTATCATAATATTGCATCACCTCCGGCGGCATTGCGTGATACAAAAAGAGTAGTGTCCGCACACGCACTGCACCAACCGGACTTACGTGTTCAGACACTACTCGTTGTGACTAATCTTTAATACGCCGGCAAAGTTGCCAAAAAAAACTCCGGACGCCGCCCGGCCTCACCCGAAAAAAACGCACCGCCGCAATTTTCGGATTCCAATAAACGGCTTATGTTTGTGCGTTTTGGCCAAAAGATATATTTTTGCGGCCGTAACAAACAATTCTAAACACTAAGAAAACCAAGATATGGCAACTACCGCTGATTTTCGCAATGGCATGTGTATCGAATACAACGGCCAGCTCTATTTCATAATCGAGTTCCTCCACGTCAAACCCGGCAAGGGCCCTGCATTCGTGCGCACCAAGCTCAAGAACGTGGCCACCGGCAAGGTCATCGAAAACACCTTCAACTCGGGCGTGCGCGTCACCGAGGCACGCATCGAACGCCGCAACTACCAGTACCTCTACAAGGACGACATGGGCTACAACTTCATGAACAGCGAGACCTACGAGCAGCTGCCCATCGACGCCAAGCTCCTCGCCAACCCCGAGCTCCTAAAAGAGGGTCAGATGGTCGACGTGGTGGTGCATGCCGAGACCGAAACGGTGCTTGCCGTAGAGTTGCCGCCATTCATCATCTTCGAAGTCACCTACACCGAGCCGGGCGTCCGCGGCGACACGTCGTCGACCAACTCGCTCAAGCCCGCCACCGTCGACACCGGAGCCACCATCATGGTGCCCCTCTTCGTCAACCAGGGCGATAAGATAAAGGTCGACACACGCGACAAATCGTACGTGGAGCGCGTCAAATAAGCCGCCGCAGGCGCCTTGCGCACCGCACCATTCTGACATGACAGTCAACCCCACACGGCCGACATTGCGTCGGCCGTTTTTTTATGCCCTGCGGGCCGGCCTCCCGCGCCGCACGGCATCCGGCAGGCACGCGCCGCACGCGCCTGCGCCCTTCTGCCACACCTGCCTGCGCCCTTTCGCCACACGCGCCAGCGCATCACTCAGAGCCGACGGCTCATGCACTGCGAGCCGACGGCTCTGATGTCACGAGCCGACGGCTCGTACGCCCTGAGCCGACGGCTCTGGCGCATCGGTCAGCACTGATGCGCACCGCACGGCGGCAGGTGCGGCTGCGGCGTCAGAACACTGTGCGGATGCCTTCGAACGACATGCGGTATTCCGTCGGCGTCTTGCCGTGGGTGCGTTTGAATATGCGGTTGAAGTTGGATATGTTGTTGAAGCCGCAGTTGAAGCATATCTCGCTCACGCTCATGCCTGTCTCTATCAGCATGCGTGCCGCATAGCCAAGGCGGATGTCGTTGAGGTAGTCAATGTAGCTGCGGCCGGTGCGCTGCTTGATGAATCGCGTGAACGATATGGTGCTCATGTTCAGCAGGTCGGCCACGTCCTTCAGCATCAGTCGCTTCTGATAGTTGTCGCGGATGTAGTTGTGGAGCTTTATCATGCGCTCGTCCTGGTTCATCTCGCGCGTCTGAGCCATGGCGCTCGACAGGGTGCGCTGCCCCCGCGAGAGCGCCAGTTCGTAGAGCAGGCTCTGCAGTTCGATGAACGAGCCGAAGCCCGACTTGGCGCTCATCTGCAGTATGCGGTGCTCGAGGCTGCGCGCCGTGTCGGTCGAGAAGGCAATGCCCAGTGTGGACTGCGTCAGCATCTCGTGTATGGGCCTGAATATCTTGCGCCTCAGCAGCGAGTCGGAGAAGATGTCGGGCTGGAACTGGATGGTCACCTCGTGCATCAGCAGCGAGGTGTCGGAGTGGCCGTTGTCCCAGTAGTGGGGCAGGTTGGGGCCCAGCAGCACCAGCTCTATGTCGTCGATGGCCTCGGTGCTGTCGCCCACCACCCGCAGGGCGCCGGCTGCGTTGCGCACAAAGTTGAGTTCGTATTCGGGGTGGAAGTGCAGCGGGAAGTCGAAGCCGTGCTTGCGACGGTCGAACACAAGGAACGAATCGTCGTC
Source organism: uncultured Bacteroidales bacterium (assembly GCA_945607565.1). Classification (GTDB taxonomy): domain Bacteria; phylum Bacteroidota; class Bacteroidia; order Bacteroidales; family Marinilabiliaceae; genus CALYZD01. The sequence continues at coordinate 8,027 of CALYZD010000005.1, read as the reverse complement.
GTTGAAGGGCGTTATCTCTCGGTTGATAATCTCATTCATGGCCGGTGCGTTTTGATGGTTGGTGCTTTTGGCGAGGCCGGGCGGAGCTGCCTGTGACGCAATGATATTATAGTACAGACACGGCGCAATTGTGAACTTATGCTTATTCTCCGCTGGGGCCAGCAACGGCAATAATATGCTTTTTTGCTTTAAATAACAAGGCTTCAACTAAAAAAGTACTGTGTACCTTTATAGACTGTCCCTGACAATGTGTTAAAAACGGTTAATCATTTGATATAATTGTATGATCATCTGATAAGATAGTATTATACTGCTGCTACGTGTAGTGATACATTTGTATCAGTTATATCGTCTATATTACTCTAAGTGGTGTAGATTAATGCAAATTGTTGAAATCAAAACGTTTATGAAAAGGATTAGTAGATTAATCTGGCTGCTGTTGTTCGCAGTGCTGGGCCTGCAGGGGCTCTATGCACAGCAGGCAACGGTGAGCGGTGTCGTAGTGGACGACACCAATCAGCCCCTACCGGGCGTGGCCGTCGTAGTCCCCGGGACTACGCGGGGATCAATAACCAATTACGAGGGCCGCTACAGCCTTCAGCTCCAGGCCGAAGACAGGCAGCTGTCGTTCTCGTTCATCGGGTTCACCACCCAGACGGTCGACGTGGCCGGTCGTTCGGTCATCGACGTGACGCTGAAACCCGAGACCACCGAGCTCGACGACGTGGTGGTGGTGGGCTACGGCACAATGAAGAAGAGCAGTCTGACCGGCGCATCGGTGTCGGTGACGGCCGAAAACATCAAGGACTTTGTGGGCTCGGGCATCGACCAGGCCCTGCAGGGCAAGGCTGCCGGCGTGCAGGTGGTGGCCAACTCGGGTCAGCCCGGTGCCGGCATGCAGGTGCAGATTCGCGGCGCGTCCACGCTCAACGCCAAGGACGCCCAGCCGCTCTACGTCATCGACGGCGTGCCGGTTCAGGCGCCCTCGTCGGCCCTGACCTACGGCCTGAACGTGGGCAACGGCGAGGTCAGCTCGTTCTCGGCCCTCTCCAATCTGTCGCCCGACGACATCGAATCGATGGAGATTCTCAAGGACGCTTCGGCCTCGGCCATCTACGGTTCGCGCGCGGCCAACGGCGTGGTGCTCATCACCACCAAGAGCGGCAAGAAGGGCAAGACCCACTTTGAATACTCTGGCTCTATAGGCTGGCAGGACCAGGGCACCACGCTCGACCTGATGAATCTGCGCGAGTTCGCGCAGTATCGCGTCGACATGGCCAAGGAGCTCGACCTGATGAACTCCGCCGCCGAATATGAGGACCCGTCGATACTGGGCGAGGGCACCGACTGGCAGGACGCCATCTTCCGCACCGCCTTCATGCAGCAGCACAACGTCAGCGCTTCGGGCGGCACCGACGTCATCCGCTACTACCTTTCGGGCGGATACTACGAGCAGGAGGGTACGGTCATCGGCTCGGCATTCGACCGCTACAACTTCCGCATCAATCTGGACGCCAACGTCACCGACTGGCTCAAGGTGGGCTCCAACTTCGCCTACTCGGTGTCGAAGGACAAGCTGATTATGAACAACTCCGAAGACGGCATCATATCGCTGGCCACATGGTCCACGCCCGACATCCCCGTCTATGACATGGACGGCAACTACGCCTCGACCGTGCGCGACGGATACTCGTTCATGAACCCGGTGGCCCAGGCCCTGGAGAACGAGAACAAGCTCAGGAGAAGAAACGTGGAGGCCACGTTCTATGCCGACATCACCTTCCTGAAAGACTTCACGCTGCGCTCGGAGTATTCGCTCAACGACCTCTTCACCAACTCATACGCCTTCAAGCCGACCTACGACTACGGCTCGGTGGTGAACACGGTCAACTCGTCGACGCTCGGCCAGTTCCAGAACAAATACTGGCAGGTCAAGAACTACCTGACCTACAACAAGCAGTTCCTCGAAGACCACAACGTGACGGCCATGTTCGGCCAGGAGACATCGGAATGGAAATACGAGAACATCCGCACCACCAACACCGCCCTGACCTCGAACGACATCCACAACCCGTCGCTCGGCACGGGCACGCCCACCATAAGCACCGGCTGGGGCTCGGGCTCGCGCGTGTCGCTGTTCGGACGCCTTGTCTACGGCTACAAGGGCCGCTATAACCTGACGGGCACCTACCGTCGCGACGGTTCGTCGAACTTTGGTCCGAGCAACCGCTGGGGCGACTTCTATTCGGCTTCGGCATCGTGGCGCTTCAGCGAGGAGCCGTTCATGGCATTTGCCCGCGACATCATGAGCAATGGCCGCATCCGTGTGGGCTGGGGCCAGGTCGGCAACGACAACATCGGCTCGTTCGCATGGGGCTCGTCGGGCAAGGCAATCACCGTAGGCCAGATGGGCAAGGGCTATCAGGTCAACAACATTGCCAACGAAAAGATTTCGTGGGAGACGCAGGAGTCGTGGAACTTTGGCCTCGACCTGAACTTCCTGCGCGACCGCATCCAGTTCATCTTCGAATACTACGTGAAGACCTCGAAAGACATGCTCATGACGATGCAGCTGCCCTCGTATATGGGCACCGAGGGCAACGACTCGTACAAGATGACGGCTCCCAAGGGCAACTTCGGCGAGATGCAGAACAAGGGCGTCGAGCTGACCATCACCTCGGTCAACATCGACCGCAAGGACTTCAAGTGGACCACCAACCTGCAATTGTCGCACAACAAGAACGAACTCGTGTCGCTGAGCGGCTCGGGCAACAGCGCCCTCTACGGCCGTCCGCAGTGGGATGCCGTGGGCGACTTCATCTCCATCTCCAAGGCCGGCGAGCCGCTCTATCAGTTCTACGGCTACCGCACCGACGGGCTCTATCAGAGCTACGAGGACCTGCTCAACAGCCCGCGTCCCGAGGGTACGGAAATCAGCCGCACCAACGGCGTGTATGTGGGCGACGTCAAGTTCAAGGACCTCGACGGCAACGGCGTGATAAACGAAAAGGACATGACCGTGATTGGCGACCCGAACCCCGACCTCGTGGCCGGCCTGACCAACACGTTCACCTACAAGGGATTCGAGCTGTCGCTGTTCCTGACGGCATCGTACGGCAACGACGTCTTCAACTACAACAAGCTCACCCTGACGTCGATGAAGAGCCTGTGGAACAACCAGTTGACCGACGTGGCCGACCATGCCGTGCTGGTGAACAAGGACGACGTGGCCAACTGCTACATACTCAACTCCGGCACCTCGATGCCGCGTATTGTGCTGGGCGACCCGGCCAAGAACACGCGCCACTCGGACCGCTACGTCGAAGACGGCTCCTACATCAAGATCAAGTCCATATCGCTTTCGTACAACTTCCCGAAGAAGTGGCTCTCCTACGTCAAGCTCAACGCCGCCAAACTGTCGGCCAACCTGTCGAACGTCTACACCTTCACCAAATACGAAGGCATGGACCCCGAGGTGGGCGTGAGCCAGACGACAAGATACGTGAGCGGCGTCGACATCGGCCGCTACCCATCTCCGCGAATCATGAACTTTGGACTTAACATTCAATTTTAACAGCTATGAAAAGAAGAAACTATAATATACTGGCCGGATTGTGCTGCGCGTTGCCCATGGCAGGTCTGCTGACGACGTCGTGCGACGATTTCCTTGACCGGCCTACCGAAGACAACTTCACTTGCGCCGACTTCTACAAGACCGACGACCAAGTGCAGCAGGCAGCCAACACTGTCTATGGTTCACCGTGGTTCGACTATCAGCGTGGCCTGATGTGGGTGCTCGAGCCTCTGGCCGGCAACCTGAAGAAATCCGACGACGACGTGTTCACGCTGATGATCACCTCCAACGCCTCGACCGACCCCTATCTGCAAGGCATGTCCAACTCCATCTGGGCCGTCATAGCGCAGTCCAACCAGCAGATGGACAACATCAGGCTCTACGGAAACGGCGCATCGAGCGAGGCCAAGGCAAAATACACAGGCGAGATAATGGTATTCAAGGCCATGGCCATCTTCGACGCAGTGCGCATCTGGGGTTCTGTGCCCATCATTCACTCCACTGCCGACATTGTTTCGTCGGGCACGTCGTTCGACCTGAGGCGCAACAAGAAGATCGACGTCTATAAATACATCATCTCGACCCTGCAGCGCGCGGCCGAACTGCTGCCCGAAGAGAACTCGCCCGGCCGCGTCGACAAATACTCGGCCTATGGCTTGCTGTCGAAAGTCTATCTGACGGCTGCCGGCGTCGACGGTACGCTCAACAAGACGTTCCTCCAGAAGTCAAAGGAATATGCCGAGCTGGTGTATGACAACTACTCGAAGCACCCGCTCGAACCCGTCTATCCCGACCTCTGGCGCATCTCCACCGGCGACAACAACAAGGAAGGCTTGATCACCACCCACTGGTATGCCCTCTACGACCCCTATACGGCCATCAACCAGATCCATGTCGACATCAACATGGGCTCGACGTTCTCGGGCACACAGGGCTGGGGCTCGTCGTCGGTTCCCACGCGAGGCTATCAGGCACTCTTCGGCGTCGATCCGCTCGTCATCCCGAGCAGCATCATCCGTGCCGACACCCTCGACCAGCGCCGCCGCGGCAACATGCTGCTCTATCGCGACTACATCTGGTATTGGTGGCGCGACTCGCAGGACCAGACTTTGGCCGCAAACGGCATCAACAAGAAAGGCTTCTATGCTTCGTGGAACTATAGCACGAACGTCGACGAGGCCAACGGCTTGTATCCGATGCTTGGCGAAGCCGAATCGTCGGGTAACACGGGCGCACAGTGCGTCAAGTTCATCCACGGACACGTCAACGACCACGTGGCCGAGTGTGGCATCATACCCCAAGAACAAGGCTCGAACACCCCGATACACTTCCTCCGCACCGCCGACGTGCTGCTCTGCTATGCCGAGGCCGACTTCCTGCTCAACGGCAGCGTGACCGGCAAGGCTCTGGAGGCATGGAACAAGGTGCAGGAGAGAGCCTACAGCGGCAACACCGCCAGATACGACGCCGTGCCCACCACCATCGAAGGCTTCCTCGACCAGCGTCGCAAGGAGCTCGGCTTCGAGGGCGAAAACTGGTTCGACCTGGTTCGCCTCTCCTACTACGACCCCGCCACCGCCAAGGAATACCTGAAGAACAACGACCGCGGCTACTACAACGTGTCGCTCGCCGAATACTATCAGGGCAAGCTGATCGGCCAGCCCGGCGGCTATGCAACGCTCGACGACTTCCTCGCAAGCGAGAACAACGTGCACAAATACTATGACAACATTCCGGTTAACCAAGTTGGCGAGGAGTTCACCATCCCGTATTCGCAGGACGATTATGTGTCGAATCCTCATCTGCGCGAAGAAGCCGTTGACTACGACTTCAGCCAGGTCGACTATTATGATGAATCAAAAATCTATTAAGCCATGATGAACATTCTTAAAAATAAATTATCCGTAATATGGTTGTTGGCATCGCTGCTGACGGTCCCGGTGTTCTTCACCTCGTGCGACGACGATGACGACGACAACAGTGGTGCCGATCCGGTGGTCCGCTACTTCCGCACCACTTATGCTGCCGAGTCCGACTCGATGATTGTGGCAGGTTCGCTCGGTCAGGTCATCGCCATCATTGGCGAGAACCTCTCGAACGTGACGGCCATCCACTTCAACAATTGCCAGGCAACGCTCAACCCGTGCTACATCACCAACAATGCCATTGTGGTGACCATCCCGACCTACATCCCGACCGAGATCACCAACAAGGTGTATCTGACGGCCAAGAACGGCAAGGTGATCGAAGTTGACTTTGAAGCGACCATCCCGTCACCAATCATCAGCAGCGTCAGCTCGCTCGTGTTCCGCGAGGGCCAGAACCTGACGCTGAAGGGCAACTATTTTGTGGGCACCGAGGCCGACCCGATTACGGTCAACTTCCCGGGTGGCGCCACAATCGAAGTCACCTCGACAGACTACAAGACCATCAAATGCCAGGTTCCGTTTGGCGGTGCCAACCCCGGCCTGCTGAGCGTGACCACGGCCTATGGCACCTCCTACTACTCGATCAAGGTCAACGACATCTCGGGCTCCAACGTCTATGCCAACATGGATGGCAAGGACCTCGAAATATGGTGCAGCGACAAGGCCACTGTGACCAACAGTAACGCACCAGTATCGGGCAACTATCTGAACTACAAGGGTCCGGGCACATCGGCTTGGAACTGGGGCAACCCCTTTGGCACGCCCGGCTCGATGGCTCCGCTCGACTACACCGTGACCCAGAACACCTGCCTGGCCTTCGAGATGCGCACCAACACTCCGTGGCTGACTTCGGCGCCCATGTCGTTCCAGTTCGGCTCGGGCATCTCCGGCTCGTGGGAGACCGACATGCTGATGTGGGCACCTTGGGCCGACACCGGCGAGTTCAGCACCGACGGCGAGTGGCAGACAGTGTTCGTGTCGGTCAGCGGCACGCTCATGGACAAGACGGGCGCCGACCTCAACAAGACCGTCTCGGCCGACGACGTGCTGCGCGGCTTCTGCGTGATGTTCTGGGGTCAGTTCGCCGGCTCTGAAGGCTCGTGCGACGTCGACATCGACTTCGACAACTTCCGCCTGCTCGAAAAATAGGATATGGTATTAATCAACTTAAAAGCAATCACTATGCAGACAAAAAATATAAGACGCTTCGGGTACGTAACGCTGTGCGCCATGCTGACGTTGCTCATGAGCGTGACCTTCGTCGCCTGCGACGACGACGATGACAGCAATTCGGGCTTCCGCCTCGAAAGTTTCGGCCCGTCGCCGGCAATGCGCGGCGGTGAGCTGATATTCATAGGCCGCCAGCTCAACACGGTGCAGTCGGTCGAATTTGCCAACGGCATCAAAGTGGCTGACTTGAATTTTGAGTCGGACGAGAAGTTCAGAATCACCATTCCCAAAGAGGCCGAACCCGGCTATCTGACGTTGCACACAGCCTCGGGCGACGTGACGACCAAAACGCAGGTGGGCTTCACCGAGCCTATCACTTTTGGTAGCTTCAGCAAGGTCGAAGTGCTTCCGGGCGAGGAGATTACCATCAATGGCGAATACCTGATGTCGGTTGTGTCTGTCGAGTTCCCGACGGGCAACGTGGTCGACACTCCGTTTGTGGCTCAGACCAAAGACCTCATCAAACTGGTGGTGCCAATGGCTGCCAAGACCGGCAAGCTCTGCCTGACCGACGGCTCGAACATGGTCTACACCAGCGCCGAACTGATTGTGACGCTGCCGGTGTGCAAGTCGATAAGCAAGACCGAAAACGTCTATCCCGGCGTTGACGAGATAACCCTGACGGGCACCAACCTCAACCTCGTGGAGCGCATCCTTTTTGCCGGTGACCAAGAGGTGCTCACATCCGACGAGGCAGTGAAAGTGTCGGCCACCGAAATCACCCTCAAAGTGCCGGCCAAGGCACAGTCGGGCGAAGTCAAGATGTATCCCTTGTCGGAGGTTGAGTGCACGGCCGGCAGCATCGCTGTGGTTGGCCCCAACGTCAACAAGTTTGCTGAGATTGGTGCCGATGGCTTCTTTGTTGCCCCGGCCGATCCGTGGTCGCCCAGTGCCGACTCGTATTTCTTGGGTTCGAAGTATACCATGACCGGCACTAACCTCGATTTGATTGAATCGGTTTCGTGCGGCAGCGGCTCGACAAGCGACTTCACGCTCAATGCCGACAACACCGAGCTGACCTTCGAGATCCCGGCCACGGCCACCTGCACCAACTGGAGCAACTCGTTCGGCTGCGCCGGACAGATGTATTCGGGCTGGCAGAGCGGCTTCATCGTATCGGTCACCTCCAAGCAGGGCGCCAGCACCGAAGTGGGCGTGCTCTTCGCCCTCTGGGGCGAGCAGATGTGGAGCGCCACGCAGACCGAGATAGGCGGCGACGTCTACATCAACGGTCCCAACCCCCGTATGTGCGACTTCATCCAGACGCTGACGCTCGACGGCCTGGAGGTGCAGTT
>CALYZD010000004.1 GCA_945607565.1 uncultured Bacteroidales bacterium | reverse complement strand
AGGGCGAAAACCTCTTTGCGGTTCTCCATCATTAGCCCCTTTTCGATGCGGTGAATGTTGCGGCGGAGCAGCGTCGCGTTCGTCGAGTTCTGCTGGCGGCGCAGATAGTCGAGCCTCGACTGGGCAAAAAGTTTCATCCGGCTCTGAAAAGCCGACGAAAACAAGCCGTAGTGAACCCGACGCGCGAGCGACGAATGTGTGAGCAATGGCAGTAAAAAACGTGTCGCAAAGCACTGTTTTTGCGCAACAATTTTGTTGTGGACAGAGAGCATGGATTCGTACAAACCAAGCGTTTTTGCGACTGTTCGGAGTATTGGCATTGCTTGTTTTTTGTCACAAATCTACAATAATTCATTTCATCATGGCCAGCAATTTTCGAATATGCGACACAAAAGTCGCGCGGTCGGACGAATATTGCCAGACGTTGCCCAAAACCGCCACACCGCCAAAGCCTATCTGCTTGATAATATTGATATTATCACAGCCGACGCCGCCCAATGCATAAGTGCGTTCCCCAATCAGACCCTGCGCTGCGCCTGCACGGAGACTTTCGATTGTGAAGGCTGATTTGTAGCCTTGCTTTGATACGCTGTCGAATATTGGACTCAGAAAGGCATAGTCGTAATTATCAGGAATTAATCTGAGTTCACCTAAAGAATGACACGAAGTGGAAATTCGCCCGCCGAAGCCTTGCGGAACGTCACGGTTCCGCGAATTGAGATGAATGCCGCCCACCATTCCGGCCAGCTCAAAATTGTCGTGAAGCGTCAAACGACTGCGTAGCGAAGGCGCTATCCGCTCCAAGCCTGCCTGCATCGCCTTGGCCGGCATTTCGGGCTTGCGATAATGAACGCAGTCGACCCCCTCGCGCAGCAGCAATTCTATCAGCTCACACTCCGACTCTACCGGCGTCGGCATGGTGACGACCACGAGTTTCATACAATTGATACCGTATTGATCTGAAGCGTTTTTATATCAATCACCAGAAGTTTTCCTATAAGTGGTTCGCCATAGCCGCAGATCAGTTTCAGCACCTCGCCAACCTCAAAACTTCCGACAATGGCAGGCGTGATGCCGATGACGGCTTTGGACGGCTGCAACTGCCGCGCCTGCTCTTCGTCGGGGAAAAGCGTGCGATAGTCGCAGCGCGATGTGAAGACGGAAACCTGCCCTTCGAAACCGCAAATCGCGCCGTAGACATACGGTTTGCCAAGCCTGGTGCAGGTGTCGTTTATCAGAAAACGGGATGCAAAATTGTCAGTCCCATCAACCACAATATCGAACTGCGAAATTAGTTTTTCGGCATTGTCAGGATTAAGTTTTTCGTCGAATGCCATGACTTGTATCGTGGAGTTCAGTTTCGACAGTTTTTGCTTGGCGCACAAGGCTTTGCTTGCGCCCACTTCATGTTCGTCGTAAAGTATCTGGCGATGCAGATTGGTGACCGACACCACGTCGCTGTCGACCAGACCCAACGTCCCGACGCCGGCTGCGGCCAGGTAGATTGAAATGGGCGAACCCAAGCCACCCACGCCCACCACGAGCACTTTGGCTGCGGCGATTTTTGCCTGCCCTTCGGGGCCGATTTCCGGCAACATCTGCTGTCTCAAATATCTGTCTTCCAGTGTGTCCATAACTATCAATTCAAGATGTTATCCCAGTCTTTCCAAACCGGCTCGCGACCGTTTTTCTTCAGCGCGGCCTCCACCTCGACAGCCGTCCGCGAATCGCTGACGTGGAACTGTTCGAGTGTTTGCGGATACGAAAAATATCCGCCCGGCTCGGTTTTGCTCTCGGCGCTCATGGTCGTCACCCCGAGACAAGCCATGTGGTCGCGGATTTCGGCCGGCTCGCGCGTCGAGTAACTGATGTCGACATCGTGATCGAAAATCCTGTAGGCAAAGGTTAGCTGTGCAAGTTCGCGGTCGGACATCAGCACATTGGGCTGGAAACCACCGTTTTCGCTCGGACGCATCCGCGGAAAGTTGACGCTGTACTTCGTTTTCCAATAGTGTTTCTGCAAATACCTCAGGTGGTGGGCCATCATCGTGACATCGGTGCGCCAGTCCTCCAGGCCAATCAGGACGCCCATGCCGATGGTGTGGACGCCGGCCTGCCCCATCCGGTCAAAACCGTTGACGCGCCACTCGAAGTTCGCCTTTTGTCCGCGAGGGTGATAAATGTTATAGTTTTGACGATTATAAGTCTCCTGAAAACATATTACGCCATTCATTCCACAATCGGCTATATACTTGTATTCCTCAGCTTTGAGCGGCATCACTTCAATCTTTACATTAGAGAAATACGGCTTTGCCAGCTCGACCGCCCGCGCTATGTATTCGACTCCGGCTTTGGCCGGATTTTCGCCCGTGACGAGCAGGATGTTTTCGAAGGGACCGAGTTTCTTGATGGCTTTGTACTCGTTCACAATTTCGGCTTCGGTCAGGATGGTCCGCTTCATTTTGTTGGCCACATGAAAGCCGCAATAGACGCAAGAGTTTGTGCACGAGTTGGTTATGTAGAGCGGGATGAACATCGACATTGTCTTGCCGAAACGCTCCATTGTATATTTCTGGCTGAGCCGCGCCATGGTTTCAAGGTATGGCTCGGCGGCCGGCGACACCAGCGCCATGAAGTCGTCCACGTCCAAACGCTCCTTGCGCAAAGCCCGGAGCACGTCAGCCTCAGTCTTCGACATTATGGCCGATGTCGTGTCGGACCATGATATTTTTTTCAATTCGTCTGAAAACATATTTAAACTTATTCTTTCTTGTTGATTAACTATTAGTTACAATAAATCAGCTACATCTTTGGTTCAATCGCAGGCTATCTTTTGGCCACGACTGACTTGTCGGCGCACCACACTCCCGAAATTATCAGCAATCCGCCCAGAATGACATATGTTGTCATCTCTTCGCCAAGGATTATATGGCTTGTTATTAGCGTGATAATCGGCAGCATATAAAGGTAATTGTTAGGTATCGTCGTCCCCAGTCCGTTGATGGACACATTCCAAAGCCAAAGGCAGACCAGCGACGCCACCAACGAAAGGTAAAGCAATGGAACACAAACGTTTAGGCTGAACAACGATTGCGGTATTGCCAGCTGATTGGCATGGAGCATGAACGGCAGGAGGCTTATCAGCGAGTAGAAAAACAGCTTTCGGGTGACGTAGAGCGGCTCGAAGCGGGTGCCAAGGCGGTGGAGAAAGAACGAATAGATTGCCCAGCAGAGCGACGCAGCAAGAGCAAGCGTGTCCCCTATCAGACTGAGAGTGACGGCGAAGCGGCCGTTGAACACGACCAGCGCCACGCCCACGAGCGCCATGGCCGAACCGGCAATCAGGAATCCGGCACGGAACTTCTGCCTGAACATAAATATGTCTATCAGAGCCACTTGCAACGGCACAAGCGAGCAGATGAAACCTACATTCGCCGCCTTGGTGTAGAGCAGCGCTGTGTACTCGAACATGAAATACATCGACCCGCCAAACAGCCCTACACCGGCAAACATGAGTTCGTCGCGCCAACTATTGAAGCCGAATTTGCGCGGACACAGCGCACACGTGAACGCATAGCCGATTATGAACCGGAAAAACATTGTCTGCATCGGCGTCAAACCGCTTTCCAGAATGCTTTTTGACGCCACAAACGTAGTTCCCCAAACCACTGTAGTGGACACGGCTGCAAGATGATATTTAAAGTTCATATTGAAATAACGATTATTCACTCTTTCATTTTGAACGATTTAAGCCTGGTCAAAACCAGACCTCCGATTATCAGAACCGCGCCTATCACGACGTAGACCGTGATTTTTTCCGAAAGAAAGACGTTGGCCGTGACGACCGTGACGATTGGCATGATATAGATGTAACTGTTGGTGGACACGACGCCGATTTTCTTGATCGCGATGGTCCACATGTAGTAACAGAACGACGATGCTATCAGCCCGAGAAAAACGATGTTGGAAAAGACCTCGACATTTTTGAATCCGGACAGCGGAAACGAATAGGGCCTGAACAGGAAGACCGGCGCCAACGTCAGAATGCTATAGAAAAACACTCTGCGAATTACGTACAGTGAGTTAAAGTCAGACTTCAACTTCTTGAGACTGACGCAATAGAGCGACCACGATATGACCGACAGCACGCCGAGCAGGTCTCCAACCGGACTGAGTTTCAGCACGAAAGCCCCATTCAGAATCACCAAGATCACTCCCGTCAGCGAAATGACGGAGCCTGTGATGAAGCATCGCGTGATATGCTTCTCGTGTAGTATCAGCTGCGACGCTATGGCCGTGGCAACCGGCACCGTGGCGCAAATGAGCGACAGGTTGGTCGCGCTGGTGTATTGCAGCGCCGTGTTTTCCGTGAGAAAATAGATTGTCCCGCCAAATATTCCGGACACCGCAAACACCAGTTCGTCATGCAGTTGCGGCTTGTGCAGATGCGGATATAGCAGCCACAGAAAAACGTAGGCCAGCACTAGGCGGCTGAACAGTATTTCGGCCGGCGTCATTCCGGCCTGCAACAGTATTTTGGAGGACACGAGCGTGGTTCCCCATATCGCCGTCGTCAGTGCCGCTATCAGATGATACTTCATTTTTGCAGATTGTTTACGATTGCTTTACAATGTGTTGAGATGCGTTATTTGGTGCAATCCTTCAAGTCGTGACTGAGCTTCATCGCGCAGAAATTCGGCCCGCACATCGTGCAGTATTCACCGTCTTCGTGACGCCCGGCTTTGAAATATTCCAACGCTCTTTCGGGGTCGAGGCTTAGGTTGAACTGGTCCTTCCACCTGAACTCATAGCGCGCCTTGCTCAACGCATTGTCGCGGACAGACGCTCCCGGATGGCCCTTGGCAAGGTCGGCTGCGTGTGCCGCTATCTTGTAGGCCACCACGCCGTTCCTGACGTCTTCTTTGTTGGGCAGAGCCAGATGCTCTTTGGGCGTCACATAGCAAAGCATGGCAGTGCCGAACCAGCCGATCTGAGCTGCGCCTATCGCGCTTGTGATGTGGTCATACCCCGGCGCTATGTCGGTAACAATCGGCCCGAGCGTATAGAACGGCGCATTGTGGCACGCTTCGATCTGCTTGTCCATGTTTTCCCTGATTTTGTGCATCGGCACATGGCCGGGACCTTCGATGAATGCCTGGACGTTTTTTGCCCAAGCGCGAATAACGAGTTCTCCCATTGTCTCTAACTCAGCGAATTGTGCCTTGTCATTTGCATCATAAGTTGAACCTGGACGCAACCCGTCGCCGAGCGAGATGGCCACGTCATATTGTGCCAGAATATCGCAAATGTCATCAAAGTGCTCATAGAGGAAGCTCTCGCGGTCGTGAATCAGACACCACTTGCTGATTATGCTCCCGCCTCGGCTGACTATGCCGCACAGGCGCGAGTCGGCCAAGTGCACATTGTGCCGCCTTATTCCGCAGTGAATCGTGAAGTAGTCGACGCCCTGCTCGCACTGCTCTATCAGCGTGTCGCGATAAATCTCCCAAGTCAGATCTTCGACTTTGCCATCAACCTTCTCAAGTGCCTGATATATAGGCACTGTCCCGACCGGAACCGGGCAGTTTCTGACAATCCACTCGCGCGTTTCGTGAATGTTTGCGCCGGTCGAAAGATCCATCAGAGTGTCGCCGCCCCATTTGCAGCTCCAAATCGCCTTTTCGACCTCTTCGTCGATGCTCGATGTCGTGGCCGAATTGCCGATGTTCGTGTTGATTTTCACGGAAAAATTTCGGCCGATTATCATCGGTTCCGATTCCGGATGATTGATGTTTGCCGGCAGCACTGCCCTGCCGGCCGCAATCTCTTCCCTGACAAATTCCGGCGTGATGTACGACTCTATGCCAAGTTCTTTGCAGTTCATGTTTTCGCGGATTGCCACATATTCCATTTCCGGAGTTACGATGCCTTGCTTGGCATAGTACATCTGGGTGATGCAATGGCCTTTCTGCGCCCGATATGGCAATGCGATGTGTTCGAACCTGAGATGATCAAGACTGTGGTCATCGCGGCGCATTCTGCCATATTCCGATGTGATTTCCGGCAGTTTTTCGCAGCCGCCGCGTTCCACAATCCATTGCTCGCGCATTCGCGGCAGACCTTTTTTCAAGTCAATCTGCACATTAGCGTCACCGTAGGGCCCGCTTGTGTCGTAGACGCAGACCGGCTCGTTGGTCTCAAAAACTTTGTTTCCGTTCTCAATCCTGACTGTCGGCGTCAGCTTTATCCTGCGCATCCCGACCCTTATCTGCGGAAAAAGCTTTCCCTGCAGATATATTTTCTCGCTATTTGGAAATTCTACTTTTATGTTGTTATTCATTTTTAGAACTTTAATTAGTCATACAAAAAAGACGTTAACGGCGAACTGGCTTCAGCCGCATAGCCCACACTGCCAAGCCCGGCCTCATAGGCCCTGCGGCCGGCAACCACCGACTCCTTGAAAGCCACGGCCATTTCGACCGGATTGCCGGCAACGGCTATCGCCGTATTGACCAAAACGGCATCCGCTCCCATCTCCATCGCTGCCGCCGCATGGCTTGGCGCGCCAATCCCGGCATCAATCACCACCGGCACCGTCGACTGCTCAATGATGATGCGCAGGAAATCCTCAGTCCTGAGCCCCTTGTTTGTCCCGATTGGCGCTGCAAGCGGCATGACGGTCGCCGCGCCGGCTTCCTCCAGACGCTTACACAAAACCGGATCTGCCTGACAATAAGGCAAAACCACAAAACCCAGCTTCACCAGCTCCTCCGTCGCCTTGAGCGTCTCGACCGAATCCGGAAGCAGATATTTCGGGTCGGGATGGATCTCCAATTTGAGCCAGTTGGTGCCGAACGCCTCACGCGACAGCTGTGCCGCCAGCACCGCCTCCTCGGCCGTGCGCGCCCCGCTCGTGTTTGGAAGTAATTGAATATTAGGGTTTACGATATGCCTTAGCATATCATCGTTGTCATCATTCAGGTCGATGCGCTTCATCGCCACAGTCACCATTTCCGTCTGCGACGCAGCAATCGATTGCTCCATCAGTTCGTTCGAACTGAATTTTCCCGTACCCAAGAAAAGTCTGGAATCGAATTCTCGACCGGCTATTGTCAGCTTCTGCATTGTTTTGATATTTAAATTATTGATAATCAGTAGTTTGAATTAATAACATGATTCTATCGTGCTGATGATAGTTTCAACTTCCTTAACCGGATCATCAGAATTAATAATGTGACCCGACATTGCAATTCCATTAGGACCCGAATCCAGAATTGGCTTTATGTCATCGTTTGTTATCCCGCCAATTGCCACAATCGGCACGTTGATTCCGCTCTCGCGGCATCGCCAAACCAATTCACGGTAGCCGTCAATACCAAGCGTCGGCGACAGATTTTTTTTGGTCGTGGTGAATCTGAATGGGCCGCAACCGATGTAATCGACATATTCGTACACCCGAAGCACGTCTTCAAATGTGTTGCACGTTCCGCCAATTATAAACGAATCTCCCAGAATCTGCCGTGCCTCCCTTGGGTGCATGTCCGACTTGCCAAGATGAACTCCACCGACACCTGTTTTTTTGCATATTTCCACATGGTCGTCGATGATAAAGGTCGCCCCGTATTCCGAACAAATCGTTTTTAATTGAATGGCTGCACTCTCAATTTCGCTTTCTGGCGCATCCTTCATTCGTAGCTGAATCCACTTGCAACCGCCGGCCAGCGATATTTTTGCCGACCCCAGATAATCAAATCTGGAATTGTGATGTGTTATGAATTGAAACCGGAAATTCTGAAGAGCTTGCTTTGTCATCATAATTCATCCTCCGCAAGCCGCTTTTATTATTATCACTTTGTCTGATTCGTGGAGGACGAATTTTTCCCATTCCGTTTTTGGAACCATTCGGGCATTGACTGCAACGGCAGCACCGATTTTTGACAACGACAACTTTTCGGCCAGTTGCAACAATGTGTCACATCCGGTCGCGTCGTAGTCCTTTCCGTTTAATGAAATTATCATAAGAGACCTCTGAGTTAAAATGAAACAATAATAGTAAAACTCAGGGTGAGTAGACTGAAAACTCCCTTCGTCGGAATTACCCGCATCAGGTTCATAGGGTATAATCTCAGCCTTGCGGCACCCCTTGTTTTACGGCAGCAAATATAACCTAATAATGGCTAACGTGTGCCGATAATTTGCTATTAAAATATTGCCTGATTGTTCCACATGGAACAATTTATTCTTTGCCGAAAAATTCTGTGATTATTTTCGCTTTCGAATTTCCTATTACAGCCGAAAGGCTTTCGAAGCTCGCCTGCCTGATGTTTTTGACACTTTTGAAATGCTCCATCAGCGCTTTCCTGGTCACTTCGCCGATTCCTTTTATCGCATCAAGCTCCGAGGCAATCATACCCTTGCTGCGTTTCTGCTTATGAAACGTAATTGCAAATCGGTGCACTTCGTCCTGGATATATGAAAGCATTCTGAAAATCTGATCGTTTTTGCTCATAGCTACTACCGCCGGCGGAAAACCGAACAACAGCTCGTTTGTTTTGTGCCGTGAGTCTTTTGCCAAACCTGCAATCGGAATATTCAGATGCAATTCGTCTTCTACAGCTTTTCTGATGACCTCCATCTGCCCCACTCCACCATCGGCAATGATCAGATCCGGCAACTCTTGCCCTTCGGCCAACAGACGCGAATATCGCCTATAAACAACTTCGTGCATCGAAGCATAATCGTCAGGCCCCTCAACGGTTTTGATGTTGAACTTTCTATATTCGTTTTTGCTCGGCTTGCCATTTCTGAAAACCACGCAAGCCGCTACCGGATATGCACCTTGGATATTCGAATTGTCGAAACACTCTATGTGATTCGGAATCGTTTTCAGTCCAAGTTCTTCTTTCAATAGCAAAAGCAGACGCTCGTTTCGCGGAGTTTTGTTCTTGTTTGCTTCGTGCTTTAGTCGCTCAAGTTTATAGAATTTCGCATTCCGTTCGGACAGTTCGAGCAATTCTTTTTTGTCGCCCTGCTTCGGGATGACAAACTTTGCACCTTCAAACTGCACGTCTGGTATTACCGGGACAATTATTTCTCGTGCCAGAATCTTCGTGCGACTTTTAATTTCCGAAATGGCATACGAAAGGATTTCTTCATCGGTCTCATCAAGGCGTTTTTTGAATTCCATCGTGAAAGATTGAACCACCGCACCCGAAACGACTTTCAAGAAATTCACATAAGACGTGTCTGAATCCGTGTCGCTCAATATCGAAAAAACGTCAACTGTAGACGATGATGTACTCGAAATGGTTGATTTTGTTTGAAATCCGATGATTTTTTCGAGTTTCAATTTAATCTCCTGTGCCTTTTCAAATTCGTAATTATCGGCATATTGCATCATTTCTTCGCGCAAAAGCTTCACTACCGAATGTACGTTTCCTTTCAGAATCTCGCGCACTCCGGCAATGTATTCTGCATACTTCTCATGCTCGCAATCGCCGACGCAAGGCGCACAGCATTGATGAATATGATAGTTCAGACAAACCTTGAACTTGTTTTGCTTGATGTTTTCGTCAGTCAAGTTCAGATTGCAATTGCGAAGCGGATACAGTTTTTTAAAAAGATCAAGCAATGACTTCACTAAAGTTCCAGACGTATATGGCCCAAAATACAAACTCCCATCCTTCACGACGTTTCGGGTTTGAAAAACACGCGGAAAAGGTTCGTTCTTAATAACAATCCATGGATACGATTTGTCATCTTTCAGCAAGATATTATATCGGGGCTGATACTTTTTAATCAGATTATTTTCGAGCAATAAAGCATCTTCTTCTGATTTTACCACAATGTGCTTTATGTCAAAAATCTTGCTTACAAGAATTTGAGTCTTTAGATACTCCTGTTTCTTTATGAAATATGACGATACCCTTTTTTTGAGGTTTTTGGCCTTTCCGACGTAAATTATTTTTCCATTCTTGTCAAAATATTGATACACGCCGGGACTGTCAGGCAAGACGGAAACCAATTGTTTTAAATATGTGATCCGCTCGTTCTCAGTCATTTGATATCAAATATATTGGTAAAACCGAACGAGTCAACATCAAAAAGTCCTCTGTCGCCGAGCTTTAGGTGCGGTATGACCAGCAGTGACAGGAAAGCCATGGTCATGAAAGGCGATTTGAGCACAGACTGACAATTCTTAGTAGCAAACTCCACTATTGAACTGTATTCGTTTGAAACCACTTCGTACGGTCGGTCTGCCATCAGTCCAGCAATAGGCAAACTGAGTGATAGATGCCGACTGCCATCTGTTGCATATAAACCTCCTTTAATTTTCAACAAATGGTTCACCGATTCGACAATGCTCTCGTCATCAACGCCGACACAAATAATATTGTGGCTGTCGTGAGCAACAGACGACGCTAAAGCACCTGATTTTAATCCGAAACCTTTTACGTAAGCCACTGCTGGTTTTGCGTCATTATATCTGTTCACAACCACGATTTTGAGCACATCGTCGTCAACAGAAGTTTTAATTCGTTGTCCTGAATCGGTTTCGTATTTGTATTTCAGCACATCTGTTAGCAGCTCACCATCTATGACTTTGATGACTTTTATAAAATCGATTTCAGAGCCTATCAGCTCGATGTCCTCAATAGAAATCTGTTTTTCTACAAAATTATTTACAACCTCACTCGGCTTAATATCAAAATTGCACCTTTTGTTTACAAAAACTTCTTCACCAGAAATGACTGTTGACTGGACTTTGAAATTCTTCAAAGAATCTACAACAATAAAATCAGCAGAATCATTTTCGCGTAGTGAACCGACCTTCAGACCATAGTGTTCTATAGGATTCTTATGACATGCCGATAATATATCGAAAATATCGTATCCATCATTTATTGCTTTTCTGACAATTTTATCAATATGGCCATTGACCGAAATATCATCCGGATGAGCATCGTCTGTGCAAAACATTACAGAATCGGGATTGGACGCGATCAATGATTTTAAAGATTCATAATTTCGCGCCGCACTACCCTCTCTGATTTGAATTTTGACACCATTATTCAGTTTTTCTCTTGCTTCTTCCAATGTCGAACATTCATGATCAGTACTGATTCCTTTGCTCAGATATTTCATTAGTAAATCACCCGAAAGGCCAGGAGCATGGCCATCAATTGGCTTGTTCAGTGCTTTTGCGGCATTGATTTTGCTTATAACCTCTGCGTCCTCATTGATCACACCTGGATAGTTCATCATCTCAGCAAGTGCGACCACTGAATCAATCAATAAAAGTTTTGCAATATCAGAAGATGAAAGTACAAAGCCATTAGTTTCAAAATATGTCGCAGGAACACACGACGGTGCAGTAAAATATATTTTTAGTGGCGAATGTTTCGCGTTTTCTATCATATATTCTACTCCGGAAAATCCCAAAACATTAGCTATTTCGTGTGGATCGGCAACAACGGCAACGGTTCCATGCGGCAAAACCATTCGCGTGAATTGACAAGGAGTCAACATTGAACTCTCAATGTGTATGTGAGAATCAACAAGACCAGGCAAAATGTAACTTTTGTCTGGTCTTTCTATATTAATTTTCGTGATATTCGAAATTTTTTCATTGTATTCTATTGAACCATAAAAAATTTCTCTGTGATGAATATCAACTATGTTTCCAAATATTGTTTTCATATTTAAATTGTTTCACGTGAAACATTAGCGTCCTAATAAAACTAAAAGCACACATATATCGCTTGGAGAAACGCCAGAAATTCTGCTGGCTTGGCCTATTGTCTCAGGATCTATTCTGGTTAGTTTTTCTCTTGCCTCGTAAGATAAAGCCGTTAGTTCAGCATAATTGAACTTATTTCTGATTCTGATATTTTCTAACCTGTTTATCTTTTCAGCCTGCTGTCGTTCCTTTTCAATATAGCCACTGTACTTAATTTCCGTTTCGACGTTTTCAAGTACTTCGTCCAACATCCAAGATGGTATTGTTTTACAAATTGCGGATAATTCCGGATAAAATTTGAGCAGTTTAACCAACTGAATTTGCGGACGTGCCAGCAAAACCGATAGACGTTGAGAAAAAGTTAAAATATCTGTTTTAAAAAATTTCAACATTTCATCTGACTCATTGGCCCTGACAAGTTTCTTTTGAAGAAAATTAATTACTTCCTTTTTATGTTTTTGTTTTGACAAGAAAAAGTTATAACGCTCGTCATCAATCAAGCCTATAGATCGCCCTGTCGGTGTCAGTCTCTCGTCCGCGTTATCCTGACGCAAAAGAATTCTATATTCGGCCCTCGACGTGAACATTCTGTATGGCTCGTCTACTCCCCTCGTGATTAAATCGTCAATCAAAACACCAATGTAAGCTTCGTCTCGTTTTAGAATTATCGGCGAAAGATTTTTGATTTTCCTTGACGCATTTATCCCAGCAATCAGACCTTGCGAAGCGGCTTCTTCATAACCTGTTGTACCATTGATCTGGCCAGCAAAATATAATCCTAAAATAATTTTTGTTTCAAGCGATTTATTTAGCTGTGTCGGATCTGAATAGTCATACTCAATTGCGTAACCTGGCCTAAAAATTTCTGCAGTTTCGAGACCGGGTATGTGCTTTAATGCTTCAACCTGTATATCCAATGGTAACGACGAACTAAAACCGTTTAAATAATATTCGCATGTGTCAACGCCTTCTGGCTCCAGAAATAATTGGTGCTGATCTTTTGTCGAAAAGTTGACGATTTTGGTTTCAATACTCGGACAATAACGCGGACCAATTGATTGGATTGTTCCGTTGAAAAGAGGCGATTCAGAAAATCCAGACTTTAGCACATTATGAACATCTGGATTGGTGTAAGTTATATAACACGGCAACTGTTCAAGACTCTTGTTGTCAGTGTTTGTATAACTGAAACGATAGTTCGAATTTTCGACTTCTTGTTTTGCTAGTTTAGAAAAATCAATAGTTCTTCCATCTAACCTGACAGGAGTCCCTGTCTTCATCCGCCCCACTCTGAAACCAAGTGTTTTCAGTTGCTCCGAAATCCCATAACTAGCAGCATCAGCCATTCGACCACCTGGAAAATTAACAGAACCAATGTGAATAAGCCCGTTCATGAATGTGCCAGTTGTCAATATAACGGACTTAGACCTAAAACTGACTCCTTGCTTAGTGAAAACTCCGGCAACGCTTTTTGTTTCACTCGAATCATCGATGATTAATGAAACAACAGAATCCTGCCAGAAAAACAGATTATCGATTGATTCTAAATATGATCGCCAATTGCGCGAAAATTGTGCCTTCTCACATTGCGAACGTGGCGACCACATTGCAGGGCCTTTTGACTTGTTCAGCATCCTGAACTGAATTGAACTTTTGTCGGTAGCGATGCCAGTATAACCTCCTAATGCATCTATTTCTCTAACTATCTGACCTTTAGCAATTCCACCTATAGCCGGATTGCACGACATGGCGGCCATCTTTGTCAAATCCAAAGTTATCAAGAGAGTCTTGCTTCCGAGTTTGGCAGCAGCAGCAGCAGCTTCACACCCTGCATGACCGGCACCAACTACTATAACGTCAAAATCTTTCGTCATCGACTTGATAATATTGAATTTAGAAGAAACAAAGCTTCATTTTCAGCGTTTCGCATTTTTTCTTCGTCTTCCGGAGCTTTGTCTTTGAGGCCCAACAAATGTAAGACTCCATGAATCATGACTCTGTGAAGTTCGTCAGTAAAAGTTGTTCCGAATAATTCAGAATTGGATTTCACTGTGTCAACGGAAATAAACAAATCACCTGATATTACAACATCATCAACATAGTCAAATGTTATAATATCAGTATAATAATCATGCTGAAGATATTGTCGGTTGATACTTAGCAAATAATCGTCGCTACAAAAAATATATGTGACATCTCCTAACTTTTTGCCATACCCTGAAATCACACTTTTGATCCATGATTTTAGCTTCAGACGATCAGAAAGTGTGAATTTTACATCTTCAAAACTAAATTGTATCACTAAAATAAAAATTTTATTTCCACTAATGAACCATTGTCTTTAAACTCGATTTCGTCCGACAAGTGTTTCATCAAATATAAACCTCTACCGCTCAGTTTTTCAAGATTTGCTTCGTCTGTCGGATCAGGTATGATATTATAGTCGAATCCTAGTCCATCGTCTTTGATATCAAAAGTTATTCCTTTATTATCAATGATATAATGAACGTTTACGTTTTTTTCGGGATCTGAATTATTGCCATGAATTATTGCATTATTGACAGCTTCTACAACGGCCAACAACAATTTGCCATATATTTCATCAGAAAATTGACAGACACCGGAAAGGTTATCGATCAACTTTTCGATAATGCTTATATTCGATATTTCGGACTTCAAAACAATCGAATCATCAATATAAATGCTATTCATAGCTCTAACAGTTAATTTCTGTGAACAATTTATACGATAATACTATAGATAAGTTCTATAATTATCAATGTTTTTCCAACCAAATTAAAGGATTTTGCTTTTCGTCTTCATTCCATACCTCGAAATGCAAAATATTTGAATTCGAACTTTCTCCACGATAAATTTCTCCTAGCTGCGTGCCGGTCTTTATTTTTTTATCTGCCTTGACCATCACATTCACAAGGTTTGCATATACTGTCAGCACCGAACCATGTCTGACTATCACTGTGGCATTATAGCCCGGGATAGCAATGACGCGGCTCACTTCACCGTCAAACACGCAATATACTTTCGGATCATTCATCATATCGATATCTATGCCATTATTGCGGATTTTCAGCGTTTTAATTATCGGATGCTCGTGTTCACCAAATTCGCCCACCAAAATTCCATCTTTCGACGGCCAAGGCAACTTACCCTTATTTTCGGCAATATTGGACTTCAAAGCCTTGCCCTTCTTGTTTTTTTCGGCCTCCTCCTTGATTAGGGCCATAATCCGCAACTCAAGATTTTGAGCGTTTTTCTGCGCAATTTTGTTCTCGGCAACCAACTCAGACTCACGCGACTTAAAATCAGTCACTTTTGCCTGACGTTCTTTCATTTCCAACTCAATGTTTTTTGATTCTTCATTGATGTTCTGCAATAGTTTGGTCACCGTTTTTTTTCTGTCTTCAACTATTACTTTGATAGAATCGCATTCCTTGAGTTTTTGTGAAAGGATAACTGACTGGTTTTTACGATAATCGTTGTATTGACTCAAATACATGAATCGGCGATAGCTCTCGTTGAAACTCGAAGCCGACAAGATATAGCACAAATCATTTCTACCTAACTTATTGAGATACATTTGATAAATGATCTTTGCATATTCGTCGCGAATTGAATGCACCGTTTTCTCTAACGAGTCGACTTGATAGTTCAGATTCGAAATCTGCTTATTTATGTATGCCATCTCACGAATATAAACCTCGAGAAGTCTTTTGCGCTTCGAAATTTTATTGTCAAGAATGCCAATGACACGCAGTTCGTTTTGACGCTTTTCCGTGAACTCTTTTATCAGCTCCGAATTATATGATATTTTGTTCAATAGTTCTTCCTTTTCATTATTCAAATCACTAATTGATTGAGAATAAGAAACTAAAGCTATAAACGAAAATATAATGTATGAAAGTGTACGCCTCATTTTTTACGCTCATATTGATAATGCTTCGGAATCGAAAAATCAAGCGTTTTGCGTCCGTTCAGCACTATTTCTTTGTGTTGAATAGAAATATTCGTTTCTGTTGATAGCTGCGCCGAATTTACCATAAATTCAATTGAATTAGGCAACAATACACCGTATGATGTTCTGAAATCAGAATAATCTACCGTTAAGTTATTACCCTGAATATCAGAGATTGAATGCGAAACTATCTTGTCGTTTTCTTTCGAAAATATATATTTTTCCATTCCATTAGCGTTGCTGAACATCAAATCAATCTTGTTACCAAAATTATTGACAGAAGATAAATTCGAAATATTGTTTTCATCAACATTTCCTAAAATAATTGACTGGATTTGACTGTAATTCATGCTGACACCCAATCGTTTTCGCAGATATTCATACGAAAATATCGCTAAGGATTTTTCGACGCGGTTCAACAAATACACACTATCCTGCATAATTTTTAGTCTGCCGACCTCAATACCCAAAAAGGGTACATTGGCAGAGATGATTATTTCAGAGTCTTTTTTGATGAAAATTGTGGCATTGAAAGATTTTTGACTTTGATTCAAATCCAACGACACGGTCGCTTTACGAGAAAAAAAAGTTTCGAATTTGGCGTTATTTGAAATTACACTATCCAAATTTGCTTTTTGCTCGATGGCACTGAGATCTGATGGAATCTTTTTAGTTCCTGAGCAAGAGCAAATAAAAAAAACTGCAATAAGTAATATTATATGATGACTGAATTTCATGACTATTTGGTGTAATCTCGATATTCAATTTTGCGTTTCAAGTTCTCCGAATTCGGGTTAAGTAGCAGCGCCTTCTGCCACTGATTTACGGCATTATTAACATCTGAATTGAAAAACAATATATCGCCATAATGTTCAAAAACAGTTGAATCATCTGACTGTAAATTGTCTACTGCTCTCTCTATTATGAACTTAGCTTCCAAATACCGTCGTTCCTTAAATAAGATCCATGCATAAGTATCCAAAAAAGTCGAATTAAGAGGTTCAAGTTCTATACACTTTCTGCTCATTCTTTCAGCCTTATCTAAGTCCTTGTCTATCAAGGAAAGAAAATAACTATAGTTATTCAGAGCAGTAAGGTCATAAGGATCCAATAAAAGAATTTCGTCGTAAACCTTGAATGATGACAAAGAATCACCTAACTCGTGATAACATTGAGCTATGTTGTTTTTCAGAATAAGTTTAAACTTAATATTTTTGTTATCAGTCAGAGAATCAGCGCGTAAAAGAAGTTCCAATGACTCGCCGTATTTCTTGTCAGAAAGCAAATAGTTTGAATTAATAAATATGAAAAATGCATTGTCGGGAAATAATTTGACTGCCTGAGCCGAATAATTATAAGCTTCATTTTCTTGATTTTCGTCAATAAGAAGTAGTAACAAATTATGCCAGATTTGCTCGTTGTTTTCGTCCAACGAAATAGCAGATTTGAAATATGGTATTGCTTCCTTTTTCTGATTGATATCTGTTAGAAAATTGGCATAAATGAAATATGAGTTAGGTTCATTACATTCTGATTCAATAAGTTGTAACAATATTTTTTTGAGCGATGAATAATTGTTTTTCAGAAAATTCTGATCAGCCAAAAGCGGCATCAAGCGCTGAATCTTCGAATCGTATTCGACGTATCGGCTCGAAACAGCTGACAAATAATAGTTTTCGAAACCTAAAGTGTCTGATTGACTCAATCTGATATTTCCCAAGTCAAAATTGTATATTGATGCAGTTTGATCGGTAGCTACTGCTTTTTCGAACCACTCGGTTGCTTTAGATATGTTCTTGTCATGAATATAGTAAGTCCCGATATAAGCCATATATTTCGGATTATCCGGGAAAGATTTCTGTAGATCAGTCAAACATTTAAGAGCTTGATTCGGTTTGTTAAGCAAGCCGTATATTTCTGATTTGTAGAGAATTAATAAATCATTGAAAGGTACTTTTTTTTCAAGCATTTCGAGGTAATACAAGGCTGTCTTATAATCCTCCTTATATCTGTTTAAAACATACAAATAATAGATATAATCTATATTACCAGGGGCGTCTTTCAAAAGATGTTCATAAACTGAAATTGATGAATCAAAATCGTTTAGATTGTTATAAATTTCGCAAAGAAAATTCAGGTAAGTCGTGTTTTCAGGATCGAGTTTACAAGCTCTTTCCATCTGATTTTTGGCAGATTCGTAATCTTTCAACGAAAATAGAATATTGGCGTATTCGTATAAAATAACCGGACTTTTGTCATTTATGCTCTGACATATTAAATAGTATGAAACTGCCTGTTTATAATTGCCTGATAATCTTTCGCGTAATCCTTCAAAGAAAAAATAATCGAAACGTCGCTTTTGCGCCAGAAAAAGAGAATCTTCTTCGTTCTGACCATAAAGCACACAGAATGAATTAAATAAACAAAAGAGTACAAATATTTTTTTCATCAAAAGAAAATTATTTTATACCTGAGTGACCGAAGCCTTGATCGTTTCTTGCCGAATCAGAAAGCGTTTCTGTTTCAATAAACTCAACTTTCTCATATTTAGCTATTACCATCTGGCATATTCTGTCACCATTATTAATCATAAGATCTGCGTCGGACATGTTGATTAATATGACTTTTATTTCGCCTCGATAATCGGAGTCGATGGTGCCAGGCGTGTTAAGAACCGTGATGCCACTTTTGATGGCAAGTCCGCTGCGTGGACGAATTTGAGCCTCAAAGCCAACAGGCAATTCAATGAACAAACCTGTCGGAATCAAGCACCGCTGGAGTGGCTTCAGGCAAATTGGAGCATCAAGCGAGGCCCTTAGGTCGACACCGGCTGAACCTTCAGTAGCGTATGCCGGTGCTTGATTGAGACTTTTATTTATTATTTTGACTTTAACGCCTGACATATATTAATAGTTTATTTACGAATTTATTCTCACAAAATATTAGTACTGCAAGGATAGTCAAAAATCCCAACAAGGAGACAATGAGCCAATAGTTTGTGAAAATCCGAGTTGACAGATAATTGAATAAAAATACTAAAGTTACAATTGTGATCGTGACTAAAGTAATTTTTCTGATTGGATATGAAATTGGATAATACTTATTTCCAAGTATAAACGAAATGATTACCATGAAAAGATAGCCGGTGAAAGTTGAATAAGCCGCACCCATATATCCGAATTCAGGTAACAGAATTATGTTCAGCACGGTGTTTAATGCCAAGCCTGCACAGCTCATCAAAAGACCGAAATATGTCTTATCAATAAGTTTATACCAAACAGATAGCGAGTAATATACGCCAAATAGCAACTGCCCTAAAAGTATGAATGGAATGACCTTATTACCCTCATAATAATCGGGAGTTAGAATCGTGTTTATTAACGGCATGAATAATAATACACCAGCATAAATCAAAAGTCCGAAAAAAACAAAATACTTCAAAGCAGGACCGTAAATTTCGGTTTTGCTTGTTGCTTTCGACTCTTTGAAGAAAAATGGCTCGAACGCCAATCGAAACGACTGAGTAAAAATTGCCATCAAGACGCCAATTTTGTAGTTAGCGCCATAAATTGCCAATTGCTCGTAGGCGTTTGAGTCGTTTACCAATTTGAGTATCAGTATTTTCTCAATATTTTGATTGAGTATCCCGAAAAAACCCATGCCAACAAGTGGCAAACAATAGACAAAAACCGGCTTGAGCAAAGTGAAATCGAAACAGTATTTCGACTTTAGGAACTGAGGCAAAAAGTAAATAGTGCTCGAAAGCGAACCAAGCAGATTTGAGATTAATATGAAATGTACGGAATATATTGACGAAAAAGTTATTCCAAAATATGTTTTGTCTTTCAATAAAATCAGGAAAACTATATTGAAAACAACTGTGACGACTACTTGCAATAACCTTAATAATGAATATTTTAGTGATTTGTTTTGATACCTTAGCTGAGCAAAAGGAATGGAATTGAGCGAATCGACCATTATGATCAATGCTACAAAAATAAGTAGCGAATATCCATTGTCGCCAAGTTCTAGAAAGACCGAAAAAGCATCACCAAAAATTAAAAAAACTGACAGAATTAATAATCCACAGCTGACTATTGATAAACTAAGAGTATCGAAAAGTCGCTTTTTGTTTTTGTTGCTTATGAATCTGAAATAACCCGTTTCAAAACCTAACGTTCCGATAATCAACAAAACAGCAATCACACTGTATACACTTACTACAATTCCGAAATCCATTTTCGAAATTGTGCGGATATAAAAAGGTGTCAAAAGCCAGTTGAGTAAACGGCCAAGAATGGTACTGAATCCGTAAACCACCGTATCACCTGCAAGATTTTTTAGCTTTCCCAATCTATTCAAAATTAAATAAGTCACCTTGTTGCTTAAAGCCACTTCTGTTGAAGTGCTTATATGCTATCTCTGTTGCCATTCGGCCGCGCGGTGTCCGTTTAAGGAAACCTTGCTGAATCAAATATGGTTCGTAGACGTCCTCAATCGTCCCTGAATCTTCGCCGATTGCGGTTCCGATGGTCGTTATACCGACCGGACCGCCACCAAATTTGTCGATAAGCGTCAGGATAATCTTTCTATCCATATCGTCGAGACCAAAAGTGTCAATGTTGAGAGATTCCAAACTTGTTTTGGTCAATTCGAACTCGATGGAGCCATTGCCCAAAACCTGTGCAAAATCCCGCACGCGTCTCAGCAAAGCATTCGCTATTCGTGGCGTTCCACGGCTACGACGCGATATTTCGATAGCGGATTTTTCGTCAATTACTACGTTAAGAATACCGGCTGATCTTTTTATGATTTTCGCGAGCGTTTCTATATCGTAATATTCTAAATGACAATTGATTCCGAACCGTGCACGTAGAGGACTTGTCAGCATTCCGCTGCGAGTAGTGGCTCCAACCAAAGTGAACGGATTGAGGTCGATTTGGATGCTTCGGGCACCCGGTCCCTTGTCTATTATTATGTCAATCTTGAAATCCTCCATTGCCGAATAGAGATACTCCTCTACTATTGGGCTCAGGCGATGAATTTCGTCGATAAACAAAACGTCGTTGGCTTCGAGACTTGTGAGAATGCCGGCTAAGTCACCGGGCTTGTCCAAGACGGGGCCACTGGTAGTTTTCATGCTGACACCCAGCTGGTTGGATATGATGGCCGAAAGTGTAGTCTTGCCCAACCCGGGAGGACCGTGAAGAAGAACATGATCCAATGGCTCGTCGCGCATTTTGGCTGCCTTGACAAATATTTCGAGATTCTTCACTATGCCGGCCTGACCTCTGAAATCGGAAAAACTCAGTGGCCTCAGCTTGTTGTCTAGCTCAGAATCGCTTTCTATTTTCCGGATATCCATTAAATGAAACTAAGATTTTCGAGAATGGAACAAAACTCGTCGATATCGAAAGGTTTTTGCAAATAAAAGTCCATTCCGCTCGACAGACAGCGAGCTTCGTCTGAGTCTAATACATTGGCGGTCAGACCTATGATATAGGAATGTTGATTTGACTTCGTTTCTAATTCACGGATCATTTGAGTCGATTCGAAACCATCCATTTCGGGCATCATAATGTCCATTAAAATTATGTCGTAGAAGCAATCTTTTCTTTTTTCAAGAGCTTCTTTGCCATCGTTGGCAATGTCGAGAGTGAAACCCATCTTTGACAAATTGAAGTACATCAACTTTTGGTTCAGATAGTTATCCTCTGCCAACAAAATTTTAATAGGCTTCTTTAATTCTATCATAATCGGAGATTGTTTGATATTTCTAACATTCTTGTTATAGGTAACTTGGCTCTTTCGGCTATTGATTTGTCAACTGAAATTTCGGGCCACTCGTATTTGAGTGTTAAATAAATCTTTTTCAAAGTGTTGAGACGCATAAACTCGCATTCGTTGCATCCGCAAGTAGAGTCTATTGGGGGCGCGGGAATGAAAGTCTTGTCCTGATACTTCTGCTGCATCTGGTGGATAATGCCAGACTCGGTCACAACTATGAACTTTTTGTAGTCGGACTTGCCAACAAAATTCAAAAGCGCGGCAGTGGAACCGACAAAGTCAGAAACGGTCACGACGGCCTTTTTGCACTCAGGGTGGCATATAATAAGAGCGCCGGGATGCTCGTTTTTGATTTCCAATATTTTTTCGAGCGAGAACTTCTCGTGAACGTGGCACGCACCATCCCAAAGCAACATTTGCCGCCCGGTGATGCTATTGATGTAATTGCCAAGATTCCTGTCGGGACCGAAAATTATTTTTTCGTCTTTGGGCAGACTTTCGATAATCTGCTTGGCGTTGGAACTGGTGACAACTATATCGGTTAGCGCCTTGACAGACGCCGAAGTGTTGACATATGAAACGACCGTGTGCCCGGGATGCTGCCTTATGAACGCCTCAAAGTCGGCCGCATTGCAACTGTCGGCCAACGAACATCCGGCATTCATGTCAGGAATCAACACTTTTTTGCCGGGATTGAGCAATTTGACCGTCTCGCCCATGAAATTTACGCCCGACATCAGAATAATGTCAGAGTCGATGTTGACTGCCTTTTGCGCCAATGCCAAACTATCGCCAATAACGTCAGCTATATCTTGAATTTCGCTGTTTTGATAATAATGCACCATCAGAACGGCATTCTTTTCTTTCTTCAGACGCATTATTTCTGATTTCAAATCTAAATCTGGGGATATCTCTTCGTCTATGAACCCGGCTTTCACCCAACTATTATTTATATTATTCATTTTTAGATTTAAATAGAAATATGTTTTATATGATGGCTTGTTAGTATTGTTAGTAAAAACTTTAATAATCTATTGTTTTTTTTCTTCTCCACTATCAGTTTTCATCAATCAAGTTTTATAAACAGCATCAGTTGACGATAAATGTTTGACATTTACTCGATTAATATTCATTATCAACAACAGTTGAAACATTACAAAGTTAGTAAATAACAATATTGCGATTGGTTGAAAAGACCACCGATTTTGTTTCATAGGTCGAAATAAAAAATACAAACTTTTTTTGCACGATAGTGAAACCTTTTGTCTTAAAACCTTTTTTTGAGTTTCAAAACGTCGAAACGCCAATTTTTGAATTTTTATCATCAGGTAATTGAACAGAAATATTCGGAATAATAACAGCAGCGTGTTGATATCTGTGTAAAAAACTGAATGTCACTGCACTGGCCATTTCATAACAGCCCTTACAAACTTTGCTTTCACGCACAATTTTGATATTCCAAATCCGCATAACGTCCCGATAGTGTTGGCAATAGCGTCCTCGAAGTTACCGCTTCGGCTTCTGGTAAAATATTGTTGGAAAATCTCCATCGAAATTCCGATAAGAATTGGAAAAACAATAATAGCGATGGTTTTCCACGTTTCGCGCGACTTATCGTTATTGTGAATAATGTTTTCCATATTGAGACATCCGCACAATGACGCGTACATCAAGAAATGAACAATTTTATCAATATGCTTTATCCTCATTATATTCTTGCAATTGAGATCTGAAGGGTTCATGAGGCTGAGAACCATTATTATGATGCAGAGAAGCAACGTCTTGTGATATTTTTTGATTAGCTCTAATGTTGTGGAAAAAATCATGATATTTGTGGTTTAGTTGTTGAAAAAGTGTTTATAAAGTATATTTAACACACTGATTTTAAATTGTTTCACGTGAAACATACTTTATATGTCAGGTATTTATATTCATATTCCATTCTGCAAAAGTAAGTGTTTGTATTGCAATTTTTTTAGCGTTACAAATATGAATAATGTGGAAAAATATTTTGACACGCTAATTCTCGAAATAAATCAAAGGAGGAATGAACTGCTGTCAGAAAAGGTGAAAACAATTTATATAGGCGGTGGAACGCCATCGTGTGTAGACATAAAGTATATAGAAAAAATATGTTCCGAACTTGCTAGGCATATTGATTTTAATGAAATCGAAGAATTTACAATAGAATGCAATCCGGATGATGTGAACGAAAATTATGTTCCGGAAATAAAACGGTTAGGAATCAATAGGGTCAGTTTTGGAGTCCAGACTTTCAATGATGACGTTTTGAAAGTGATGAACCGACGGCACAGCAGCAGTCAGATTCGCAAAGCTGTGGAATTGTCTAAAAACGCAGGGATTGAAAACATAAGCGTAGATCTGATTTATGGGTTTCCTAGTATAGAATGGAATAATTGGAAAAATGACGTCGAAGAATTTTTGAAATTGGATGTAGATCACTTGTCTTCATATTGTTTGCAGTACGAAAAAGGAAGTCGCATCTGGAAAAATCTGGAATCAGGAAAAATAACTCCAAAAAGCGACGAAGTTTGCAATGAAGAATACGACTATTTGACTGCACGCATGCGAGAAAGCGGATATGAACATTATGAGATTTCAAATTTTGCGCGCAACGGAAAATATTCGCAACACAATTCGGCTTATTGGTTTGGAATAAAATATTTTGGTTATGGTGCAGCAGCACATTCTTATGACGGAGAATCGAGATATTGGAACAGCAGTAGCTTGGCCGGATATTTTGCGCAATTCAAAAAGCAAAAGTTTGAAAGCGAAGCAGAAAAACTGTCGGATAAGGATAAATTCAATGAATTCATAATGTTAGGATTGCGAACGATGTGGGGCGTCGATGAAAACAAATTGAGTTTGTTTCCTGAAAGGTTTGTAAAAAACTTCATTCGTGAGGTTGAGGTGAAAATCAAGTTTGGAGAAATAGTGAAAAAAAATAATAGTTTTGTTATACCGGAAGACAAAATGATTATTTCCGACAAAATAATATCTGATTTGTTTGTTGACTGAATTAGATGAATATTAGCATTTTATAAACCATAAGATATGACAGTAGCTGAAATATTGAAGAATCAAAAAACAAATGGCTTTTCGTTCGAACTTCTTCCGCCAATCAAAGGCAGCAGCCTGAATGGAATATTCAACACGATAGATACGCTCAAGGAATTTAATCCTCTGTATATCAACATAACGACCCATCATTCCGAAGTCAGCTACATCAGCGACGAGTCGGGAAACTATAGGAAACGTTTTATTCGCAAAAGGCCTGGAACGGTTGCAATAGCAGCCGCAATAAAAAATAAATACGGCATCAATGTGATTCCGCACATAGTTTGCGAAGGGTTCACCAAAAGCGAAACAGAGTACGTTCTGATTGACTTGAACTTTCTGGATATTCATGATTTGCTTGTGCTCAGAGGCGATAACAACAAAGAAACGCTGGTTGACAAAAACGAGTGCCACAAGCATGCAACAGATTTGATAGATCAAATAAATGACATGAACAATGGCAAGTTTCTGGACGGGACAATCTGTGAACCATTGGAGAATAAATTCACATTCGGAGTGGCCGGATACCCGGAAAAACATGAAGAAGCTCCCAATATGGACATGGATATCTATTATCTGAAAAAGAAGGTAGACGCCGGTGCACAATATGTTGTGACTCAACTATTTTATGACAATCAAAAATATTACGACTACGTGGAAAAATGCCGAGCTGCCGGAATAAATGTGCCGATAGTGCCTGGCCTGAAGCCAATTACATCAGTAAACCAGCTCTCTATTCTACCGCGAACATTCAA
Source organism: uncultured Bacteroidales bacterium (assembly GCA_945607565.1). Lineage (GTDB taxonomy): Bacteria > Bacteroidota > Bacteroidia > Bacteroidales > Marinilabiliaceae > CALYZD01. Next base: position 34,077 of record CALYZD010000004.1, on the reverse strand, counting down.
AACAGAAATTCCGACGGACTTGGTGAAAGCCGTGCTCGAATGCAAGACGCAAGATGCTGTGAAACAAGTAGGTGTCGAATGGCTGACAATGCAAACTAAAGATTTGCTTGCCAACAACGTCGGAACTGTGCATTTCTATACTCTCAATGCACTCAAAAGTGTAAGGTCAGTAGTAGAAAACGTGTTTTAATAAATAGAAAATCAAAAAAATACGGATTATAACCGCCAAAAACTAAAAATACATAAAGTTAAATATTAAACAAAATAATATTTTTCTTAATTCTTGAGTTGTATTTTAACGTGTAAATTTTTGGTTATTCAAAAATGACTTCTATATTTGCATTCGTTTTGAAAATAACGCAACGAAATAGTGGCAAAGAAAATTAACATATCGATCATTCATGTCATCGGACTACTAATTCTCGTGGTGCAGCCTTGAGAAGGTGAGAAAGGTATGTTTATTTTAGATGATATTTATTAGACCCTTCTCACGGCAGAGAGGGGTTTTTTTATTGACAAAAAGCAAAAAAACAAGAATATGAAATTTAAATTTCGCAGTGCTGCAACAACCGAAGGCCGCCGAATGGCCGGCGCAAGAGCCTTGTGGGTTGCCAATGGCATGAAAAAGGAGCAGTTAGGAAAACCGATTATAGCCATAGTCAATTCGTTTACGCAGTTTGTACCCGGGCACACGCATCTGCACGAGATAGGACAAATTGTGAAATCAGAAATAGAAAAACGCGGTTGCTTTGCTGCCGAATTCAATACAATTGCCATCGACGACGGAATTGCGATGGGGCACGATGGAATGTTGTACTCACTTCCTTCGCGCGACATCATAGCCGACAGCGTCGAATATATGGTGAATGCACACAAGGCCGATGCAATGGTTTGCATCAGCAATTGCGATAAAATAACTCCGGGAATGCTGATTGCAGCCATGCGCCTTAATATTCCGACGGTTTTTGTTTCTGGCGGCCCAATGGAAGCAGGCGTTATGGGAGATGCGCGTTTGGACTTGATTGACGCAATGATCAAATCGGCAGATAAAACAGTGAGTGATGAAGAAGTGGCGGAAATAGAGAATAAAGCCTGCCCGACCTGCGGTAGCTGCTCCGGAATGTTCACCGCAAATTCAATGAACTGCCTCAACGAAGCCATTGGCTTGGCATTGCCAGGTAACGGAACCATTGTGGCAACTCACGAAAACCGCAAGCGGATGTTCTGCGACGCAGCAAAACTGATTGTAGAAAACACATATAAATATTATCGCGACGGTGACGAAAGTGTTCTGCCTCGAAGCATAGCAAGCCGCGAGGCTTTTTTGAATGCGATGACTTTGGACATAGCCATGGGCGGTTCGACCAACACAGTCCTGCACTTATTGGCTGTGGCAAATGAGGCAGGCGTTGATTTCAAAATGTCGGACATTGACATGCTGTCGCGAAAGGTGCCTTGCCTGTGCAAGGTGGCACCTAACACACAAAAATATCACATTCAGGACGTTAACCGTGCCGGCGGTGTAGTGTCGATCATGCATCAGCTGGCAAAGGGCGGATTGGTCAACACAACTTTGAAACGAGTTGACGGACTGACGCTTGCCGAAGAAATTGACAGGTATAGCATCGAAAGCCCGAATGTCAGTCCTGAGGCAATCAAAAAATATAAAAGCGCGAGCGGAAACAAGTACAGCACCCGCATGGCTTCGCAAAACGAATATTTTGAAAGCCTTGATTTGAATCGCTCGGAAGGATGCATTAGGGATTTGGACCATGCTTATACAAAAGACGGCGGCTTGGGAGTGCTTAAGGGAAATATTGCGCTGGATGGCTGCGTAATCAAAACAGCCGGTGTGGACGAAAAAATATGGAAATTCTCGGGTCCGGCCAAAGTGTTTGATTCTCAAGAGTCTGCTTGCGATGGCATTTTGTCGGGAGCCGTGAAAAGCGGCGATGTTGTGGTCATAACATACGAAGGTCCCAAAGGCGGGCCCGGAATGCAGGAAATGCTTTATCCGACATCGTATATCAAATCGATGCACCTTGGAAAAGAGTGTGCTCTGATAACTGACGGCCGTTTCAGTGGCGGCACATCGGGATTGAGCATCGGACACATCTCGCCTGAGGCTGCTGCCGGTGGAAACATAGGCTTGGTGCGCGACGGCGACATAATTGATATTGACATTCCGAACCGCACAATCAATGTCCGCCTCAGCGATGATGAGCTTGCCGAGCGACGCAAAGAAGAAGAGAAGCGCGGCAGGAAAGCATTTACGCCGCCAACGCGAAACAGAGTGGTTTCCAAGAGTTTGAAGGCTTACGCCGCAATGGTAAGTTCGGCCGACAAAGGAGCAATCAGGATAATCGAAGATTAATTGCGTAACATCAGAAAATAAAATGTGATGGCATCAGAAAATAAATCGGGTAGCAAACAATGGAACGGGATAACCGGTTCCGAAGCGTTAATGCACGCCTTAATTGCCGAAGGAGTTGAGACAATTTTCGGTTATCCTGGCGGCCAGATAATGCCGGTTTTCGATAAATTATATGACTTCAAGCATGAATTGAATCATATATTAGTCAGACATGAACAGGGAGCTATCCATGCAGCTCAGGGTTATGCGCGCGTCAAAGGTTTTCCGGGCGTTGTAATCGTAACGTCAGGGCCGGGAGCGACGAATGTCATAACTGGAGTTGCCGACGCGATGGTCGACAGCACGCCTTTGGTGGTCATAACCGGTCAGGTGCCATCGAATCTGCTTGGAACAGACGCCTTTCAGGAAACAGACGTCTTGGGCGTGACTCTGCCTATCACGAAGTGGAGTTATCAGATCAGGCGTCCCGAGGACATTGCATGGGCAGTGGCGCGCGCATTCTACATAGCAAGCAGCGGCCGTCCCGGGCCGGTGGTTCTCGATTTCACAAAAGACGCTCAAATCGGAAAGATTGATTTCGCATACGAAAAATGCAATTTCATTCGCAGCTATATTCCTAAAAATGAAATAAATAAAGAACAGATTCTTTCTGCCGCCAAACTCATCAACGGTTCCAAGAAGCCGTTTGTGGTTTATGGTCAAGGCATTACGCTCAGCCACGCCGAGGAAGAGCTGAAGCGATTCTTGAACAAGGCCGGTATTCCAGCCGGCTCTACCCTGCTGGGTTTAAGTGCGTTGCCATCAGATTTCAAGCATTATAAAGGAATGCTCGGAATGCACGGCAACATCGGCCCGAACGTCAAGACGAACGAGTGCGACGTGTTGATTGCAATCGGAATGCGCTTTGACGACAGAGTGACCGGCCCGGTTTCGACATACGCCAAACAAGCGAAAATCATCCACATAGACATTGACGCGGCCGAAATAGGCAAAAACGTCCCGGTCAACATTGGAATTTTGGGCGATGCAAAAGAAGTATTGTCGCAACTGATTGAGCATATTGACAAAAACAACCACGATTCTTGGGAAAATGAGTTTGACAAATGCTATCAGATAGAAAAGGACCGTGTGATAGATCCTGAAATCAGCCCGAAATCAGAATACATCAATATGGGCGAAGTGGTGCACGTAATTTCTGAAGCCACCGGGAACAACGCTATTGTAGTTACGGACGTTGGTCAGAATCAGATGTTTGGCGCACGATATTCGAGTTTTAATAAGTCGCGCAGCCTCATCACTTCGGGCGGCTTGGGCACGATGGGATTCGGCTTGCCGGCAGCCATAGGCGCCAAGATTGCCGCCCCCGAGCGTCAGGTATGCTTTTTTGTCGGCGACGGCGGCATCCAGATGACCATTCAGGAATTCGGCACAATAATGCAGGAAAAGACCGGAGTCAAGATAATAATCCTGAACAACAGCTGGTTGGGAAATGTCCGCCAGTGGCAGGAAATGTTTTTCGGAGAAAGATATTCCGAAACCAGACTTGTCAATCCGGACTTTATTGCCTTGGCAAAGGCTTACGGAATAGCCGGCCGCAAGGTGACATGCCGCGAAGAGCTGAAACCGGCGATAGACGAGATGCTGGCCGACGACAGGCCTTTTGTGCTGGATGTCAACGTGGTAGAGAACGGAATGGTTATGCCGATGATTCCTCCCGGCAAAGGAGTGACCGAAATTATGTTAAACAGTAAAGAGTGGTATGATAATGGAAAATGACAATATATTATTCACGGTAACGGTTTATTCTGAAAACCAGGTCGGTCTGTTGAATCAGGTTTCAATCATTTTCACTCGCCGAAACCTCAATATATGGAGTCTGTCGGTTTCGGCTTCGGCAATCGAAGGAGTTCACAAGTTCACGATAGCCTGCCGCACCTCGCGCGAAAAAATTGATGCCGTGGTGAAGCAGATCGAAAAACGAATCGACGTAATAAAGGCGTTCTACTATACGAACGACGAAATCATCTATCAGGAAATAGCGTTGTATAAAGTCCCGACTGACAGGCTGCTCGATTGTGCTGATTTCGAAGATCTTATAAGGCGACACAATGCGCAGATTCTGGAAATCAACCGCACATTCACAGTCATACAAAAAACGGGGCATTGCAGCGAAACGCAGAGCTTGTATGACGATTTGAATCAGTTTGGAGTGTTGCAGTTTGTGCGTTCGGGCCGAGTGGCGGTGACCAAAAGCCAGCAGGAGCCAGTCAATGAGTTCCTGAAGATACAGGAGGAGCGTCGCAAATCGTTAAAATGATATTTAAATTCAATTTTTTAATCAAATAAATTATAATCAAAATGGCAGTATTGAACTTTGGCGGTGTTGAAGAAAACGTAGTGACCCGCGAAGAATTTTCTTTGGAAAAAGCACGCGAAGTGCTTAAAAATGAAACGATTGCCGTAATTGGCTACGGTGTTCAGGGTCCCGGTCAGGCATGCAACCTCCGCGATAACGGTTTCAATGTAATCGTGGGTCAGCGTCAGGGAAAAACATACGAAAAGGCAGTTTCCGACGGCTGGGTTCCGGGCGAAACATTGTTTGGCATCGAAGAGGCTTGCCAGAAGGGTTCTATCGTGATGTGTCTGTTGTCGGACGCCGCTGTGATGTCCGTGTGGCCGACCATCAAGCCTTATCTGACTGCCGGCAAGGCACTTTACTTCTCGCACGGTTTTGCAATCACCTGGAACGACCGCACCGGCGTGGTTCCGCCCAAAGACATTGACGTGATAATGGTTGCGCCCAAAGGCTCGGGCACATCGCTCCGCTCGATGTTCCTCGAAGGCCGTGGCCTGAACTCGTCGTATGCTGTGTATCAGGACGCTACGGGCAAGGCTATGGACAAGACGCTGGCCCTTGGCATCGGCATCGGTTCCGGATACATGTTCGAAACGACGTTTATCCGCGAAGCCACTTCGGACCTTACCGGCGAGCGCGGCTCGTTGATGGGTGCAATCCAGGGTCTGCTCCTGGCTCAGTACGAAGTTCTGCGCGAGAACGGCCACACGCCGTCCGAAGCGTTCAACGAGACGGTCGAGGAGCTCACACAGTCGCTGATGCCTTTGTTTGCAAAGAACGGCATGGACTGGATGTATGCAAACTGCTCTACCACAGCCCAGCGCGGCGCTTTGGATTGGATGACTCCGTTCCATGACGCAATCAAGCCAGTGGTAGAGAAGCTCTACAACAGCGTCAAGACCGGCAACGAGGCGCAGATTTCGATCGACGCCAACTCGAAGCCCAACTATCGCGAAGGTCTTGAGAAAGAGCTCAAGGCACTGCGCGAGAGCGAGATGTGGCAGGCCGGTGCCGTGGTGCGCAAACTCCGTCCGGAAAACAATTGATAATTAAACAGTTCTATGAGAGCGACGAGTCACTGACGGTGACTCGTCGCCACTCATGGAATTTCAGAATCAGCAAGAGCACACACTATCGACAAAAACAAGAATATTTTCTCTATCACACTTAATTACAATGCCTTATGGATAATAAAGTTTATATATTCGACACTACGTTGAGGGATGGCGAGCAGGTGCCTGGATGTCAATTGAATACGGTTGAAAAGATTCAGGTTGCAAAGGCACTAGAAGCCTTGGGCGTTGACATAATCGAAGCCGGTTTTCCCATTTCGAGTCCGGGTGATTTCAATTCGGTGATAGAGATCTCGAAGGCCGTGACCTGGCCGACAATCTGCGCGCTGACCCGTGCCGTGGAAAAGGATATTGACGTAGCCGTGGATGCTCTCAAGTATGCCAAACACAAGAGGATACACACCGGCATCGGCACGTCTGACTCGCACATAAAGTATAAGTTCAATTCCAATCGCGAGGAGATAATTGAGCGTGCGGTGAAGGCGGTCAAGTATGCGCGCCGGTTTGTGGACGATGTGGAATTCTATGCCGAAGACGCCGGCCGCACCGAGAACGAATATCTGGCCCGAGTGGTGGAGGCCGTCATCAAGGCTGGCGCAACGGTGGTCAACATTCCGGACACCACGGGCTATTGTCTGCCGGCCGAGTATGGCGCAAAAATCAAGTATCTGGTCGATCATGTAGACAACATCGACAAGGCAATCATCTCGACGCACTGCCACAACGACCTGGGCATGGCCACCGCCAACACGATGTCGGGACTGCTGAACGGAGCACGCCAGTGCGAGGTGACCATCAATGGAATAGGCGAACGCGCCGGCAACACGGCGCTCGAAGAAATAGCCATGATTATCCGCTCGCACAGCGACATCGACCTGACAACCAACATCAACACGCAAAAGATATACCCGACAAGCCGGATGGTTTCGAGCCTGATGAACATGCCGGTCCAGCCGAACAAGGCTATTGTGGGCCGCAACGCCTTCGCTCACTCGTCGGGCATCCACCAGGACGGCGTGCTCAAAAACATAACGACATACGAAATTATTGACCCTCACGACGTTGGAATCGACGACAATTCGATTGTCCTGACAGCCCGTAGCGGGCGCGCCGCGCTAAAGCACCGATTGGGAGTGCTCGGCGTGCAGCTGACGGCCGAAAAGCTGGACACTGTCTATGAGGAATTCCTGAAACTTGCCGACAAGAAAAAGGACATCAACGATGACGACATACTGATGCTGGCCGGTGCCGACCGCACGGGCAACCACCACATCAAGCTCGACTTCCTGCAGGTGACGAGCGGCGTCGGGGTGCGTCCGGTGGCAAGCATCGGCATCGACATTGCCGGCGAAAAGTTCGAGGCCGCCGCAACCGGAAACGGACCTGTGGATGCTGCCATCAACGCTCTGAAACAGATTGTGAAGCGCCACATGATAATCAAGGAATTCACAATCCAGAGCATCAACAAGGGTTCGGACGACATCGGCAAAGTGCACATGCAGGTCGAGTACGACGGGCACATCTACTACGGCTTTGGCGCCAATACCGACATCGTTTCGGCGTCGGTGGAGGCTTACATCGATTGCATCAACAAATTCGTTAAATAACAACATCAAATCATACAAAAAACAATGAACACATTATTTGATAAGATATGGGACAGCCACGTCGTTTCGCTCATCGACGGCGGCCCGACGCAGTTGTACATCGACAGATTGTATTGCCACGAAGTAACAAGTCCTCAGGCATTTGACGGACTTCGCCAGCGCGGCATCAAGTGTCTGCGGCCCGAGAAGATTTTCTGCATGCCAGACCACAACACCCCGACGCACGACCAGGACAAGCCGATAGCCGACCCCGTTTCGAAGACGCAGGTCGACACTCTGGCCAGAAACACGGCCGAGTTCGGCCTCAACCACTTCGGAATGCTCCACCCCAAAAACGGCATCATTCACGTGGTAGGCCCCGAGCGCGGCCTCTCGCTGCCCGGCATGACGCTCGTATGCGGCGACTCTCACACCTCGACCCATGGCGCAATGGGCGCGGTCGCTTTCGGCATCGGAACCAGCGAGGTCGAAATGGTGATGGCGTCGCAGTGCATCCTGCAGCAGAAGCCCAAATCGATGCGCATAAACATCGAGGGCAAGCTTGCCAAGGGTGTCACCCCCAAGGACGTCGCCCTGTATATGATGATGAAAATGACGACGAGCGGCGGAACCGGCTATTTCATAGAATATTCGGGCTCGGTGGTGCGCGACATGAGCATGGAAGGTCGACTTACCCTGTGCAACCTCTCGATCGAGATGGGCGCGCGCGGCGGCATGATAGCACCCGACGAGACGACGTTCGCCTACATCAAAGGCCGCGAGTATGCGCCCAAGGGCGAGGCTTGGGACAAGGCCGTGGAATACTGGAAGACACTCAGGAGCGGCGACGACGCCGTGTTTGACAAGGAGATAACCTACGACGCGGCCGACATCAGGCCGATGATCACCTACGGCACCAACCCGGGCATGGGCATGGCCATCACCGACGCGATTCCTTCGGAAGAGTCGGTGCCTGAGGCAGGACGAGCCTCGTATGCCAAATCGCTTGAATATATGGGATTTGAGGCCGGCGAAAAACTGCTCGGCAAGAAGATAGATTATGTGTTCCTGGGCGCCTGCACCAACGGTCGCATCGAGGATTTCAGAGCTTTCGCGTCGATTGTGAAAGGCCGCAAAAAGGCCGGCCACGTCACGGCATGGCTTGTTCCGGGCTCGTGGATGGTCGACGCGCAGATTCGCGAAGAAGGCCTCGACAAAGTTCTGGCCGAAGCCGGTTTCGAAATCCGCCAGCCGGGCTGCTCGGCCTGTCTTGCGATGAACGACGACAAAATTCCGTCGGGAAAATACTCTGTATCAACCAGTAACAGAAACTTCGAAGGCCGCCAGGGTCCCGGCGCGCGCACGCTTCTTGCAAGCCCGCTCGTGGCCGCCGCCGCTGCCGTAACCGGCGTGATAACCGACCCGCGCGAGTTTTTAGACTAATAATTTTTGCAAAGACAACGGCATAGTTTTTCTGCACAACATAACGACGAAATCATGAAACAGAAATTTGATATAATCACAAGCACTTGTGTTCCATTGCCTTTGGAGAATGTGGACACGGATCAGATAATTCCCGCACGCTTTCTGAAGGCCACGACCAAAGAAGAGAAGTTCTTTGGCGACAATCTTTTCCGCGACTGGCGCTACAATCCCGACGGTTCGCTGAACAAGGATTTTGTTCTCAACAAGCCCGAATATGGCGGTCAGATTCTGGTAGCCGGCAAGAACTTCGGCTCCGGTTCGAGCCGCGAGCACGCAGCATGGGCAATAGCCGGCTATGGCTTCAGAGTGGTGATTTCCAGCTTCTTTGCCGACATTCACAAAAACAACGAGCTGAACAATTTCGTGCTGCCGGTGGTTGTGTCGGAGCAGTTCCTGGCCGACCTTTTTGCATCAATCAAGGCTGACCCGAAGACCGAAGTCAGGGTGGACGTGCCCAACCAGACGGTCACGAACCTGGCTAACGGCCAGAGCGAGAAATTCGAAATCAACAGCTACAAAAAATATTGCCTGATGAACGCACTCGATGACATCGACTATCTGCTTCAGCAGAAAAGCAAAATCGAGGCTTATGAGTCGCAGGCCGTCAAATACTAAAGCTGAATTTCATTAAAACCGGAAGGCAGGAACAAGTCGCGCAAAAAGGCTTGTTCCGAAAGCCTTCATCTGTCCGAAAACTCTGCAAACAAAGCATTTAGGATGATCGAAATAATGGATACCACCCTCAGGGATGGCGAGCAGACGGCCGGCGTCTCGTTCAATAAGAACGAAAAACTGGCCATTGCCCGGCTGTTGCTCGAAGAGTTGAAGGTGAATCGAATTGAGGTGGCTTCGGCTCGCGTGTCGAAGGGCGAGCTTAATGCATTTGCTCATATTTGCGAGTGGGCATCCGACAACAATCATCTTGACAAAATAGAGGCTCTCGGGTTTGTCGACAACGACCTGTCGATAGACTGGATTTCGGATGCCGGCGGCAAAGTTCTGAACCTGCTGACAAAAGGTTCGTTGAAACATGTTGTCGGTCAGCTGAAAAAGACGCCCGAACAGCATCTTGCCGACATAATGCGCAGCATCGAACGTGCCGCAGCCAAAGGGCTCGACATAAATGTGTATCTGGAAGACTGGTCGAACGGAATGATACATTCGCCTGAGTATGTTTATTTTATGCTCGACAATCTGCAAAAGACGCCAGTCCGCCGCTTCATGCTGCCCGACACTTTGGGAATCCTGAATCCGGCTCAAGTCGCTGATTTCTGCCGCAGGATGACCGAGCGTTATCCGGGCGTGCACTTCGATTTCCATGCGCACAACGACTACGATTTGGCCACGGCCAACGTTTTCGAGGCCGTCAAGGCCGGGTTCAAGGGCATCCACACCACAGTCAACGGGCTGGGCGAGCGCGCCGGCAACACGCCGATTGCCAGCGTCATAGGCCTGCTCAACGACCACCTGATGTGCGAAAATTCGCTCGACGAATCCAAGCTGACGCACGTCTGCCGTTACGTCGAGTCGCTGTCGGGCATCAGGATTCCGGCCAACAAGCCGCTTGTGGGCGAGTCGGTTTTCACGCAGTGCAGCGGCGTCCATGCCGACGGCGACAAGAAGGACAATCTGTATTTCAACCACTTGCTGCCCGAGCGCTTTGGCAGGGTGCGCAAGTATGCTCTTGGCAAAACGAGCGGCAAGGCCAACATTGTCAAGAACCTGGAGGAACTCGGCATCAGCCTGACGCCCGAACAGATGCAGCGCGTGACGCAGCGCGTGATAGAACTTGGCGACAAAAAGGAGTCGATGAGTACCGAAGATCTGCCTTTCATCATTGCCGATGTCCTCAAGGGCGATGCGGCGGTCAAGGAAAACATTCACATCGTCAACTATAGTTTGCAGTTGACCAAGGGGTTGAAGCCGGTTGCGACGCTCCGCATAAACATTCACGGCTCCGAATATGAGCAGACTTCGGCCGGCGACGGCCAGTATGACGCGTTCATGAAAGCGCTTTGGAAAATCTACGAAAGCCTTGGTAAGACGCATCCGGTTCTGACTGATTATCAGGTCAGTATTCCTCCGGGCGGAAAGACCGACGCGCTGGTCGAGGCCGTCATTTCGTGGAACAACAACGGGGCCGAGTTCAAGACGCGCGGCCTGGATGCCGACCAGACCGAGGCTGCCATCAAGGCGACGTTCAAAATGCTGAATATCATTGAAAACATGGACATTAATAGATAAAACTTTAAAAATTGAACCATAAGATGAAACTGAAAATTGCGCAATTGCCGGGCGACGGAATCGGTCCGGAAGTGGTGGAGCAGGCAGTCAAGGCTGTCAATGCCGTATGTAAGAAGTTCGGTCACGAGGCCGAATATACATTTGCTTATGCAGGAGCTTGTGCGATTGATAAATTCGGCAATCCGTATCCTGACGAAACTCACGAAATCTGCATGCAGAGCGATGCCGTACTCTTTGGCGCCGTGGGCGATCCCCGTTTCGACAACGACCCGACAGCCAAAGTCCGTCCGGAGCAGGGCCTCCTTGCAATGCGCAAGAAACTTGGCCTTTACGCCAATCTGCGTCCGGTCGAGACGTTCAAGTCGCTCATCTCCAAGTCGCCGCTCAAAACCGAACTTGTCGACGGGGCAGACCTGATGTGCATCCGCGAACTGACCGGCGGCATGTATTTTGGTGAAAAAGGTCGCAAGGAGAACGGAAACGTGGCTTACGACACCTGCATCTACAGCCGCGAAGAGGTGGAGCGAATCCTGAAACTCGCGTTCGAATATGCCATGAAGCGCCGCAAGAAACTGACGGTCGTCGACAAGGCCAACGTGCTCGAGTCGTCGCGTCTGTGGCGTCAGATTGCGCAGGAAATTGCCCCGAAATATCCTGAGGTAGAGGTCGATTACATGTTTGTCGACAATGCCGCAATGCAGTTGATTCGCTTCCCGAAACACTTCGACGTGATGGTGACCGAAAACATGTTCGGCGACATCCTGACCGACGAAGCCAGCTGCATCACCGGCTCGATGGGCCTTCTGGCGTCGGCTTCGATCGGCGTCCACACAAGCGTTTTCGAGCCCATCCACGGTTCCTATCCGCAGGCCGCCGGCAAGAACATCGCTAACCCGCTGGCCACCATTCTTTCGGCCGCAATGATGTTCGAATACGCCTTCGGGCTGATGGACGAGGGCCGCGCAATCCGCAATGCCGTGGCCAAGTCGATTGAGGCCGGCGTGGTGACCGAGGATCTGGCTAACGGCGCAAAATCGTACAGCACATCGGAGGTCGGCGACTGGGTGGCAGCCAACATCTGACAGCATTTCCAACAATACCAAACGTGGCCGGCGGATTAGCTCCGTCGGCCACGTTTTTTATATCAAACAACGAATCCGGACATCGGCTGAAAATGTCCGGATTCGCAATCCTCTATTTTTTTAATGATTTGAAGTTCTACGCAATTGGCGTTGCTTCGAGAATCTCGCCGTCGACCACCCAGTTGTCGTCTTTGGCGTTCCAGTCGAAATTGATGCTCATTGTCAGGTTGTTGTCGCTGTCGGTCGAGTATATGTAGCGCCTGTTCTTGACCATCGTGTTCTTGCGGGCGTTCCAAACCGAAAGTTCGATGTTGCACGTGTTGTCGAAATAGGTGTAGTTGTAGATGGCAACCTCTTTCCACTCCTGAGCGTCGGCAATCCAGTACAGAGTCTTTTTGCACGACACCTTGCCGTCGGCGAGGTAGGAGAATTCGTGCTTCAGATACGGAGTCAGAGTGTTCTGATTGGTCACTTTGAATATGGTGTGAGTGCTGATGCGGCCGTCGACCATTTGGGTGTCGTAAGCGTAGTTCTGATCGTTTGCTTCACCTTCTTTGGCAGCAAAACAAGTGTTGGATGCCAGTAAAGAAAGGACTACAAAGATGGCTGTGAGAAAAGATGTAGTTTTCATGGCGTATTGATTTTAATGGTTGTTTTGTTTTGTTCTTTCCTTTTTTGTTGATGATGCAAACTTACGCCATGTTTTTAAAATATTCACAAAAGAAGATATGTTGTGAAATATTAAACTTTTTCTTGCTAAAATCGTCTTGAATTGAACTGCATTTTTGGCTTTCAGTCGATGTTTGGGTTTTGAAAACTGCTTACAGATTGAAAGCTTGAGCCATAATTCAGGCTTGTATGAATTGTGTTACGATTACAAATCATAACGGTATTTTTTTGGAAAAACATCATCTCTCATCGCTCGAAACCCTAATGAAAACGGGCGTTCCGGGCAAAAATTCGCGTTCGCAGGGGCATGGCCGGCGGTGCATTTCGAATTCTGCCCCAACTTTCAATTTTTTTTGACGAAAAAAAGCGGACTCCGTCCGAAAACGGAATCCGCGAAAAATATTGAAGCCGATTGTCCGAAAATCAGAAAATTGAGTAGGCCAGAGTGAGTCCGGCCATGACAACCGAAACCATCGACATGAGCTTGATCAGAATGTTGAGCGACGGGCCTGATGTGTCCTTGAACGGGTCGCCCACGGTGTCGCCGACCACGGCAGCCTTGTGGCAGTCGGAGCCCTTGCCGCCATGGTTGCCTTTCTCAATGTATTTCTTGGCGTTGTCCCAGGCGCCGCCGGCATTGTTGAGCATGATTGCCAGCGTGAATCCGGCAGTCAGGCCGCCGCCGAGCAGGCCGATGACGCCGGCCACGCCCAGAATCAGCCCCACGGCCACCGGAACTATTATTGCCAGGATGGACGGTATGACCATCTCGTGCTGAGCGCCTTTGGTCGAGATGTCGACGCAACGGGCATAGTCGGGCGTGCCGGTTCCGTCCATGATGCCTTTGATTTCGCGGAACTGGCGGCGCACCTCGTCGACCATCTTGCCGGCGGCGCGGCCTACGGCTTTCATGCTCATGGCGCAGAAGAGGAATGCCATCATGGCACCGATGAACAGGCCGGCCAGCAGCAGCGGGTTGAACAGTGACAGGTCGAACGCGCCGACAAAGTCCTTGATGGTGGCGTCGGCAATGCTGACGGCCGTCTTGCCGTCGGCAATGCTCTCGGGTGCGGTGCCCGAGTAGAAGATGACGTTCCCGATTTCTTTGAATCCGGTGCCTTCGGCAAGTCTGCCGAGCCAGAGGCGGATTTCTTCCATATACGCTGCCAGGAGTGCCATGGCCGTCAGTGCGGCCGAGCCGATGGCAAAGCCCTTGCCGGTAGCGGCAGTGGTGTTGCCAAGCATGTCGAGGGCGTCGGTGCGCTGGCGCACCTGTTCGGGCAGGAGAGCCATCTCGGCGTTGCCGCCGGCGTTGTCGGCAATGGGGCCGAAAGCGTCGGTGGCCAGCGTCACGCCAAGTGTCGACAGCATGCCGACGGCCGCAAAGCCGATGCCGTAGACGCCGGCCGCAAAGTTGCTGAATCCGCCTGCAAAGCCGAACGCGGCCAGGATTCCGAACGCGATGACGACCACGGGCAGCCACGTGCTGAACATGCCGACGGCTATGCCTTCGATGATGGTGGTGGCACTGCCCTGCTCTGTCTGCTGCGCGATGCCGCGTGTGGGTTTATATTCGTCGGAGGTGAAATATTCGGTGCCTTGGCCAATTATGACGCCGGCCACCAGACCTGCTGTGACTGAGCCGAATATGCCCCACGTAATCCATCCCACTGAAGCCATAATGGCAAGGGCAATCAGAATCAGGACCGAGCTTCCGCCCGTGCCGAGCAAAAGTGCGTTGAGCAGTTTTTTCTGCGACGCGCTTTCGCTTGTCCTGACGGCCATTATTCCGATGATTGACAGGAGCGTGCCGATGGCGGCCACAATCATTGGCGACAGGACAAGGCGGAGCTGCTCATTGTCGGATATCTGCGGAATGGCGGCACCCAGCGCGGCCGTGGCCAGGATGGAGCCGCAGTATGATTCGTAGAGGTCGGCGCCCATGCCGGCCACGTCGCCCACGTTGTCGCCCACGTTGTCGGCGATGGTGGCCGGATTTCGGGGGTCGTCTTCGGGGATTCCGGCTTCGACCTTGCCCACCAGGTCGGCACCAACATCGGCCGCCTTGGTGAAGATTCCGCCGCCGACGCGCGCGAACAGTGCCTGAGTGGACGCGCCCATGCCGAATGTCAGCATTGTGGCTGTGATTTCGACAAGCTTGGCGTGCTCGGTGGTGCCCGGGTTGACGAGCGTCAGGCCGGCGAATTCAAGGCCGTCTTTCATGTGTTCGGGGGTGAAGATGAGGTCGTTCAGCACCCAAAACCACGCGGCGATGTCCAGAAGTCCGAAGCCTACGACCACCAGACCCATGACGGCGCCGCTGCGGAAGGCTATCTTGAGGCCGCTGTTGAGTGAGACGGTTGCGCCCTGAGCCGTTCGTGCCGAGGCATTTGTGGCGGTCTTCATGCCAAGGTATCCGCACAGACCCGAAAAGAAGCCGCCCGTCAGGAAGGCGATGGGCACAAACGGATTCTGAACGCCGAGGTATGCTAATATTCCTAAAATAACTATGAGACAAACAAATACGACCCCGACCACTTTGTATTGCCGTCGGAGGTAGGCCATGGCGCCCTTGCGGACAAAGCCGGCAATCTCTTTCATGCGGCCGGTGCCTTCGCTGTTTTTCATCATATTGCTATAAAATAGCCAGGCAAAAATCAGGGCTATCGCCGAACTTATCGGTATCAGCCAAAAAAGTGTTGTTTGCATAGTAGCTCAGTTTTTAAATCGTGAATTTCATACCGTTAAAAATAGAAAAAAAATATCTCCGAAAGTAAAAGAAAGAGTCTTTTATGCTGCACAAATACTGCCGGCGGCCTTATTTAATGTAGTTTATGGCCGGCAGTCTGCACAGATGGCGGCGCTGCGTCCGATTGATTGGGCAAAAAGATTACTTTTGTCCGCCGAAAGACTTGTGACATAACCATTTTGCGGCGGCTCGCGCGCGGCACTGTGGCTCGCAGGCCCGAATCGGAACAGAATACACACAAAAGCATGATTAAAAACCATTTGCTGCTGTCGGCAGCTGTAGTTTGCACGCTGGCGGCCCACTCTGCGGTGCCGGCCCGGTGGTGCGACTCGCTCGCGGTGGAGGCGGCCACGACCGTGTCGGCCACGACCAACGAAAAGTTCAACCCGCATTGGCTCTACTCGAACCAGTGGGGAAAATACACGCAGTTCAACCAAGGCGAGGGGCTGATTTACCTAAGGTCGAGGCTCGGAATAGTCCGCAACGATTTCTTTTCGCTCCAGGCCGGGCTGGGCGTCATCGGCAACGCCAACATCGACAAAAGTTTCGTGCACGAGGCCTATCTGCGCGGAAAACTGTGGATGGTCGACTTCTCGGCCGGCCTCGACGCCTTCACGCCCGTGGCCATCGACGACGACCTGACTACCGGCAGCTATCTGATGTCGTCCAACGCACGGCCGACACCACGCGCCGGCATCGGTATATTCGACTGGTGGAAAGTGCCCTTCACGTTCGATCTGCTTCAGGTCCGAGGCGGATGCTACGTCGGTTTCCTGTTCAATGAGGACGACAAGCGCTTCACCGACGATGTGGTGACGCACGAGAAATTTCTCTACGCACGCCTTTCGAGATGGAACGTCAAGCCGTATATTGGCCTGATTCATAGTGTGATGATGGGTGGAACTCGGCCCGACGGAGTCAAGATTCCGCTCGATTTCTGGGCGTCGTTTTTTGGCCGCAACGGCTCGACCGAATTTGTCGAAACCGGAATGCGCGGCGAGCATACCAACGCGGCCGGAGCGCATCAGGGCCTGTGGGATCTTGGCGTCAACTTCAGGGTTCACGACGCTGAATGCCAGATCTATACGCACCGAATCTTCACCGACGGCAAAGCGAAGCACCGAATCTACAACGGGCACGACTACATTGTCGGGGCCTATGTCAAATTGCCCAATAAATATCTGAACAACATCAGTCTGGAATATTTCACCACCGAAGATCAGGGCGGCGAGGGCACTCCCGACCCCATCGGCTACGACAAGAACGGCCAGCTGCTCGTGGTTTACCCCGGCGACGTGCCCGAAAAAGAACCGGGCTTCGGCGAGTGGATTGACGCGCACTTCACACCCGAAACCGTGGCGGAATGGGAGCAGAAGCACCACACCACCCTCACCTACGACAACAGCGACGACTTCCTGCGCGAGATATGGAACAACGGCGACGGCTCGGGCCGAAAATCGTATCTGAACAACGGTCTCTATTTCCAAGGCTGGAGCGTTCAGGGGCTTTCACGTGGAACATCGCTCTTTCACTCCTGCCGAATGGTGGACCGATATGTGACCGACGGCAAGGCTATGCAGAACCTCTGCTTTTTTACCAACGTCCGCGTGGTGGCGGTCAACATAGCCGCCAACGGCAGCCTGACCGACCGCCTGCGTTATCGGGTAAAATACACGTTCACCAAAAACCACGGCAGCCTCATCGAAAAGTTCAAGGGCGGCGCGTTCGGGCTCAGCCTGTTCGAGAATTATTTCTACGAAAAATCGAAAATCGAGCACTACACGCTCCTCAGCCTGAAATATGAAATCAACAGGCAGTTCGAGGTCGGTGCCGATGCGGCCTGCGACTTCGGCAAGCTCTACGACACGTTCGGGATGCGGCTCGGACTGGTCTACCGTTTTTCGAAATGAAACACAGAGAGATGGCAAAAGATAATCGTCACAACGCAACGCCCGAGCCCATCGAGCCGGGCCTCAGCATTCTGAGTGCCGACGGCCAGGAAGTGGCGCGCCTCGGCCTGCCCGGAACGGCTTCCGGTGCCGACTTTTCCGGCGTCCGACTTGACGCAGCCTTGGCCTTGCTGCCGGCCTCGGGCAGTGGCGGCGAGCTGACTTTCTATGCCGACGACCTGCGCTGCATCGACTTCGCCACATTCGCGCTGCCGGCCATAGCCGCGCGTGTGGCGGCCGAGAGGGCTTTTGCCGGCTTTTTCATGATGAGGATAACGGGCGGCCCGGTGTCCTCCGGAGTTGCCGGGCATTGGCTCCGCGCAAGAATAATTTCCGATCTCTGGAAACTCGGTTCGCCGGCCATGCTCGACGTGGTTGCGGCCGACGCGGCGGTGTCGGCGCGCATCTCGGCATTGCTCCGTGCGCGCGAGCATTTCGGCGAGCCCGCCGCCGACAGCCGGACGCTGTGCGGCTTCGTGCTGGGCAGGTGAGCATCGGCCCGGACAAAAACGAAACAGAAAAGCCGACGTCTTTGCAGACATCGGCTCTTCTATTGTGTAATAAAGATAAATCCGCTTATTCGGCAGCAGCTTCTTCCGTTGCCGGAGCAGCCTCTTCTGCCGGAGTTTCGGCAGCGGCTTTTGCAGCTTCTTCAGCAGCCTTGGCGGCTTCTGCTTCAGCCTTTTTCTTAGCCAGTGCTTCAGCTCTTTCTTCATTAACTTTAATTTCGGCAGCCAGCTTGGCTTTCTTGGCTTCTTCTTTGGCCGAAGCGGCTTTTGCGCTCTTTTCGGCCTCGACCTTAGCTTTTGCTGCCACCCAAGCCTGGAATTTCTCCTCGGCTTTGGCTTCGTCGAATGCGCCTTTCTTCACACCTTCGAGCAGGTGCTTCTTCAACAATACACCTTTCTTGGAGAGAAGGCTACGACATGTGTCGGTAGGTTGAGCACCACAGCCAAGCCAATAAAGGGCTCTGTCTGAGTTGACTTCAATAGTAGCAGGATTCGTGTTGGGATTGTACGAACCAATCTTTTCAATGAACCTGCCATCTCGTGGCGCCCTGCTATCTGCTACCACAACGTGGTAGTAAGCAAAACCTTTACGTCCGTGTCTTGCGAGTCTGATTTTTACAGCCATTATAGGACCTTTTTAAGTTTTTAGAAAATTAAATTAAATCAACCTACTTTTGATTTCGGGCGCAAAGATAATGCTTTTTGCCTCTCGAAATCACTCTATACGCATTTTTTTAGCTCTTCCGAAATGATTTTTTGCCACTTTCGGGCCAGTTCAATCTCTTTGTCCACAATCACTTGCTTGCCGAACTCGAAAAACGGGATGTCGCGGCTGCGGTTGTTCTTGCTGCTGATGTGCAGACAGACCTCGTGCAGCCGGTTGTGTTCGGTCTTCTGCTGGCACGTGCACGAGTCGAAGTCGGCGAGCCGGATGATGTCGGGCTCGATGCTGTCGGTGACGGCGGACATGCACACGACCTTGTTCTTGCGGTCGATGCCGATGATGCGGCCGTCCCAGGCGTCGCAGAGGTCGAGTTTTATGTTGATTTCGGAGCATGTCTTTTCGAAACGCTCGCGTGTCTTTGCAATTTTCCTGCTGTTGATGTGCTGCAGGCCCACTATCGGCATCACTGTCATTGCGACGATGATGACCGTTATTATGATTGCTGAAATGTCCATGTTGCAGTGTGTTTTGGTTTGATTATGAAATGATTGCAGACGTGGCGCAAGGCCATGGTCTGCCCGGGCCGAACTCCTGCGCGGGAGTGGCCGGTCGCCTTTGCCGCGCACGGCGGCGGGCAGAGTCGGGAACCAAAACTATGTGAACCAGCGGAACGGAATGTCGCGTCTGAAGGTCGGGAAACTTATCGTGATGTTAAGTGTGTGGCTTCGCTGCGTGCGGCAGTGGCTGCTGCGTGCGGATTCGGAGTGCCTGAGCGCCATCGTCATGCCGGTGTGGTGGACGGTCTTGGCGGGCGTGTTGAAATGGAAGCTGCTCTGCGGAGCCATGGCCGCCGGCGTGGCGCAGTCGTCGGCCACGAAGCACGTCTCCGGGAGGTCGTCGGGCAGGGCGGCGTCGGGCACCGACTGCGGCGTCAGGCACTCGGCGCCCAGCAATGCCGCAACGGCGACGAGGCAGACTGCTAATATTTCGGCTATCCGTTTCATAATGTGGCGAATATATCGAAAAAAGCGTCCTGACACAACTCTGACGCACATCTTTTTTCATCGCGCAGCCGCACCGATTTTAACGGAGGCGGACAATGCAGCCTGCAGCCGCGACGCCAGCCGGTAAAATGCCTTTCGGGCTATCGGTTGTTCACGAATTTAGCCCTATCTTCGCCGATTGGTTACAAAGCAACAATCGCTCATGTCGACGACTAAATTTACTCACCTACACGTCCATTCGCACTATTCGATTCTCGACGGAATGTCGAAAATCAACGAGCTCATCAAGCATGCCATCAGCAACGGGATGTATTCGCTCGCGCTGACTGACCACGGCAACATGTTCGGAATCAAGGAACTGTTCGACTGTGCCAATTCGGTCAATTCGGGCGTCAAGAAAGCCATCGGCGAGCAGGAGGCCATAGTTGCCGACGAGGCTTCCACCGACGACGTCCGGGCTGCGGCCAAGGCCGAGATCGAGCGTCTGAAGGGCACGTTCTTCAAGCCGATTTTCGGCGTCGAGGCCTACTGCGCGCGGCGCACGCTCTACGACAAGGACAAGGACGTCAAGATGCGCAACCCCGAGAACGGCCGCGAGCAGATTGTGGACCGCAGCGGCTGGCACCTTATCCTGCTGGCCAAGAACAAGAAGGGTTATCAGAATCTGTGCAAGCTGGTTTCCAAGTCGTGGATCGACGGTTTCTACGGCCGTCCGCGAATCGACAAGGTGGAGCTCGAGAAGTATCACGAGGGGCTGATTGTCAGTTCGGCCTGCCTCGGCGGCGAGCTGCCGCAGCTCATCATCGGCAACCGGATGGACGAGGCCGAGCAGTCGGTGCGCTGGTTCAAGAGCATCTTCGGCGACGACTATTACATCGAGCTCCAGCGTCACAGGACTGACAAGCCCAACGCCGACACCACGGTCTACGAGCGCCAGCAGCAGGTCATCCCGCACCTTGTGGAGCTGGCGCGGCGCACTGGCACCAAGCTGATTGCCACCAACGACGTCCACTTTGTGAAGGAGGAGCACGGCGAGGCCCACGACCGCCTCATCTGCCTGAGCACCGGCAAATACGTGTCTGACACCGACCGAATGCACTACACCAAGCAGGAGTGGCTCAAGTCGCCCGACGAGATGGCCGCCATCTTTGCTGACTATCCCGAAGCCATCGCCAACACGCAGGAGGTGGTCGACAAGGTCGAGACGTATTCGATAGAGTCGGGGCCGATAATGCCGATGTACGAGATTCCCGAAGACTTCGGCACCGAAGAGCAGTATCGCCAAAAATATACCGAAGAGGATCTCTTCAACGAGTTCACGCGCAACGAGAAGGGCGAGGTGGTGATGAGCCGCGAGGACGCCGAGGCCAAAATAGGCAAGCTGGGCGGATACGACAAGCTCTACCGCATCAAGCTCGAGGCCGACTATCTGTCGAAGCTGGCGTGGGAGGGAGCCGAGCGCCGCTATGGCAAGACGCTGACCGACGAGCAGCACGAGCGCATCGTGTTCGAGCTCCATATAATGAAGACGATGGGTTTCCCCGGTTACTTCCTGATAGTCCAGGACTACATCCGCGCCGCGCGCGAAGAGCTGGGCGTGTCGGTGGGCCCAGGGCGCGGCTCGGCGGCCGGCTCGGTGGTGGCCTACTGCCTGAAAATCACCGACGTCGACCCGCTCAAATACGACCTCCTGTTCGAACGCTTCCTGAACCCCGACCGCATCTCGCTGCCCGATATCGACGTCGACTTCGACGACGACGGGCGCGCCGAAGTGCTGCGGTGGGTCACCAAGAAATATGGCAAGGAGCGCGTGGCGCACATCATAACCTACGGCACCATGGCCACCAAGTCGAGCATAGCCGACGTGGGGCGCGTGCAGAACGTGCCGTTGCCAACCGTCAATCAGCTCAAAGGCTACGTGCCCGACAAGTTCGACGACTTCATCGACCCCGTCGAGAACAAGCCGTTCCGCGATTCGAAGAGCAAGACGCCCAAGGTCACGCTGACCGAGTGCTTCAAATATGTGCCCGAGCTGCGCGACGCCCTGCACAGCGATGACGCCAACGTGTCGTCGATGCTCGAATACGCTTCGGAGCTCGAGAACACCATCAGGCAGACGGGCATCCACGCCTGCGGCGTCATCATCGGCGCCGACGACCTGACCAACTTCGCGCCCCTGAGCACCGTGCACGACAAGGTGACCGACGAGGACGTGATGGTGACGCAGTATGACGGCCACGTCATCGAATCGGTGGGGCTGATAAAGATGGACTTCCTCGGCCTCAAGACGCTGAGCATCATCAAGGAGGCTCTGAGCAACATCAAGAAGACCCGGGGCATCGACCTCGACATCGACGCCATACCGATAGACGACCCCAAGACCTACGAGCTCTACTGCAAGGGCCAGACCATCGGCACGTTCCAGTTCGAGTCGCCCGGCATGCAGAAATATCTGCGCGAGCTGCAGCCCAGCACCTTCGAGGACCTGATAGCCATGAACGCCCTCTACCGCCCCGGCCCGATGGACTACATCCCGAAATTCATCGCCCGCAAAAAGGGCCTTGAGCCCATCGTTTACGACATTCCGTGCATGGAGAAATATCTGAAGGACACCTACGGAGTGACCGTCTATCAGGAGCAGGTCATGCTGCTGAGCCGACTGCTGGCCGACTTCACCCGAGGCGAGTCGGACGCGCTCCGAAAGGCCATGGGCAAGAAGCAGCGCGCCGTGCTCGACAAGATGAAGCCCAAGTTCATCAGCGGCGGCGAGCGCAACGGCCACGACGGCAAGGTGCTCGAGAAGATCTGGGGCGACTGGGAGAAATTCGCCTCCTACGCCTTCAACAAGTCGCACGCCACGTGCTACTCGTGGGTGGCTTTCCAGACGGCATACCTCAAAGCCAACTATCCGGCCGAGTTCATGGCCGCCAACCTGACGCGCAACAAGGACAACATAACCGACGTGACCAAGTTCATGGACGAATGCAAGTCGATGAAGATAATCGTCAAAGGCCCCGACATCAACGGCTCGGATAAGGACTTCGCGGTCAAGAACGACACCATCCTCTTCGGCCTGGGCGGCGTCAAGGGCGTGGGCGAGGCGGCCGTCGAGGCCATCATCAGCGAGCGCGACGCCCACGGCGAGTTCAAGGACATCTACGATTTTGCCGAGCGCGTCAACCTGTCGGCCTGCAACCGCAAGACCATCGAGAGTCTGGCCCTGGCCGGCGCCTTCGACAGCCTGAACGTCAAGCGCGAACAGTTCTTCGCGCCCAACGCCAAGGGCGAGACCGGCAGCGAAATGCTGATGCGCTACGGACAGCGCTTCCAGCAGGACAGGAACGAGTCGGCCAACTCGCTCTTCGGCGACGTGGGCGGCATAGCCATCACCCGGCCCGAAATGCCGATGCCCATCAACATGTGGAGCGACCTTGAGCGCCTCAACCGCGAGCGCGAGCTGGTGGGCATCTATCTGTCGTCGCATCCGCTCGAAAGGTTCAAGTTCGAGCTGCGCTACATTGTCAACACCAAGTGCAAGGACATTGTGGACTCCGAGCTTCCCAACCTGATAGACAAGACCTTCACCGTGGGCGGCATGGTGGTGGGAGCGCGCAACGGCACCTCGCGCGAGGGCAAGCCGTTCTCGGTGCTGACGCTCGAAGACGATTCGGGTTCGGTAGACTTCTTCCTCTACGGCGACGACTATGTCAAGTTCGGCCAGTATGCCGTCAACCAGACCTTCATAGCCGTCAGCGGGCAGGTGCGCGCCAACGCGTGGAAGGCCGACAGCGCGCCCAAGCGCCGCGTGACCGGCATCACCTATCTCGAAGATCTGCGCACGTCCGCCCGCATCCGCTCCATCATGATGTGCGTCGACAATCAGGACATCAGCAACGAGCTCGTGGCCGACATTTCGGGCTTGGTCTATCAGCTCAGAAACTGCCCCCAACCGGCCGCCGGCACTCCGGCCCAGCTGAAATTCGTGGTGACCGACGCGCGCAGGAACTACAGCGTCGTGCTGCTCTCGCGCAACGTCATGGTCAACATGTCGGGCGAGGCGATGAGCGCGATGCTCAACTTTGTGGACGCCACGCCGGCGGTCGAAATGAAAGTGGAACGATGAGACCGGCGCGAATCTTGCTCTTCATCGTCATGGTGTTCGCGCTGCTGGCCTGCCTCAGCGTCTTCTACCCGCAGCCCGGCATCGAGGTGTGCGGCCTGACACTGCGCTTCGCGTCGCCGCAGCGCGCGCTCGGCCCGTCGCACCGGAGCGGAGCCACGGCCGCAGACCGCCTGCGCGAGGTCGAAGCGACGATGCACGCCCACGCCGACTCGGCCGCCCTTGCCGACTCGCTCCGCGAAGCCGACACCCTGCGCTACTACACCGACTTTTTCGAACGCAGCCCGGCGCGCATCTCGTGCCCCGGCAACGACCACGCCTTCTTCGACGCCTTCTTCGACCGCCTCGACAACGCCCGCACCCGCCCCGTCGACATCTTCCACTACGGCGATTCGCAGATCGAGGGCGACCGCATTTCGGGCAGCCTGCGCCGGCGGCTCCAGTCACGCTTCGGCGGCAACGGGCCCGGCGTGGTCCCGGCCGTGCAGCTCATCCCGCAGGCCGGATTCGTGCAGACGGCCTCCGACACTCTGACCTCGTTCTTCGGCGGCGGAATGATGGGACGGCGCTCTCCCACCCGCCGCTACGGCGTGGTGGCCCAGCAGGTGGCCTTCGACAGCCCGTCCGACACCGTCCGGCTCTCGTTCGCCACCCGCCACGGGCGCGGCTTCAGGCACGTCACGCTTTTTGCCGGATGCGTCGACAGCTCGCTCCGGGCGCATCTGACCACCGACGCCGGCAGCATGGGCCGGCGCAGCCTGGGCACCGCCACCCGCCTCCAGACCATGACGTGGAGCTGGGACCGGCCTGCTACCCGCTTCGACATCGACCTTTGCGGACGCGCCGAAATCTACGGCCTGTCGATTGACGTGGGCCGGGGCGTGTCGCTGACCAACGTCCCGCTGCGCGGCAGCGACGGAACGTTCTTCACCCGCATGGACGCCGAAAACCTCCGCTCCATGTTCGACTGCTTCGACGTCGGGATGCTCATACTCGAGTTTGGCGGCAACGCCCTGCCCATCCTCTCCGACACGGCCGACGTGGAGCGCTACTGCCAGGGCTTCGGCCGCCAGATAGACCTGATGCACAGGCTCTGCCCCGAGGCCACCATCCTCGTCATCGGCCCGGCCGACATGTCGGTCAAGGTCGACGGCGAGCTGCAGACGCATCCGCTCCTCGAACCGCTGATTGACCGGATGCGCGAAGTGACGCTCGAAGGCGGCGCCGCCTTCTGGAACATGTACGAGGTGATGGGCGGCCGCAACTCGATGCCCGTGTGGGTCGACAACAAGCCGGCCTGGGCCGCGCCGGACTATATTCACTTCACCTCCAAGGGCGCGGCCCGCATAGCCGACGTCCTGTGGCAGACGCTAATGATGTATTACGACTATAAATCGCTCAAAAATGTCTCCGGCAACAATCATCAGGCATGCGACTGAACTGCCGCGGCTGCTTGTGGCGGCGCTGCTGGCGCTGTCGCAGATGAGCGCGGCCGTCGAGCACGACACGCTTGTGCCCATCCGCGATTCGCTCAACGTGGTCCTGAAGCCGTGCGGCCGCTCGCGCCAGTCGCGCATCTTCTACCAGAAGCTCGATTCGGTTCTGCTCTTCGAGACGGGGCGCGTCAACGTGGTGCATCTGGGCGGCTCGCACGTCCAGGCCGACATCTACACCAACGTCATCCGCCGCCACCTCGACTCGCTCAACGGCACCCTGCGGCCGCCCCGCGGGCTCATCTTCCCGTTCGAGACCGCCGGCACCAACAATCCGGCCAACTACCGCGCGTGGCACACCGGCCGCTGGCAGGGCGCACGCAACGCCAAGCGGCAGTTCGAGCGCCCGCTCGGCGTGGCCGGCATCATGGCCAGCACGGCCGACACCACGGCCTCCGTCAGCATCAGCCTCAATGCCGACTCCACCCGACGCTGGCAGGCCACCACGCTGACCGTTCTCGGCTCGTCGCTCCATGGCGGCGTCAGGCCGCGCATCGTGCTGGGCGACACGCTCACTCTCCGGCCCGACTCCACCCGGCTCGGCTTCGTCTTCGAGCTGGGCCGGCCGGTCGACTCGTTCAGGATGACGCTCTGCTTCGACTCGCCCGACCGCCCCGACACGTTCTGCCTGCGCGGCTTCGTGCCAGACAATCAGGAGCCCGGCCTCGTCTACCATTCCATCGGCGTCAACGGAGCGTCGGTGCCGTCGTATCTGGGCTGCGAATATTTCGAGCGCGAGCTGGCGCTGCTCCGCCCCGACCTCTTTGTGATGGCCGTGGGCATCAACGACGCCACAGGGCCCAACTTCACCGACTCGCTGCTCTGCGCCGACTACGACTCGCTCATCGCCCGCATCCGCCGCGTGGCTCCCGACTGCGCGCTGATGTTCGTGAGCAACAACGATTCGTTCCACCGCGTCAGGCGCCGGCGCGTGGTCAACCCCAACGGGCAGGTGGCACGGCGCGCCTTTGAACGGCTGGCCTGCAAGTGGCAGAGCGGCTTCTGGGACCTGTTCGAGGTCATGGGCGGACTGGGATCCGTCCAGCGCTGGAGGGACCTCGGCCTTGCCCGTCCCGACCGCGTCCACTTCACCCGCGCCGGCTACGAGCTGGTCGGCCGCCTGTTTGTCGAGGCCTTTCTGAACGATTATTTTGACTACGACTACGAAGAACAATAATGCTGATCGATTTTCTGAAAAACACGTTTGCATTCGACGCAAACTCGCCGCTGCTCTTCACGCAGTTCTACTTCTGGGCATTCTTTGCCACGGTGTTCGCCGTCTTCAGTATGATGGGCAACAAAGTGCTGATGCGCAATGCGTTCCTGTTCTTTGTCAGCATCTTTTTCTACTACAAGACG
This sequence comes from uncultured Bacteroidales bacterium, assembly GCA_945607565.1. GTDB lineage: Bacteria > Bacteroidota > Bacteroidia > Bacteroidales > Marinilabiliaceae > CALYZD01. The sequence goes on along the minus strand of CALYZD010000004.1, from coordinate 7,361 downwards.
AGCGGACTTTTCACGCTCATCCTGATAGCGTCGGTGGCCATGTCCTACATCTTCGGGCGGCTCATCCACCGCTCGGCCGGTCGCTGGCGCACGCTCTGGCTGGCCACGGGCATTGCTTCGAGCCTGGCCGTGCTCTTTTATTATAAGTACGCCTATTTTTTCGCGGCGATGCTCCACGACCTTTTCGGCATCACCGTCGAGGTGGTCGACTATGTGGCCATGGCCGGCAACCTGCTGTGCGGCGCGCCGCGCTTCAGCATCGACTACATCCTGCTGCCCGTCGGCATATCGTTCTTCACCTTCCAGTGCATCAGCTATCTGATGGACATCTACCGGCGCCGCATCCTGCCCGTGGTCAACGTGCTCGACTACGGTTTCTACGTGTCGTTCTTCCCGCAGCTGGTGGCCGGGCCCATCGTGCGCGCCAACGAGTTCATGCCACAGCTGCACCGGCCGTTTTTCCTTGGTCGGCGGCAGTTCGGCATCTCCGTGTTCTGGATTATCAACGGCCTGGCCAAGAAGATCATCCTGAGCGACTACATAGCCGTCAATTTTGTCGATCGTGTCTTTGCCAATCCCACCATGTTCACCGGCTTCGAAAATCTGGCCGCGCTCTTCGGCTACTCGCTTCAGGTCTACGCCGACTTTTCGGGCTACACCGACATAGCAACCGGCGTGGCCATGCTGATGGGATTCTATCTGCCCCGCAACTTCAATTCGCCCTACAAGGCGCCCAACGCCGGCAACTTCTGGAAGCGATGGCACATATCGCTCTCCAAGTGGCTGCAGGACTATCTCTACATCCCGATGGGCGGCAACCGTCGCGCCTCGGCGGGGACCTATGCCGTCATAATCGGGGCGGCCGTGGTGGGCACCGTGCTCAGCGGCAACGTCTGGGTGGCGGTGGTTGTGCTGAGCGTGGTGGCCACGCTTGCCATAGTCTTTGTGATGGCTCCCGGCCGGCGCAAAGCCATCACCACCAACATCAACTCGATGAACACGATGCTGCTTGGCGGCATGTGGCACGGTGCCAGCTGGAACTTTGTGATTTGGGGCGGGCTCAACGGTCTGGGAATGATAGTGTTCAAGATATGGCGGCCGCTCGGGCACTTGGCCCGCTGTGGGCTGATAGCGGCTCTGTGGCTGCTGATGTGGCTGCTGGCCAGCAGCACCGGACAGCCCATTTTCAACATCGGCACCATCTGGCTTGGCTGCATCGCCGTCGGCACGGTGGTGCGCGCCATCTATGCGCTTCTGCGCCTGCCGTTTGCACTCGGGTGGCTCGGCACGGCGTGGGCCATTGCGCAGACGTTCGTCTTCATCACTTTCACGCGCCTCTTTTTTCGTTCGGGCTCCAACCTCAATCCTGCCGAAGCTAACACAACTGCATGGAACACAGCCAAAGACATGGTGAATCAGATTGGCGGCCGGTGGAACATGGCGCAGCTGCCCAACATGCTGTCGGAGTACGCGCCGGTGCTGCTGCTCATCGTGGCCGGAATGGTCATTCACTGGCTGCCCGAGAGGCTCAAGCGGCGCTATCGTCTGGCTTTTGCCTCGCTGCCTCTGCCGCTGATGGCTCTGGTGGTGGTGTTGGTAGTATTTGTTGTTTATCAGTTTGTTACGGCCGACCTACAGAAGTTCATCTATTTCCAGTTCTGATGCCTGAGCTGATTCCGCAAAGCCTCTCCTCTGCGCACTCGCGGTTTTTTCACAGCCGGTGTTCAAAACGTGTTTAAACGATGCTAAATCACCGTTCAAACGTTGTTTAAAACATGTTCAGTTCACTTTCTTGTCTTGTCTGAGCCAATATTTTCCACACTGATTTGTTCGAATGATGTTGGTTTGTTGTTGAATAGATGTTATTCGCAGTTTATAATCTGTGCAAATCGTGTTCAAAATCGTAGAAGTCAATCATTGTTGATAAGCGGTTAAAAACTTGTTCGGATGCTGTCGATAATGTGTTCGAATCGTCTTAAAAAGATGTTTGTTCTCTGTTCAAAACATCTTGAAATCCATCGTTCGATTCCCGAAGATTGTTGATAATTTGTTTATATGCATCCATTCGCTGTTGCAAACTTGTGCAAATCGTGTGAAAATGGTGTTGATTGAAGGGCTGTCGGCCCGAAAATCTGCAATGAATGTTCGGAGCGGTCGGTCGGCCTGATTGTCGGCCTGGCCGGCATTGTTTCAAAAAAAACGGTTTGCACAGCGACGGCCGCACGAAATACGCTACATTTGCACCATCGGAAGGAAATAAAGACAATGAATTTCAGCATCGGCGTAATCATCTCGACGTATAACAAACCCGCGTGGCTCGAAAAGACGCTGTGGGGTTACCTGAACCAGACCGTCCGCCCGGACGAAATAATAATTGCCGACGATGGCTCGACCGATGACACGCGCCGGCTCATCCAGTCTTTTGCCGACCGCCTGCCGCTGCGCCATGTCTGGCACGAGGATCGCGGCTTCCGCAAGTCGCGCATTCTCAACAAGGCCGTCATTGCCTCCACTGCCGACTATCTGATTTTCACCGACCAGGACTGCATTCCGCGCCCCGACTTTGTGGAGGTTCACTGCCGCAATGCTCGGCCCGGCCGCTACGTTTCGGGCGGATATTTCCGTCTGTCGTCCCAGATCAGCGAGGCTATCACCAAGGACGATGTCGACCAGTGTCGCGTTTTTGATTATAAATGGCTCAGACATAATGGCTTGCCTTTCACGCTCAAATGCACCAAACTGATTGGCGGCAGACGCCTCTCGGCCTTGTTCGACGCCATCACCACCGCCCACGACACGTGGAACGGCTGCAACTCGTCGGGCTGGCGCGCGGACATCATCGCCGCCAACGGCTTCGACGAGCGGATGCGCTATGGCGGGCAAGATCGTGAGTTTGGTATCCGGCTGGTCAACAATGGGATACGCCCCGTGCAGCGTCGGCATTCGGCCGTCGTTGTCCATCTCTACCACGACCGTCCCTACAAAACCAAGGAGTCGATTGATTTCAACCGTGGCATGATTGCGCAGTCGAAGCGCACGGGCGTGGTCGCGACGCCGTTCGGAATCAAGGAGCATAATCAATCGGAACAATGATACTCTGTATCGACACTTCAACCACAGTATGCTCGGCCGCGCTCTGCCGCGACGGCCGTGCCGAGGCGCACCTCGAACTTTTCGAGTGCAACGCCCACGCCTCAAGCCTCACGCCGCTCATCGAACGCCTGTTTGCCGTGCAGGGCATCGACCCGCTGCGCGACATCGACGCCGTGGCCGTCAGCTGCGGGCCGGGCTCGTACACGGGTCTGCGCATTGGCGTCAGCACGGCTAAGGGTCTGTGCTATTCGCTCTCCAGACCACTGATTGCCATCAGCACGCTCAGGGTTCTGGCTGCGGCCGTGGCGGAGGTCTGTGCCGATGCCCAAACGATTGTGCCAATGATAGATGCGCGCCGCATGGAGGTCTACACCGCCATCTATGACTCGCAGCTTCGCGAACTCAGTCCGGCCCGTGCGCTCGTCGTGGAGCCCGACTCGTTTGCCGAACTCGCGGCGGCTCCGGGGCTCTGCTTTGCCGGTTCGGGTGCCGGCAAGTGCAGTTCCGTTCTCGACCTGCCCAACGCACGTTTTCTGTCCGACGTCCATCCGCTGGCCGCCTCCATGGCAGGCCTTGCCTGTGCCGCCTTCGAGGCTCGCGACTTTGTCGACACGGCCTACTTTGAGCCGTTCTATCTCAAAGACTTTGTGGCCACCAAGCCCAAGAACAAAGTGTTCTGAGCGCGCTCTGCGCCGATGTTCGTGCAATATTTTGGCAAAAATCTGCACATTGTTTAATACATTGGCATTTCCAAATCAACCCATAAAATTGGAAATGCTATGCGAATCATCTTGTCTTTTCTAATTCTGACGTTCGCGGCCACGGCCCAGCTTGCGGCTCAGCGGCTGATCACCGGCAGCGGCACGTCGGGCTTCCGCTCCTATCAATCCGGAGAGACTCTGCGCTACAATGTCGGCTACGGCTTCATCAAGGGCGGCGAGTGCCGATTCACAGTGACAGACACCGTGATAGGCTCCAAGACGCTGTGGCACATTGTGTGCGGCGGCTTCACGACCGGCCTGCCCGACGTTTTTTTCAAGGTGCGCGACACCTACGAGAGCTACGTCGACCAGGCGACCGAGCTGCCCGACAAGGCCGTGCGCAACATCCGCGAGGGCCGCTATCGCTACTACGACGAGATTGTCTACGACCGCGACTCCAACCAGGTCCACACCATCAAAAAGGGGACGCAGCCCGTGCCCGAGGGCATCTACGACGTGGTGTCGGCGTTCTATCATGCGCGCAACAACACCTTCAACGACGATCTGCAGACGGGCGACACCATATATTATGTCACCTATTTCGCCGGCGAAATCTATCCGCTCCGCATCAAATATCGCGGCCTCGACGTCGTCAAGACAGACTTCGGCAAGGTCGAATGCTACAAGTTCTCGCCCATCACCGAGGTCGGGCGCTCGTTCAAGACCGAGGACGACATGCAGGTCTGGATCAGCCGCGACGACAACCGGCTGCCCATCGCCATCCGGTTCAACCTTGTGGTGGGTTCGTTCTACTGCGAACTGTCGCGCTATCAGGGTCTCAAATATCCGCTCAAAACCGTCAAATGACCGTTTCGGCCGCGTGATGAGGTTGTTAATTTTTTGAATCTCCGAAAGCGTTTCGTTAAATATTTATTCACAAGATGATTTTATTACGATAGTGAAGTATCTTGAAATATCAATCAATCAGAGGAATATAAACGCAGGTGCGAATTTCACCAAAAAGTTATCTTAAATAATGCAAACTAATGTAACTTTTAGTATGTTTGTGGCCGTTTTTATTACCCCTTTCCCTTGATCAGACGTTCCAAATAAGGAATAGTTTTTGAGGCCGTGCCGACGATGGCATGGCCTCTTTGTTTTGCGGCGTCTTCGCCGTGGCGCGCGGCCGGACATGGCGTCATTCAGTGCAAAAATTTTAATTTTGCACACAAATTTCATTCAGTGCAAATTCATACCGACATAAATAATTTTGACGTTGGGCATCCTGTGGCCACAATGGGCATGTTCGACGGCGTTCACAACGGGCATCGCCATCTCATTTCCGAGCTCATCAGACTGTCGGCCGCCGAGCATGGGCAGTCGACCGTTATCACCTTCTGGCCGCATCCCAAGTCGGTGATTTCCAGTGTGGACGACCTTCGTTTTCTGACCACTCAGGACGAGAAGACGGCGCTCATCGCGAGCCTTGGCGTCGAGCATCTGGTGGTCATCCCGTTCGATCGCGAGCTGTCGCGCCACACTCCCGGCCAGTTCATGGAGCAGGTGCTGGCAGACCGGATGGGCGTCCGCACCCTGCTGGTGGGCTTCAACCATCGCTTCGGCGCCGGTCCGCACCCCGACGACCAGTCGCTCAAGGCGTCGGCCGCTGCCTGCGGAATATCAATAGTCCGCGCCACGTCGTGGGCCGACGGGCAGGTCGAGTGCAGTTCGTCGGTCATCCGCAACCTGCTGTGCCAAGGCGACATAGGTCGTGCCAATGCGCTGCTGGGCCGACGCTATTCGTTGTGCGGCATGGTGGAGCACGGGCGCGGCATCGGCCGGACGTTGGGCTTCCCCACGGCCAACGTCAGGCCCGACAGTGCCGGCAAGCTGCTGCCCGGCGCGGGCGTCTACGCCTGCTTCGCCACGGTGGCCGGCCGCACCTACGACACGATGCTCAACATCGGCACCTGCCCGACCTTTGCGCCCAATCAGCCGCTGACCGTCGAGGCGCACCTGATCGACTGCGGCGAAAATCTCTATGGCAAGTCCATCCGCATCGAGTTTGCGGGCCGCATCCGCGACGAGCGGCGCTTCGACCACGCCGACCAGCTTGTGCAGCAGTTGCGCGCCGATCGCACGGCCGTCCGGGCCTTGTTGCGCGAGTGTGCAAAAAATGATTGAGCTGTTTGTAATAAACGTAAAATAATGTTTTATTTGAGATTTTAGTTGTTAATATTGTGCCGTAAATGCGTATTTTGACTTAGACATGCACATGGAGTGTAACGAAAAACGCACGCAAGACGTAATAGATTGACTAAGAGGTTAAGAAATATTTTTGATATGAAGAAGTGTATTATATTGATTGTGATGGTGTTAGCGTTTGCTGCGTCGTCTCATGCGCAGTCGGTTGCCAAGGCCAAGGCGATGCTGACGCTGAATTTTATCCGTTATGTCGGGTGGAGTGACGCTGCACGGCAGGGTGACTTCGTGATAGGCGTGATCAAGGACAAGGAGATAGCCGATTGGCTGAAGACGCAGTCGGCCGGCAAGAAGTTCGGCTTCCAGACCGTGGTCATCAAGGAGTTCAAGACGGTCGATGAACTTCAGGATTGCCAGGTCGTATATGTGTCGAACAATGTGAATTACACCCGAAATGCCGAGGCCATTGCCGCCAAGACAAAAAATAAAGACACTTTGATCATTACCGAGACCGAAGGTGCAACAAAAAACGGTTCCATGATTAATTTTGTGGTTCGCGAAGAAAGACTGAAATTTGAATTACACAAAAAGAACGCCGCAGACTCCAACATCCAGTTCAGTGCCAAGCTCGAACAGATGACGGCTGCAATAAACTTATAAACAATAGAATAAAATGAAGTTGTTAGAAAAAATCAATCTGAACATCGGCCAGAAGTTGCTAACCGGCTTTGGAATCATCTTCGGCTTTATTCTGCTCAATGGCATTCTGACAGTCAGCATTCAGATATATACGCGCAGCATGGAGAACAAAATCGAGAACGAATACACTCCGGTCGAGAACGAACTCAAGCTGCTCAATGCCTACATTGCCGAGAGCAAGCGTCTGACGGTCAACTGGGTATACATCGATCATCAGCCCGACTCGCCCGACAAACTCAAGCTCCGCGAGATTTGCGACACCAAGTTCGACTCGCTGATGACCAACATCAAAGCCCGCACCGAAGAAGGCTTCCCGCCCGCCTTCCGCGACTCGCTCGTCCGCGTCGAAAACCTGACGCACCAGATGTTCGAACTCCAGCGCACCATCATGAACGGCCTCAGTTCGTTTGAAGCCTACGACGACGTGATGATAATGATGGAGGCCGAAATGCTGATTCAGAACGACGGCGAAATCGTGTCGATTGAAAAGGAAATCAACACGACGGCCGAGTCGATTCACAATATGTTTTCCGAGATGAACAGCGCCATCACCTCCAAGGTGCGCACGCTGTCCTACACCCTGCTGGTGTTCGCCATCCTGATGAGTATCTTGGTGATGACGCTTTCGGGCGGCATCGGCTGGATGCTCTACGTCTCCATCGTCAA
>CALYZD010000003.1 GCA_945607565.1 uncultured Bacteroidales bacterium | reverse complement strand
CCGTTCCACAACGAGAAGACCGGCTCGTTCACCGTGTCGCCGGCCAAGGGTATCTTCAAATGCTTCGGATGCGGCAAGGCCGGCAACGCGCTCAACTTTGTGATGGAGCAGGAGCATCTGACCTTTGTGGAGGCGGTCAAATATCTGGGCGCCAAGTTCAACATCGAGGTGGTCGACAAGGCCATGACGCCCGAGCAGGAGCAACTGCGCAGCGACCGCGAGAGCATGATGGCCGTCACCGACTATGCCGCCCGATTTTTCGAGCGCAGCCTGTGGGAGACCGACGAGGGGCAGTCGGTGGGCCTCGGCTATTTCCGCAGCCGCGGCTTCCGCGACGACATCATCCGCCTCTTCGGCCTCGGCTACTCGCCCTCGCGCCGCGACGCCCTGACGGCCGACGCCCTGGCCCACTCGTTCAAGCTCGAATTCCTCGAAAAGACCGGCGTCACCATTGTGAGCGAGAAAGACGGGCACCGCACCGACCGCTTCTTCGGCCGCGTCATCTTCCCCATCCACAACCTCTCGGGCAAGGTGGTGGCCTTTGGCGGGCGCGTGATGCAGAAGTCGGCCAAGACGGCCAAATATCTCAACTCGCCCGAGTCGGAGCTCTACCACAAGAGCGGCATCGTCTACGGCATCTACCACGCCAAGGCCGAGATAGTCCGGCGCGACCGCTGCTTCCTCGTCGAGGGCTACACCGACGTCATCAGCATGCACCAGGCCGGCATAGCCAACGTGGTGGCCTCCAGCGGCACGTCGCTGACGCAGGGCCAGATACAGCTCATCCGCCGCTTCACCCAGAACATGACGGTGCTCTACGACGGCGACTCGGCCGGCATCAAGGCGTCGCTGCGCGGCATCAACATGATTCTGGCCGAAGGCATGAACGTCAAGGTCGTCCTGCTGCCCGACGGCGAAGACCCCGACTCGTTCGCCCAGTCGCACACGTCCGAAGACTTCCTGCAGTTCATCACCGACCACGAGACCGACTTCATCAAGTTCAAGGCCGAGCTGCTGATGAAGGACGCCGCCGACGACCCCATAGGCCGCGCACGGTTCATCCAGGACGTGGTCGACACCATAGCCGTCATTCCCAACGAGATAATGCGTACCGTCTACGTCCGCGAGTGCAGCCGCATGATGGACGTCGACGAGGCGGTGCTCTACTCGGCTCTGGGCAAGAGCATCCGCCACGCCGCCGACGAGGCCCAGCGCCGCCGCCACCATCAGCCCGACGGTCAGAGCGAGAGCCCGGGCCGTCCCGCTCCCGCTCCCGCCGACGCCGCCCCCGCCGGCCCGACGCCGCAGGAGCCTCAGCCGCCCGCCTCGCCCGACGAGCCCGCAGTCCGTCCCGAAGTGCTGTCGCCCGCCCGCCTCGACAATCCCTACGAATATGAGGAGCGCGAGGTCCTCCGCCTGCTGGTGCGCTACTGCGACCGCACGTTCTTCGACCACGGCGAGGGCACCGACGTGGCCGTGGGCGACTACATCTGCGCGGCCCTGGGTAGCGAGCCAAGCGTCAACCCCGTCTACGTCAGGATGTTCGACGCCTTCCGCGAGGCCCGCAGCCAGTCGGACCAGCTGCCGGCCACGCGGCTCTTCACCGGCAATGCCGACCCGCAGCTGAGCGAGCTGGCCTGCCAGCTTGTGGCCGAGCGCTACGAGCTGAGCCGCATCCACAGCAAGTTCGCCCAGATAGTGGACGAGGAGACGATGCTCGACGAGGTGGTGCCGCACGCCGTGGGCGAGCTGCAGCTGCGCAAGGTCAGGAACATACTCGAAGAGCGGCGCCGCACGCTGCTCGAAAAGGAAAGGCAGTCGGCCGCCGACGAGGAGATTGCCGCGCTGATGAAGGATATAATGTACTGGGAGTCCGTCAAAAAGAAACTGTCGTCGATGCTGGGCGGCCGCACCATAGTCTGACGCCGCACCGTGGCATGCAATATATAATAAGGTCGCCGTCCGCCGCAGTCCGGGCGCCGCCGGGCAGGCTAAGTTTGCTTGGGCTAAATTTGCGGTGCGATGGCTATGAAAAGAAAAAAACAATATCTTTGCGCGATTATTAGATTAAAAATAAATAAAATCCGGAATATAATTCTTAATAACACTTTTAACGAAATGCAGAATAAAGGAGCTGTGCGAACCTTTGCCATACTGCTGGCATTGGTTTGTTTGTACCAATTATCGTTTACGTACTTTACGAAAAAGGCCGAAAGTGATGCCAAGGCCTACGCCGCAGGCGATCCGGCAAAAGAGTATGCCTATCTCGACTCGCTGGCCAACGAACCTATCTACAACTTTCTGTTTCTCAAGGAATATACCTACCGCGAGTGCAAAGGCAACGAAATCAACTTCGGCCTCGACCTCAAGGGCGGCATGAACCTTGTGCTCGAAGTCAAGGTGGCCGACATCGTCAAAGCACTCAGCAACTACAACCAGAACGAAATATTCCTGACGGCCGTCAAGAACGCCGAGAAGAAGGAAGAGACATCGACCAAAGACTTCATCACGCTCTTTGCCGAAGAGTTCGAGGCACTGGACCCCAACGCCCAGCTGGCCACCATCTTCAGCACCGTCGAGCTCAAGGGCCTTGTCAAATACGACGACAGCAATGCCGACGTCGTCAAGGTGCTGCGCAGCGAGACCGAAGGCGCCATCAGCAATGCCTTCAACATCCTGCGCACCCGTATCGACCGCTTCGGCGTCACGCAGCCCAACATCCAGCGCCTCGAAAAGGCCGGCCGCGTGCTTGTCGAACTGCCGGGCGTGACCGACCCGCAGCGTGTGCGCGACCTGCTCCAGGGCACCGCAAGCCTCGAGTTCTGGGAGACCTACAACAACGATGAAATCATCAACAACCTCATCGAGGCCAACCAAGTGACCACCACCACCGTGGCTGCCGACACCACCAAGGCCGCCGCACCGGCCGACTCGACCGACAGCAGCCTGGCCCTGCTGAGCCAGGTGGCCGACTCGCTGCCCGCCGCCCAGCCCACCGTCAAGTCGCTCTTCTCGGTGCTGACGCCGATGCCCGCCGGCTTCGGTCCGGTAGTGGGCGTGGCTCTGGCCAAGGACACCGCCGAGGTCAACGCCTATCTGGCCGAGGTGGCCGCCAAGAAAATCTTCCCCAACGACCTGCGTCTGATGTGGACCGTCAAGCCCATCGAGGGCGAACGCGCACAGCAGCTCATCCGCAAGCCCATCAACCCGAAAGACCCTGTCTTCCAGCTTATAGCCATCAAGTCCACTTCGCTCGACGGCCGTGCACCGCTCGACGGCGAGGCCATCACCAACGCCCGCAGCCAGGTGGGCGACCGTGGCAGCGCCTACGAGGTCAGCATGACCATGAACAGCGAGGGCGCCAAGACCTGGGCCCGACTGACCAAGGCCAACAAGGGCCGCAGCATTGCGGTGGTGCTCGACGGATTCGTCTATAGCTTCCCGACCGTGCAGAACGAAATAACCGGCGGCAATAGCCAGATTACCGGCGACTTCACTCCCGAAGAGGCTCAGGACCTGGCCAACGTGCTCAAGTCGGGCAAGTTGCCGGCTCCGGCACGCATCGTGGAGGACACGGTGGTGGGTCCGTCGCTGGGCCAGGAGGCCATCGACAGCGGTCTGCTCTCGTTCATCTTCGCATTCATCGTTGTGCTCATCTACATGGTGGCCTTCTACGGCTATCGTGCAGGTCTGGTGGCCGACTTCGCTCTGCTCTCCAACCTCTTCTTCATCTTCGGCGTGCTCGCCTCGTTCGGCGCCGTGCTGACGCTGCCTGGCCTGGCCGGCATTGTGCTGACCATCGGTATGGCCGTGGATGCCAACGTGATTACATTTGAGCGCATCAGAGAGGAAATGCGCCTTGGCAAGGGCGTGCAGAACGCTGTGGCCGAGGGCTATCGCAACGCCATGTCGGCCATCGTCGACTCCAACATCACCACGCTGCTCACCGCCATCATCCTCTTCTCGTTCGGCACGGGCCCCATCAAGGGCTTTGCCACCACGCTGATGATTGGTATCATCACTTCGTTCTTCACGGCAGTGTTCATGAGCCGCCTGTTCATCGAGCGCCTTGCCGCCAAGCACGACGACATGAAATTCTACACCCCGCTGACCAAGAACTTCATGCAGGGTCTCAACATCGACTTCCTCAAGAACCGCAAGGCGTTCTATGCCGTCATCGGTGCTGTGATGCTCGTGTGCGTGGGCTCGCTCACGTTCCGCGGCCTCAAGAGCGGCATCGACTTCACGGGCGGACAGGTGTTCGTGGTCCGCTTCGAGCAGCCGGTTTCGTCGGTCGACGTCCAGTCGTCGCTGCACGATGTGTTTGAGAACTCCAACGTCGAGGTCAAGACCTACGGCGGCGACAATCAGGTGCGCATCGCCACCAACTACGGTTTCGACAATCATGCCGAAAGCGCTCAGGAAGAAATAGAGACCAAACTTTACGAAGGCCTCAGGAGCTTCCTGCCCGAGTCGGTCGGCAAGGAGCAGTTCCTCGCCGACTATCGCATGAGCTCGCAGAAGGTGGGCCCGACCATGGCTTCGGACATGAAGGAGAACGCCATCTACTCGATCATCTTCTCGCTCATCGTCATGTTCGTCTACATCTTCTTCCGCTTCCGCAACTGGGCCTATGGCATGGGCGCCGTGGTGGCACTGACCCACGACGTGGTCTTCACGCTCGGCATCTTCTCGCTCACCTACAGCATCATGCCGTTCTCGATGGAGATTGACCAGTCGTTCGTGGCGGCCATCCTGACCATTGTGGGATATTCGATCAACAACACCGTGGTGATTTTCGACCGCATCCGCGAGTCGTTCAACGCGCCCGTCAAGGTCGATGCCAGGACGGCCATCAACACTGCGCTCAACTCGACCATGGGCCGTACGCTCAACACGTCGCTCACCACCCTCGTGACGCTCATCGTCATCTTCGTGTTCGGCGGCGAGGCCATCCGCGGCTTCGTGTTCGCAATGACGATAGGTATCTTCGTGGGCACGTTCTCGTCGCTGCTGCTGGCCACTCCGCTGGCCTACGAGTGGATTGCCCGCAAAGAGAAAAAGCAGGCCCGGAAATAAAAACGGCAATTAGAGATATTCTGACTTCAAAGCCTTGCGGACGCTTGTCTGCAAGGCTTTTTTTGGTACATTGCCGTCCCTTCATCGGCCCAAAAACCAAGAATCAATGAGCGACAATCCGAACATCTACGACCCTGCCGACAACGCCGAGGCCGCAATGGCCTGGCAGTGTGTGGAGCAGACCGGCATCAACATATTCCTGACCGGCAAGGCCGGCACGGGCAAGACCACCTTTCTGCACCGGCTCAGGCAGCACTCGCCCAAGCGCATGGTGGTGCTGGCTCCCACGGGAGTGGCGGCCATCAACGTCGGCGGCTGCACCATCCACTCGTTCTTCCAGCTGCCGCTGCTGCCCTACGTGCCCGGCAGCAATCTCGAGTTCTTCCGCTTCTCGGCCCAGAAGCGCCGCATCATCGAGACGCTCGACCTGCTCGTGATCGACGAGATAAGCATGGTGCGCGCCGACCTGCTCGACTGCGTCGACTACGTGCTGAGGCGCATCAGGCACAGTTCCAGGCCGTTTGGCGGAGTGCAGATGCTGATGATAGGCGACCTGCAGCAGCTGGCGCCCGTGACCGTCGACAGCGAGTCGGCACTGCTGGCGCAGCACTACGACACGCTCTTCTTCTACGGCAGCAAGGCCCTGCGCCAGAGCGACTATGTGACCATCGAGCTGCGGCGCGTCTACCGCCAGAGCGACTCGGCCTTCATCGACCTGCTCAACCGCATCCGCGAGCACACGGCCGACGCCGCCGTGCTCGACGCGCTCAACAGCCGCTACGTCCCCAACTTCGACCCGCCCGACAGCGAGGGCTACATCCGCCTGACCACCCACAACCGCAACGTCGACGCGCTCAACAGCCGCAAGATGGACCTGCTCCCGGGCCCGGCGCGCACCTATCGGTGCAAGGTCAGCGGGCATTTCCCCGAGACGTCCTATCCGGCCGACAGCAGCCTGCTGCTCAAGGAGGGCGCGCAGGTCATGTTCCTCAAAAACGGGCAGGGATACTACAACGGCAAGCTCGGCTTCGTGAGCGCGATGCACGACGAGTCGGTCGAGGTGCGCTGTGCCGACGGCCTGACGGTGGAGCTCGAATATGAGGAGTGGACCAATAGCAAATACGTCCTCGACCCCGCCACCAACGCCATAGCCGAGCAGGTCGAGGGCACCTTCGGGCAGATACCGCTGCGGCCGGCGTGGGCCATCACCATCCACAAGAGCCAGGGCCTGACGTTCGAGCGCGCCATTGTCGACGCCGAAGCCTCGTTCGCGCACGGGCAGGTCTACGTGGCGCTGAGCCGCTGCAAGTCGCTCGAAGGCATGGTGCTCAGTTCGCGCCTGACCCCGCAGTCCATCGTCACCGATACGTCGATAGCGGCGTTCATGCGGCAGGCCGAGGCCAACGCGGTGGACGAGGAGCGCCTCTCTCGCCTCAAGGCCGGCTTCTACCTCGAGCAGCTGCGCTCGCTCTTCGACTTCGGCACGCTCGGCCGCCATCTGCACACGCTGATGAGGTTCTTCGAGGAGCATCTCTACCGCACCTATCCGCAGTCGGTGGCCGCGCTGGCCGAGCGCCTTAGTCTGTTCGACGCCGAGGTGGCCGACGTGGCCCGCAAGTTCGTGTCGCGCGTGGAGCTGCAGGCCGGCCTGGGCAGCGCAATCAGTGCCGACGTCGCGCTGGCTGTGCGCATCCGCAAGGGCGCCGCCTATTTCGCCGAGCATCTCGACGCCTGCCTCCGCCCCGTGGAGCCGCTCATGGACGTCGAGCTCGACAACCGCGACCTCGGCCGGCAGTTGCGCGACCTGCGCAAGGGCATTGCCGACGAGCTGAACGTGAAGCGGATGGTGATGGACGATGTGGAGCGCAACGGCTTTGCGGTGACCACCTACCTCAAGGCGCGCGCCAACGCCATCCTCGCCTCGCAGGCGCCCGACAGTCGGCCGGGCAGCCGCAGCGGTGGCAAGGCGGCCATGCCCGCCGACATACAGCAGCCGCAGCTCTTCGAGCTCCTGCGGCAGTGGCGCGCGCAGAAGGCGGCCTCGCGCGGCGTGCCGGCCTATGCCGTGCTGAGCCAGAAAGCCCTGATAGCCATAGCCAACCACATGCCAGCCACGCCCCGCGAGCTGCAGCAGATGCCGTCGGTAGGCCGGCGGACTATGGAGCTCCATGCCAACGACATTCTGGGCATTGTCAACGAATATCGGGCCCACAGCGGCGCCACTCCGTCCGCAGAGCCCGCGCCGGCCGAGCCCGAAAGGCCTGCCGCGCCCAAGCCGTCGACCCTCGACGTCACGCTCGAAGCGTTCGTCAGGCTGAAGTCGGCCGAGGCCGTGGCCGCCGAGCGAGGCCTGGCGCCAGGCACCATAATGGGCCATCTGGGCCGCCTGGCGGCCGCAGGGCGCGTGCAGCCCGCCGACGTGCTGCCGGCCGAGCGCATAGCCGCCATCGGCGCCGCCATAGACCGTCTGCCGCCCGAAGCCACGATGGCCGAGGTCCGCCAGCAGCTCGGCAACGCCTGCCGCTACGACGAAATAGGCTTTGTCAGAGCGCTGAAAAGAGCGGTCGGGAGCGGAAAAAGCGAGTTGGAACAAAAAAAACGATAAGATTCGCGTCTTTTTAAGTTTTTTTAAATAGAATTTGCTATAATCGTAATCGCAAAAGCAGCCAAGTATAAGACCTATATAAAGTTCTAATCTCAAATAAAATAGCTATGGTAGTAGAAATAAATGACGCAAACTTCAAAGAAGTTGTGCTGGGCGAAAGCAAGCCGGTGATTGTGGATTTCTGGGCCGAATGGTGCGGTCCGTGCAGGTCGATAGCCCCGCTGGTTCACGAGCTGTCGGACGAATATGACGGGCGCGTGCTGGTGTGCAAGATGGACATCGACTCGAACAGCGACGTCCCGACCGAATACGGCATCCGCAGCATCCCGACGATTCTCTTCTTCAAGGACGGCAAGATGGTGGACCGCATAGTGGGGGCCGTGCCCAAGACGATTATCGCGTCCAAGCTGCAGTCGATCATCTAGTCAAACGTCCCGGAGCCTTCAACCAACGCAAGGCTGCTCCTGACGAACGGCCTCGCCGGCGTCGCACAGGGCAAAGATGCCGTTCGACGCAATTTTCTGTCGTTTCGTTTAAAAGTTTTCCGCCGGTTCGTGGCAGCGCATACATTTGCATCGTTATCAGAAAGATGACGACAGACACGACGGCAACGAATACTTTTCATAAATAGCGCATAGAAATTTAGGTTTGTTTTGATTAAGAGTTAATGATTATTTGGATTTGTTAGATTCCATGCCCCGCACCATAGCCCGGTGCGGGGCTTTTTTATGGCCGGGCGGTGCCCAAATACGGCCGATATATTTATTTTTGCAATTTGATACATTAATTTAACGATGCAAAAAGCTGTCTTTCTTCTACTTCTGACACTCAGTCTGTTGCCAGCCGCCGGTGCCCGGCCTGCCCGTTCCGAATACAAAATGACCCAAATCAGCACAGCCGACGGCCTGTCGCAGAACACCGTGCGCGACATCTGCATCGACCGGCGCGGCTTCGTGTGGTTCGCCACCCTCGGCGGCCTCAACCGCTACGACGGCACCGACTTCGCCGTCTATCACCCGCAGCTTGGCAACCGCCATTCGCTCAGCGACATCCGCATCAAGAGCATCGACGAGGATCCGGCCGGATACCTCTGGATAAAGAAATACGACAACTCGTTCAGCTGCTACAATCCGCTCACCGACAGCTTTGTGGACGTGGTCGACCAGCAGGGCAACGTGCTCGAGCTGCCCTTCACCGAAATCCACATGGCCTCCGACAGCAGCTTGATGCTCTACGGGCAGAACGGCGCCGCCTGCATCGAGACCGTCCGCCGCAGCGCCCCGACGGCCGTCTTCTACGACCGCAAGGAAAAATATCTGGACCTGGCCGAAGACCGCAACGGCAACCTATGGCTGTGCGGCACCACCCTGACCCGCGTGCGCGCCAACGGCAAGGCCAAGAAATATGACATGAACAACGGCCCGGCCAACCTGCGCAGCATAGCCGTGCAGGGCGGCTATCTGCTGATGACCGTCATCGACACCAACCGCCTCTTCCGCTTCGACCTCAGGAACGACGTGCCGCTCGAACCCGCGCAGGCCATGCCCGACGTGCGTCTGATAGACTGCTGCGCGGCCGGCCGGCACCTGCTGGTGGGCACGCGCGCCCACGGCATGATGGCCTACGACGTGGCTGCCGACCGCTTCGAATACGACATCTGGGGCGGGCAGATAAAGAACGAGGCCAACTTCATAACCGACAATCGCGGCGGAGTGTGGATCTACGACCACTCGGGCCTGATCTACCACTACAACCCCGACACCGACCGCCCCGACGCCATGCGCCTGATGCCCTCGGACTTCGCCAGCGTGGTCGACAACGAGCGCTACACCGTGTTCGTCGACTCGCGCGGAAGCTACTGGCTGACAACCTACGGCAGCGGCCTGGTGCACTGCGACGCCGACGGCACCGTGCGCGAGACCTTCCGCTTCGACGGCACGCCCGACGGCCTTTCGAGCGACTATCTGCTGTCGGTGGCCGAAGACGACTACGGCAACATCTGGGTCGGCTCCGACTATGCCGGCGCAGTGCGCATCTCGCCGCAGAAGAGCCGCGCCACGCGCCTGCGTCCCGAGCAGGCCGAGCGCGCCGGCGTGGTCAACAACGTCAGGATGGTCTACGAGGACGCCCGCGGCAACATCTGGCTCAGCACCAAGAACGGCAGCCTCTACGTCTACGACGTCACCCTGCAGCACCTGCTCTACAGCCGCAAGTCGTTCAGCGCCTACACCATAGCCGCCGACACCGAAGGACGCCTCTGGATAGGCACCAAGGGCGGCGGCATCTACCTCTACGACCCCGAACGCTTTGTGGAACTCGCCCATTTCGTGAGCTCGACCGACAACCGCCACTCGCTCTGCCACAACGACGTCTTCTCCATCCGGTGCGACACCCGCGGCCGCATCTGGATAGCCACCTTCGGCGGCGGGCTCGACCTGGCGGTGCCTTCGGCCGACGGCTTCATCTTCAGACACTTCTTTGCCGACAGCCGCAGCTTTTCGTATCTGCGCAACATCAGTCAGGACAGCAAGGGCAACATCTGGATAGCAAGCTACGACGGCCTGCTGCGCTTCGACCCCGACAGGCTGATTGCCGACCCAGACGACTATGTGGCCTACAGCTACGACCCCGACGACGTCGACGGCCTGAGCTGCAAGGACATCAAGAGCGTCTGCGAGGACGCCTCGCACCGCATCTGGCTGGCCACGGCCGGCGGCGGCCTCAACATGCTGCCGGCCTCGGGCAGCGGCTCCATCAGCAAGTTCACCACACATTCGGGCCTCAACTCCAACCTCGTCACGTCGCTGCTCTGCTCCGACGACTCGACCATCTGGATCGGCACCGAGAACGGCCTCGCACGGCTCAATCTGCGCACGCTCGTCATCGACCAGGTGGACATCGACGAGGGCTTCAACGGCAACTATTTCAGCGAGAACGCCTGCATCCGCCGCAGCAACGGCCACCTCGTCTTCGGCACGCTCGACGGCATAGTGGAGTTCGACCCCGAAGACATGTATGAGCCCGAACGGATGCCCGCGCCCGTGCTGACCCGGCTGACGGTGGACGGCTCGGCGGTGGACTGCCACGCGCCCGACTCGCCCACGGCCGGCCTGTCGATGACGTGCGCCGCGAGCATCGGCCTGAGCTATGCCGAAAACACGTTCAGCATCTCGTTCGCATCGCTCAACCTGACCAACTCGCCACGGCACAAATACTGCTACATCCTCGAGGGCTTCGACACGCACTGGAGCACCCCCTCGACCGACAACGTGGCCACCTACAAGAAGCTGCCCTCGGGCACCTACACCTTCCGCGTCCGCAACGCCGTCGACGGCCCCGAACGCTCCACGTCGGTCAGCGTCACCATCAGGCCGCCGTGGTGGCGGACGACGCTGGCCATGGTGATCTACGCGCTGGTCTTCCTGCTGCTGCTGGGAGCGTCGCTGATGATTGTGACCAAGGTCAACTCGCTGCGCACCAACATACGCATGGAGCACGCCCTGACCGACTACAAGCTGCGCTTCTTCACCAACATATCGCACGAGTTCCGCACGCCGCTCACGCTCATCCGCGGCACCGTGCAGTCGCTCACCGACGAGACGCGCGGCCTCTCGGACGAGGCCAAGGCCCACATCGACATCCTCGTGCGCAACACGCAGCACCTCTCGCGCCTGATTGACCAGCTGCTCGAGTTCCGCAAGATTCAGAACAAAGTGCTGACGCTCAACCTTGAGCGCACCAACATATCCGGCTACGTGTCGGACATCTGCGACACCTTCAGCGACCTTGCGCGGCAGAAGCGCATCGACTTCGCCGTCGAGACGCCCGACACGCGCTGGGAGATTCTCATCGACCGCAGCAAGGTCGAAAAGATTGTCTACAACTACATCTCGAACGCCTTCAAATTCACGCCCGAGGGCGGCCGCATAGTCGTCAGCGTCAGCCGCACGCCCGACGACCATTGCCTGATTTCGGTCACCGACAACGGCTGCGGTATCCCCAAGTCGAAGCAGGCCAACCTGTTCGCGCGCTTCATGCAGGTCAACTTCTCGGCCGCCGGCAGCGGGGTGGGGCTCTCGCTCGTCAAGGAGTTTGCCGAGGCGCACCACGGCCGGGCGCTCTATGCCGAGGCTCCGGGCGGCGGCTCGACGTTCTCGGTGGAGCTGCCGACCGACTACAGCAACTGCGCCGACGTCAACATAGTGGAGCAGCAGTCGCTCTTTGCCGCCCCCGAGGCCGCCGCCGACGCCGACTCGGACCTCGACACCGTGCTGGTCATCGACGACAACGAGGACATCCGCAACTTCCTGCGCGACAAGCTCTCGTCGCAATACCGCGTGCTGCTGGCCTCCGACGGCAAGGAGGGCTTCGAGACGGCATCGCACCAGGCGCCCGACCTGATAGTGAGCGACGTCAAGATGCCGCAGATGGACGGCATAGAGCTGACGCAGCACATCCGCGCCAACTTCGTGACGGCCCACATCCCCATCATCCTGCTCACCGCCCACCCGTCCGACTCGCTCCGCCTCGAAAGCTCGGAGTCGGGCGCCGACGAGTACATCATGAAGCCGTTCGACTTCAAATATCTGCTCTCGCGCATCGGCAAGCTCATCGAGCAGCGCGCCATGCTGCGCCGCCGCTTCGCCGACCACCCCGCCGGCGACGAGGCCGAGGCCGGCAACCCGAACACCGAGTTCATCGAGACGCTCAACAGCATCATCAGCCAGAACGCGCCGCGCTCCGACTTCAAGCTCGAGGACCTGGCCGACGAGCTGCACATGAGCCGCTCGTCGATCTACAAGAAGATACGCGCCGTCACCGGATGCGCTCCGGGCGAATACGTCAAGATGATGCGCATGAACATGGCCGCGCGCCTGCTCAGGCAGGGCGACCTGACGGTGGCCGAGGTGTCGTGGAAGGTGGGCATCGAAGACCAGTTCTACTTCAGCAAATGCTTCAAGAAGCACTTCGGATGCTCGCCCTCGATGTTCGCCAAGAGCCAGACACGCTGACGCCGGGCGGCCGCCGCACAGTGTGACGAAATGTAAAAAATGTGCAAAAAGATGTCTGAGAGTCCCGATTGCACCGTCGTGCGGCGGTGTGGAAAATAGTCCATTGCCCCGAGCGGCGCCGAAAGATATATTTGCATCAATCACCAAAAACACTATCGCACAATGACAACCCGGACCGCTATTCTGACGCTCGCAGCCATGGTGGGAGTGTCGTGCGCATCGGCACAGCAGCTGCCCGAGCGCGCCCAGATTCTCAAGACGGCCACTCTGGTCAACAACTACTTCATGAAGAAATATGCCGACTACACGGCACCGTCGAACGTGGGCCGGCTGCGTCCCAGCAACATCTGGACACGCGGCGTCTACTACGAGGGCCTGATGTCGCTCTACGAGATATGCCCCGACGAGGCCTGCTGGAACTACGCCTTCGACTGGGCGCAGTACCACAAGTGGAACTACCGCAACGGCGCCTCCACCCGCAACGCCGACGACTACTGCGCCGGCCAGACCTACATCGACCTGAGCCGCCTGACGGCCGACCCCACCTGCCTGCGCCACGTCAGGGCCAACATGGCCATGCTGCTCTCCACGCCGCAGAACGACGACTGGACCTGGATTGACGCCATACAGATGGGCATGCCCGTGCTGGCCAAGCTGGGTCACGACACGGGCGACACCCGATACTACGACAAGATGTGGAGCATGTATGCCTGCACGCGCAACACTATCGGCGGCGGCCTCTTCAACACCGCCGACAACCTCTGGTGGCGCGACGCCGACTTCGTGCCGCCCTATGTGGAGCCCAACGGCGAAGACTGCTACTGGTCGCGCGGCAACGGATGGGTCTACGCCGCACTGGTGAGGGTGATGAACGAAATCCCGGCCACTGAAACGCACTATGCCGACTATCTGGCCGACTTCAAGGCCATGAGCGACGCCCTTCGCCGCTGCCAGCGCACCGACGGATTCTGGAATGTCAGCCTGCACTGCCCCGAGAACTTCGGCGGCCCCGAAACGTCGGGCACCGCACTCTTCGTCTACGGCATGGCCTGGGGCATCAACCACGGCGTGCTCAGCCGCGAGACCTATCTGCCCATAGTGGCACGCGCATGGAACGCCATGGCAGCCACCGCCGTCCATCCCGACGGATTCCTGGGCTACGTGCAGGGCACCGGCAAGGAACCCAAAGACAGCCAGCCCGTGGGCTACGACACCGTGCCCGACTTTGAGGACTTCGGCGTGGGCTGCTTCCTGCTGGCCGCCACCGAGGTCTACCGGATTGTGGAATAATCGAGTCTTGTCATTCCCAAAAACAACATCGCAACAATGAACACCTTGCAGGCAGCCATGGTCGCAGCGGCCATGGCAACGGCGTCGGCCACGGCGGCCGACGCGCAGAAATACACGGCCACAGCCCCGCAGCTGGGCCCCAAGGGCGGCGTGGTCGCATTCGACTCGGTGCCCGACGGCAACTATCGCGTCCGGGTGGTGCTGGGCGGCAGCGAGGCCTCGTCGACAGTGGTCAGGGCCGAGTCGCGCCGACTGCTGGCCGACAGCCACGACCTTGAGGCCGGCCGCACGCAGGCGCTCACCTTCATGGTCAACAAGCGCGACACCCTGATAGCCCCCGGACGCTGCGTCTGCATCAAGCCGCGCGAACGCTCCAAGCTCAACTGGGACTCGCGCCTGACCATCGAGTTCGCCGGCAAGGCACCCGCAGTGGTCAGCGTCGAAGCCGAGCGCGTCGAGGGCGTGCCCACCATCTTCCTGTGCGGCAACTCCACAGTGGTCGACCAGGACAACGAGCCCTGGGCCAGCTGGGGGCAGATGCTGCCCCGACTGCTCGACAGCACGGTGTGCGTGGCCAACTATGGCGAGTCGGGCGAATCGTCGAACACGTTCATAGCCGCCCGACGGCTCGAAAAGATAAGCACGCAGATCAAGGCCGGCGACTACCTGTTTGTCGAATTCGGCCACAACGACGAGAAGCAGCGCGGCGACGACAAGGGCCCCTACAAGCACTTCACCCAGTCGCTGCGCAAATACATCGAGCTCGCGCGCTCGGTGGGAGCCACGCCCGTGCTGGTGACGCCCACGCAGCGCCGTAAGTTCGCCGACGACGGCCGCCTGGCCGACACCCACGGCGAGTTCCCCGAAGCCGTCCGAGCCCTTGCCCGTGCCGAAGGCGTGGCCCTGATTGACCTGACCGAGATGACCACGCGCCTCTACGAAGCCCTGGGCGACGAGGGCTCGAAGCGCGCCTTCGTGCACTATCCGGCCGGCACCTATCCGGGTCAGAGAGCGCCCCTGGCCGACAACACCCACTTCAACCCCTACGGCGCCATGCAGATAGCCAAGTGCATCGTCGAGGGCATCCGCGCAGCCGGCCTGCCTCTGGCGCAGCATCTGGCTCCCGACTATCGCCCCTACGACCCCGCGCACCCCGACCCGGCCGACGCCTTCGAGTGGTTCGACGCGCCCAACGTGGAGATGGAGAAGCCCGATGGCAACTGAACGCACATATTGACAGCCCATTAAACACCCATTGAAATGCCATTGAAACAGATAACCGCAATGTGCCTTGCCGCGCTGCTGGCCCTGCCGGCTGCGGCGCAGCGAGAGCCCGACCGCGTCTTCATGATGCCCGACCTGGCCGGAGGACTCCGCTGGGGCGTGGGCCTGGGCGACGCCTCGGCATGGCTGGCCGACGGCCGCGTGACTATCGAGGCCCGGACCGCCGACTCGACCGTCTGCCGCATAGCCAGTCCGCTGGCCGGCGGCGGCTCCATCATCATCAGCGAGAGGCGGCTGGCCGACACCGACGGCTCGGTATTCAAGGTCACGGCCGAGCGGATGCCCGAGGGTACCGCGCTCTACTGGGCCTATGGCGGCGCTTCGGCCCAGACCGACATCGACTCCGGGCACGACCCGCTGACGCCCGAATGCTGCGCCGACAACGTCTTCAGCGTCGAGGGCTCGGCCTTCACGCTCTACTACGGCACCAGCCGCCGGCTGCGCATAGTGTCGGCCATAGCGCCGCAAGGCTCCGACATACGCCTGAGCGACGCCCGCTGCCGGCAGACGCCCGCCGCCATGTTCGCCTCGGGCAAGCGCACCGACGCTCCGGCACTGTGCGCCCGCCTGCCGCTCGTAGCCGGGCAGCCCGTCTATTTCGTGGTCTACAGGCAGACAGCGCGCGCCGACTATGCCGTGTGGATGCTGCCCGAGCTGCACCGCACGGGCTCGTTCGTGGTCCACAGCCAGGGCGGCTGGATGAAGTCGACTCCCGATTAGCCCGCCGGCCTCGCGCGCATCCACCCGAAGTATAAACCCATCAGAAAAAAGAGCAGAAAAATGACACTACGAATATTGTTCGCCATCGTGCCGATGCTGTGCGCCGCGGCCGGCCACGCAGCCATCCACAACGTGCGCCACTACGGCGCCGCAGCCGACAGCTCAGCCATCGACTCGCCGGCCTTCAACGCGGCCATCGACGCGGCGGCGGCCGAGGGCGGCGGCACGGTCTATGTGCCGGCCGGCACCTATCTGTGCTATTCCATCCGCCTGCGCAGCAACGTCACGCTCCACATCGAGAGCGGCGCCACCATCGTGGCCGCATTCCCCACCGAGCACGAGGGCTACGACGCGCCCGAACCCAACGACAACAATCCGTATCAGGACTTCGGCCACAGCCACTGGCACAACTCGCTCATCTGGGCCGAGAACGCCCGCAACATCGGCATCTGCGGCGGCGGACTGATATGGGGCGCCGGCCTGACGCGCGAGGAGAGCCGCCTGCCCGGGGTGGGCAACAAGGCCATAGCCCTGCGCGAATGCACCGGCGTCAGTCTGCGCGACTTCAGCATGCTGCGCTGCGGACACTTCGCCCTGCTGGCCACCGGTGTCGACAACATGACCATCGACAACGTGCGCGTCGACACCAACCGCGACGGCTTCGACATAGACTGCTGCCGCAACGTGCGCATCAGCAACTGCAGCGTCAACTCGCCATGGGACGACGCCATAGTGCTCAAGGCCAGCTACGCTCTGGGCCGATTCCGCGACACCGAGAACGTCACCATCACCTCGTGCTACGTGTCGGGCTTCGACATGGGCTCGGCGCACGCGGCCACCTGGCAGACCGACGAGCCTCAGGCCCCCGACCACGGGCGCAACTGCGGCCGCATCAAGATAGGCACCGAGTCGAGCGGCGGATTCAGGAACATCGTGATAGCCAACTGCATATTCGAACACTGCCGCGGCCTCGCGCTCGAAGCCGTCGACGGCGGGACGCTCGAAGACGTGGTGGTGACGGGCATCACCATGCGCCACGTGGTCAACGCGCCGCTGTTCCTGCGCCTCGGCTCGCGCCAGCGCAGCCCCGAGGGGACGCCCGTGGGCGCCATGCGCCGCATCAGCATATCGCACGTCGTGGTGTCCGACGCCGAGTCGGAATATGCCAGCATCATCAGCGGCATCCCCGGACACTGCATCGAGGAGGTCTCGCTCTCCGACATCACCATTCTCTATCGCGGCGGCGGCACGGCCGACGATGCCCGGATTGTCCCGCCCGAAAACGAGGCCGTCTATCCCGAGCCGTGGATGTTCGGACGCATACCGGCCTCGGGCCTCTATCTGCGCCACGTGCGCGGGGTCGAGATGCGCGACGTCCGTTTCCGCTTCGCCACACCCGACGCCCGGCCCGAAGTGGTGCGCCACGATGCGCTCTGACACCCTAATCGACACACATTCAACCCAAAACTCATCGACATGAAACACATACTGATGCTCGCCGCCATGGCCGCACTCCCGCTCGCTGCGCTGCCGCAGAGCGCCGACAGCCTCGGGCGCGG
Organism: uncultured Bacteroidales bacterium; assembly: GCA_945607565.1. GTDB lineage: Bacteria > Bacteroidota > Bacteroidia > Bacteroidales > Marinilabiliaceae > CALYZD01. The sequence goes on along the minus strand of CALYZD010000003.1, from coordinate 45,650 downwards.
CCTCGTGGCCGTGCAGGCCGACGGCTACGCGGCCGTCAGCTGGCGCTATCTGCCCGCCGACGGTACCGACGCCGCCTTCGACGTCTACCGCCGCACAGGCCGCAAGGCTCCGCAGAAACTCAACTCCACGCCGCTGACCGGCACCACCTTCTGGGCCGACTCGCTCTGCAACCCGCAGGCCGACAACGTCTACACCATCCGCCGCGCCGGCAGCCGCACCGACATGGCCTCGGCCCGCCTCTGCCCCAAGCCCTACATCGAAATCGACATGGCACCCATTGCCGACGACCCCGAATGGCGCTATCAGCCCAACGACGCCTCGGCGGCCGACCTTGACGGCGACGGCGAATACGAACTGATAGTGACCCGCACGGGCCGCGCGCACGACAACTCGCACCAAGGCGTCACCGACCCCGTGCTCATCGAGGCCTACAAGCTCGACGGCCGCCTGATGTGGCGCGTCAGTCTGGGCCGCAACATACGCGCCGGAGCGCACTACACGCCCTTCATCGTCTTCGACTTCGACGGTGACGGACGCGCCGAACTGGCCGTGCGCACCTCCGACGGCACCACCTTTGCCGACGGCACCGCCATAGGCGACACCGCCGCCGACTACGTGGACCGCCGCCCCGACAGCCCCACCTACGGCATGGTGACCACCGGCCCCGAATATCTGTCGGTAATAGACGGGCTGACCGGCTGCGAACTGGCACGCGCCGACTACATCGGCCGCGGCGAGCCCTTCGAGTTCGGCGACAACTACGCCAACCGCGTGGACCGCTTCCTGGCCGGCGTGGGAATGCTGGGCGGACCCAACCACAGCATCATCATCTGCCGCGGATACTACGCCAAGACCGTGGTCGAAGCCTGGGACTATGCCGACCGCCGTCTGGAGCGCCGCTGGCGATTCGACACGCAGGCCGACGGCGGACGTCTGGCCGACTATGAGGGCCAGGGCAACCACAACCTGTCGGTGGCCGACGTGGACGGCGACGGCTTTGACGAGATAACCTACGGCGCCTGCCTGATAGACCACGACGGCCGCCCGGGCTACAACACGCGCCTCGGCCACGGCGACGCCATCCACCTGACCGACATCGACATAGACCGACCCGGACTTGAGGTGTGGGACTGCCACGAATCGGTGCCCACACGCGCCGGCAGCGAGATGCGCGACGCCCGCACCGGCGAGCTGCTGTGGGGCGTCCCCTCGGTCGACGACGTGGGTCGCGCACTGGCCGCCGACGTCGACCCGCGCTTCCGAGGCTGCGAGGCATGGACGCTGGCCTCGGGCGGCATCTACACCGCCAACGGCCGCCTCATCTGCCCGCGCACGCCGTCGATCAACTTCGCCATCTGGTGGGACGGCGACCTCAGCCGCGAACTGCTCGACGGCTCGGGTGTCACCGGCCGCGAACGCGTCAGGCTGAGCAAGTGGACCGGCCACGACACACAGCCCATAGCACTGCCCGGAGCCGATGGCGTGGGCTGCAACAACTGGACCAAGGGCAACCCCTGCCTGCAGGCCGACATCGTGGGCGACTGGCGCGAGGAAATAGTGGTCCGCACGCTCGACAACCGCCACGTCCGCATCTTCACCACCACCATCCCGACGCCTCACCGCTTCCACTGCCTGATGACCGACCACGTCTACCGCATCGGCGTGGCCCTGCAGAACGTGGGCTATAACCAGCCGCCGCACACGGGCTTCTATCTTGGCTCAGACCTCGGCGTCTTCGGCCGGCGGGTGGTCCACTTCACCGGCACCGGCGACTCGAAGCACGGCCGCACCGCCGACGGCAGCCTCAACGACATGGACCACCGCATGCAGGGCGCCACCATCGAATATGTCACCCATCAGGTGTGCCGCGCCGACACCGCCACCCTCGACGCCGGATGCGACTATCAGAGCGTGGTCTGGAGCCTCGGCGGACGCGAGGTGGGACGCGGACGCACCGTGCGCATAGCCCGTCCGGCCGGCCCGGATGCCACCGTCGAGGTCGACATCCGCGCCACGCAATACGGAGCCGTCTACGACGGACGCTTCACAGTCTCTTTCGAACCATAGATCCATACAATTCAATATCGTTCATAGTCGCCCCGCACCTGCGCCGCCTGCCGGCAGCCGGAGTGCGGGGCGGCTTGTTTTTCCACCGTGCCCGGCGGCGTTGACACTATTTTACATTCTTATGTACATCTTTCCATTTCGCGCCCGCCCGCCCGGCTCTACTTTTGTTATCCGAAGCCGGCGCAGTGCCGGCCATCCGAACCACAGAATCAAGCAAACAGCACTCTGCAATGAAACACGCAGCAATATCGACATTAGCCCTCGTGATGACACTGGCCACAGCGGCCGCACAGGGCCAGAGCCGCAAGCAGGCTCGACCGGCACCCAACGATGCCAACACCGCCTTGCACCTGATGGCGCCCGACTATCCGATGCCCTACGGCGTCGCCACGCCGGAGCAGGTCAAGGCCAAGATGGATTGCATCCTTCACTATCTGCAAGCCAACACGCCGGCCCACGTGGTCGACCGCCGGACGGGGAGCACCGTGCCCCTCGACCGCATCGACACGCTCAGCCGCGTGGCCCAGGGCTCGTTCCGACTCACCAGCTACGAGTGGGGCGTGACCTACTGGGGCTGTCTGGCCGCCGGCCGCGCCACCGCCGACGCCGACTACACCCGCTATGCCACCGAGCGCATGGAATTCGTGGCACGCGCCGCCGACGCCTTTGCCGCACTGGCCGACAGCACCGGCTTCATCGAGCCCACGCTGCACCCGGCGCTCGACTCGCGCGCCCTCGACGACTGCGGCGCCATCTGTTCGGCCATGCTGATGGCCAAGGCCGACAATCCCAAGCTCGACTTCGGCCGGCAGCTCGACCGCTACTTCGACCGCGTCATGTACAACGAATACAGGCTCTCCGACGGCACGCTGGCACGCTGCCGCCCGCACTTCAACACCGTCTGGCTCGACGACTTCTTCATGGGAGTGCCGGCCATGGCCCTGCGAGGCCGCAACGACCGCGAGCCGCGCTTCACGGCCGAGGCTCTGCGCCAGGCGCACCTCTTCGTCGACAAGATGATGGTGCCCGACAAGGGACTCTTCCGCCACGGATGGGTCGAGGGCATGGCGCAGCACCCGTCGTTCTACTGGGCGCGGGCCAACGGCTGGGCCATGCTGACGCTGTCGCTGCTGACCGACGTGGTGTCGAAGGCCGACCCGCAGTATCCGTGGCTGGCGCAGACGCTGCGCACGCACATCGAGGCGGTGGCCGCGCTGCAGTCGCCCACGGGCTTCTGGCATCAGCTGCTCGACCGCCCCGAGACCTACCTTGAGACTTCGGCCACGGCCATATATACATATTGTATAGCCCACGCCATCAACACCGGCCTTATCGACGCCGCAGCCTACGGCCCCGTGGCCCTGCTGGGCTGGCAGGCGCTGTCGACCCGCATCAACGCGCAGGGACAGGTCGAGGGCACGTGCGTGGGCACGGGCATGGGCTTCGACGCCGCATTCTACGCCTATCGTCCGCAGAGCGCGGCGGCCGCTCACGGCTACGGGCCCGCACTGCTGGCCGGCGCCGAGATAAGCACGCTGCTGTCGGCACAGTATCCGCAGACCAACGACGCCGCCGTGCAGTTCTACAACAAGCAGCAGGCCACCGCCTCGCCCATCTTCGGCGTGGCCGACCCGAGCCGCCCGGCCGAGATGACCGCCGGCAGCACCCGCAAGGGACGCAATCCGGTGCTCTTCATCATAGGCGACTCCACGGTCAAGAACGGCCGCGGGCTGGGCGACGGCGAGATGTGGGGCTGGGCCTCGTTCTTCGACACGTTCGTGGATGCCGACCGCATCAGCGTCGAGAACCACGCTCTGGGCGGACGCAGCAGCCGCACCTTCATCACCGAAGGGCTGTGGAGCAAGGTGCTCCAGGGCATCCGTCCGGGCGACTACCTGATAGTGCAGTTCGGCCACAACGACGGCGGACCGCTGGGCACAGGCCGCGCCCGCGCATCGCTCCGAGGCACCGGCTACGAGCATCAGGACGTGACCATGGAGCGCACGGGCGGCACCGAGCGCGTCTACACCTACGGCCACTACATGCGCCGCTACATCCGCGAGGCGCGCGCACGCGGGGCTAACGTCACCGTGCTCTCGCACACGCCCGGCAACCGCTGGTCCGACGACGGCCGCATCAACCGCTGCACCGACACCTACGCCGCCTGGACGCGCGACGTGGCCCTGGCCGAGGGCGTCAGCTACATCGACGTCAACGCGCTGGCCGCCGACGCCTACGACCGCATGGGCCGCGAGGCTTCGAAGCCCTATTTCAAAGACAACGTCCACACGTCATACATCGGCGCCATGCTCCACGGCAAGTGCATTGCCCGCGCCCTGGCCGCCGACGCCGCCAACCCGCTGTCGGCATTCATCGACACGTCGAAAATCGACCGCCGGTTCGGCATAGCTCCCAAGCCGCTCTACCGCGACCCCGAGTATGACGGCGCGGCCGACCCCACCATCATCTACGACGCCGAACGCCGCTGCCACACCATGTTCTACACCAACCGCCGCGCCAACCTGCCCGAGGTGCATGGCGTGGACTGGGTCCACGGCACGCCCATCGGCATCGCCACGTCGACCGACGGCGGCACCACCTGGACCCACGCCGGCTATGCCTCGTTCGACATCGCCACCGACTCGCTGACGCTCTGGGCGCCAGACGTGGTGAGCCATGGCGGACAGTACCACATGTTCGTGACCGTGGTGCCCGGCATCTTCACCGACTGGCGTCATCCGCGCCACATAGCCCACTTCGTCAGCACCGACCTGCGCTCGTGGCGTCATGCTGACGACCTGCGCCTGGCCTCGGACCGCGTGATAGACGCCGGCCTGTTCCGCGACGGCGACCGCTGGCTGATGTTCTACAACAACGAGGCGGCCGGCAAGTCGATATACTGCGCCGAAAGCCGCGACCTGAAGACCTGGACCGACCTGGGCCCCATGGTGACCGACCGCGGCTGCGAAGGCCCCAAGGTGTTTGAGTGGAACGGACGCTACATGATGATAGTCGACAACTGGGCCGGACTGGCCGTCTACCAGTCGCACGACCTCAGGCACTGGGTGCGCCAGCCGCGCAACATCCTGCAGGAGCCCGGCCTGGGCCCCGACGACGCCGTGATGGGCGGCCATTGCGACGTGGTGGTGGCCTCGGGCCGCGCCTACATCTTCTACTTCACCCACCCCGGACGCACGCAGGGCGCCGACCTGACCACGGCCGACAGCCGCCGCTCGTCGATTCAGGTGGCCGAGCTGCAGATGGAGGGCGGACGCGTGACGTGCAACCGCAACAGCCCCGCCATAGTCCGCCTCGACAGCAAATGAAAACCCGAACGCGCACACATAATCAGTCATCAGTATCAACTCAAAACACTATCGATATGAAACGCGAAGCCTTCAAAATGTATCTGAAACCCGGATTCGAAAAGGAATACGAACGCCGCCATGCCGCCATCTGGCCCGAACTCAAGAAAATGCTCTCCGACAATGGCGTGTCGGACTACTCGATTTACTGGGACCGCGACACCAACATCCTCTTCGCCTGCCAGAAGACCAGCGGCGAGCAGTCGTCGCAGGACATGGGCGCCAGCCCCATCGTGCAGAAGTGGTGGGACTACATGGCCGACATCATGGAGGTCAACCCCGACAACTCGCCCGTGACCATCCCGCTGCCCGAGGTCTTCCACATGGACTGACCCGCTTTTTCATCATTTTCCGATTAAAATCTCAACGAACATCCTGAAACAAATGAAACTCACACTGATAATAGCCTCAGCGATAGCCCTCGGCACAGTCCTTGCGGCATCGCGCCCGCAGCGCCGCCTGCTGATAGCCGGCGACTCGACCGCCCAGACCTACGACACCGTCAAGACCCTCCAGCGCGGCTGGGGCCAGATGGTGGGCGCGCACCTCGGCGACGGCTACGAGGTGGTCAACTGCGCCATAGGCGGACGCAGCACCAAATCGTTCATAGCCGAAGAGCGCTGGCAGCGCCTGCTCGACCGCACCCAGCCCGGCGACATCGTGGCCATACAGTTCGGTCACAACGACGCCTCCACCAAGCCCGAGCGCCACGCCTCGTACGACGACTACCGCGCCAACCTGCTGCGCATGATAGCCGACGTCCGCGCCGCCAAGGCACAGCCCGTGCTGCTGACATCGGTGGTGATGCGCACGTTCGTCAGCGGCAACCTGACCGACGACCGCCTGCGCGCCTATCCCGCCATCATGCGCCAGGTGGCACGCCAGCAGCAGGTGCCCCTCATCGACGTCAACGTCATGACGCGCGACACCGTCCTGCTGCTGGGCGACGAGGCCTCCAAGCAGCTCTACATGTGGATTGAGGCCGGAGTGGACTCGACCTACCCCGACGGCAAGCAGGACGACACGCACCTGCGCGCGGCCGGCGCCGACGCCGTGGCACAGTATGTGGCCCGATGCCTCAAGCAACAGTTCGAATAGAAACCGCGACGCCATGAAAAGACATGTGACCATCACAGCACTTGCGCTGGCTCTGGCAGCCTGCACATCGGCACCGCAACCCACCGACTGGCCCGCAGCCGGCATCGAGACCAGGCCGGCCTCGCGCTGGTGGTGGATGGGCAGCGCGGTGGACTCGGCCGACATAGCCGCGCTGATGCAGCAGTATGCCGACGCCGGATTCGGAGCCCTCGAAATAACGCCCATCTACGGCGTCAGGGGCAACGACTCGGCCGACATCAGCTTCCTGAGCCCGCAATGGATGCGGATGCTCGACTTCAGCATCAGGTGCGGACGCCGCCATGGCATCAACATCGACATGAACACCGGCACCGGCTGGCCCTTTGGCGGCCCCGCCGTCGGCCTCGACGACGCGGCCCGCAAGATGCTCTTCGGCACCTACGACGTGCCCGCAGGCGGTTCGCTGGCCGACACCATAGCGCCCGCCGACCCGCGCCAGCGCCGCACCGCATCGCTGATGCGCCTGATGGCCTACGCCCCCGACGGCCGCACTCTCGACCTGACCGACCGCGTGGACTCGGCCAGAGTGCTGCGCTGGACGGCTCCCGAAGGCTCCGGCTGGAAACTGATAGCCGTCTTCTGCGGCCACACCTTCCAGAAGGTCAAGCGGGCCGCACCCGGAGGCGAAGGCTTTGTGGTCGACCACTTCTCGGCACAGGCCGTGGCTCGCTACCTCGACCGCTTCGCACAGGCCTTCGACGGCGGCCGGCAGGCATCGCCGCACCACTTCTTCAACGACTCCTACGAGGTCTACGGCGCCGACTGCACGCCCGACTTCTTCGAACGCTTCGAAGAGCTGCGCGGATACCGCCTTCAGGACTATCTGCCGCAGTTCCTCGGCCCGCACGACAACGACACCACCATAGCCCTCGTCACCGACTATCGTCAGACCATCTCCGACCTGCTGCTGAGCGCCTTCACCCGCCAGTGGACCGACTGGGCGCACCGTCGGGGCAGCCTGACGCGCAACCAGGCCCACGGCTCGCCCGCCAACCTGATTGACATCTACGCCGCCGTCGACATCCCCGAGTGCGAAGGCTTCGGGCTGACCGACTTCGGCATCAGCGGCCTGCGCACCGACTCGCTCGTGCGCCGCAACGACTCCGACCTGTCGATGCTCAAATACGCCTCGTCGGCCGCACACATCGCCGGCAAGGCCTACACCTCGTCGGAGACCTTCACGTGGCTGACCGAGCACTTCCGCACGTCGCTGTCGCAGTGCAAGCCCGACCTGGACCTGATGTTCGTCTCGGGCGTCAACCACGTGTGCTTCCACGGCACCACCTATTCGCCGCCCTCCGAGCCCTGGCCCGGCCGCAAGTTCTACGCTTCGGTCGACATGAGCCCGACCAACCCGCAGTGGCGCGACATGCGTAATTTCTCCGACTACATCTCGCGCAGCCAGTCGTTCCTCCAGATGGGCCGGCCCGACAACGACCTGCTGGTCTACCTGCCGCTCTACGACATCTGGCAGCATCAGCCCGGCCACCTCGTCACCTTCAGCATACACGAGATGGCGCAGCGCGCGCCGGGATTCATCGCGGCCGTCGACAGCATCATGGCCTGCGGGCACGACGTCGACTACGTGTCGGACGCCTTTGTGCGCACGCTGCGCCTGAGCGCCGGCGGGCGTCTGGTGACCTCGGGCGATGCCGAATACAAGGCCATCATAGTGCCCGGCGCCGAAGTGATGCCCCACGACGTGCTCGAGCATCTGCTGCGCCTCGCGCGCTCGGGCGCCACGGTCATCTTCGCCCACGGCTATCCGCGCAGCGTGCCCGGATTCGGTCGCAGGGCCGAACGCCAGTCGATGCTCAAAGCCACGCTGGTGCAGCTGCCCGAGGTCGACTTCGGCCGCGTGACGGTCAGCCCCAAGGCTCAGGGACGCATCATCACCGGCAGCAACTATGCCGACCTGCTTGCCGCCACGGGCATTGCGCCCGAGACCATGAAGAGCCGCCACGGGCTGCACTTCATCAGGCGGCGCAACAACACGGGCTACCACTACTTTGTGGCCAACCTGACGCCGCACGACATCGACACCATGGTGACGCTCTCCACGCCGGCACGCTCGGCCATGCTCTACGACCCCATGACCGGCCGCAGCGGCTCGACGCCAGTGGCCCCGGCCGAGGGCGGACGCGCGGCCGTGCGCCTGCAGCTGCTCTCGGGGCAGTCGGTGGTGCTGCGCACCTACACCACCGACGAGGTCAGCGCGCCGGCCTACGCATCGCTCACGCTGCCCGAGTCGGCGCGGCGGACGGTCATCGGCGGCGGATGGCAGGTCAGCTTCGAGCAGAGCAGCCCGGCCATCGCCGACACGTTCGCCACCGACACGCTCTGCGCATGGACGTCGCTGCCCGACGAGCGCTGTCGCGTCAACATGGGCACGGCCGTCTACACGACCACCTTCGACGTCGACACCGTGGCCGGACGCCGCTTCGTGATTGACCTGGGCGACGTGCGCGAGTCGGCCTCGCTCAGCGTCAACGGCCGGAGCGCCGGCACGCTGTGGGCCGTCCCCTTCCGCTGCGACGTGACCGGCCTTGTGCGCCAGGGCACCAACAGCATCGAGGTGCGCGTCACCGGGCTGCCGGCCAACCGCATTGCGCAGATGGACCGCGACGGCGTCGAATGGCGTCGCTTCAAGGAAATCAACATCGTCAACATTCACTATCGACGCGAGGGCTATGCGCACTGGCCCGTCACTCCGGCCGGCCTCATCGGTCCGGTCAGCCTGCTGACAGTGCCTGCCGCCCGATGAACCGACAGACAATCAGACAGAAACATCTAACACTTGCTTAGCACAATGAAGACATTTTTTGCAGTAGACCTCGGCGCCACCAGCGGACGCACCATAGTGGGCCGCATGGGCGCCGGCGGCATCGAGATTGAGGAAATCAACCGCTTTGCCAACAATCTGATAACGGTTGGCGGACATTGCTATTGGGATATCTTTGCCCTCTATCACAACATATTGCAGGGCCTCCGCACCGTGGCCGAGCGCGGCATCGACATCCACTCGATAGGCATCGACACGTGGGGCGTCGACTTTGTGATGATAGGCGCCGACGGCCAGATACTGAGCCAGCCCTTCGCCTACCGCGACCCGCACACCGCCGGCGCGCCCGAACGTTTCTTCGAGCGTATGCCGCGCACCAGTGTCTACGAGCTCACCGGCATCCAGGTCATGGACTTCAACAGCCTCTTCCAGTTCGACACGCTGCGCCGCAACGGCAGTTCGGCGCTTGCCGCCGCCTCCAAGATTCTCTTCGTGCCCGACGCCCTGGCCTACATGCTGACGGGCCAGATGGTGACCGAATACACGATAGCCACCACGGCCCAGATAGTGAACGCCCGCACGCGTCGCCTCGAACCCGAAATACTGAAGCAGGTGGGCCTGACGCCCGACCACTTCGGACGCTTTGTGGAGCCCGGCGCCACCGTGGGCACGCTGACTCCCGAGGTGCAGAAGCTGACCGGCCTGGGCGCCGTGCCGGTGATTGCCGTGGCCGGACACGACACCGGCTCGGCCGTGGCCGCAGTGCCCGCCGCCGATGCCGACTTCGCCTATCTGAGCTCGGGCACGTGGTCGCTCATGGGCGTCGAGACGTCGGAGCCCATCATTTCGGAGCGCATGGCCGAGCTCAACTTCACCAACGAGGGCGGCGTGGACGGCACCATCCGCGTGCTCAAGAACATCTGCGGCATGTGGTTGCTCGAACGCTGCCGCGCCGAGTGGAACGACTCGATGAGCTATCCCGAACTGATAGCCCTGGCCCAGGCCGAGCCGCGCGACGCCGTCATCAACCCCGACGACCCCGCATTTGCCAACCCCGCAAGCATGACGCAGGCCATTGCCGACTATTGCCGCCGCACCGGCCAGAACGTGCCCCAGAGCCGCGGAGCCATGGTGCGCTGCATCTTCGAGAGCCTCGCGCACCGCTATGCCGAGGTCATGGAGCTGCTCAGGCAGGTGTCGCCCGTCAGGCCCAAGGTGCTGCACGTCATAGGCGGCGGCAGTCGCAATGATATGCTCAACCAGCTGACGGCCAACGCCGTGGGCATGCCCGTGGTGGCCGGCCCGGCCGAAGCCACAGCCATAGGCAACATCATGGTGCAGGCCGTGGCCGCCGGCGAGGCCCGGAGCATCGGGCAGCTGCGCAGCAGGCTGAGCCAGTCGGCCGAGCTCAAGCGCTTTGAGCCGCAATGCCAATGAATGACGCAAACAATCGTAGAATCATAACTTTATAAAAACATCAGCACAAATGACAAAGAACGAAAAGATAAGCCAAGCCTATGCCATAGCAAAGGAACGCTATGCAGCCATCGGCGTCGACACCGAAAAGGTGCTCAAGCAAATGCAGGATTTCCACCTCAGCATGCACTGCTGGCAGGCCGATGACGTGGCCGGATTCGAAAACCAGGGCGGCTCGCTCACCGGCGGCATCCAGGTCAACGGCAACTATCCCGGCAAGGCCCGCAACATCGACGAGCTGCGCGCCGACATCCTCTACGCCAAATCGCTCATCCCGGGCACGCACCGCCTCAATCTGCACGAAATCTACGGCGACTTCGGCGGCAAGTTCGTGGACCGCGACCAGTGCGGCGTGGAGCACTTCCAGAGCTGGATTGACTGGGGACGGGCCAACAACACGCTGCTCGACTTCAACTCCACCTCGTTCTCGCACCCCAAGAGCGGCGACCTCTCGCTCTCCAACCCCGACAAGGGCATCCGCGACTTCTGGATCGAGCACTCCAAGCGCTGCCGCGCCATCTCGGAGGCCATCGGCAAGGCGCAGGGCGACCCCTGCATCATGAACACGTGGATTCACGACGGCAGCAAGGACATCACCGTCAACCGCAAGCTCTACCGCGAGCTGCTCAAGGACTCGCTCGACCAGATCTTCGCCACCAAGTACGACAACATGAAGGACTGCGTCGAGTCCAAGGTATTCGGCATCGGCCTGGAGAGCTACACAGTGGGCTCCAACGACTTCTACACCTCCTACGCCGCCCAGAACAACATGATGATAACGCTCGACACCGGCCACTTCCATCCCACCGAGAGCGTAGCCGACAAGGTGTCGGCCATGCTGCTCTTCGTGCCCGAACTGATGCTGCACGTCAGCCGCCCCGTGCGCTGGGACTCCGACCACGTCACCATCATGGACGACCCCACGCAGGACCTCTTCAGCGAGATTGTGCGCGCCGGAGCGCTCGACCGCGTCCACTACGGCCTCGACTACTTTGACGGCACGCTCAACCGCATCGGCGCCTACGTCATAGGCAGCCGCGCCGCTCAGAAGTGCATGCTCAGAGCCATGCTCGAACCCATCGACACGCTGCGCCGCTACGAGCTCGACGACCTCAAGTTCCAGCGCCTCGCACTGCTCGAAGAGTGCAAGAGCATGCCGTGGAACGCCGTCTACGACGAGTTCTGCCAGCGCAACGACGTGCCAGCCGGCGTCGACTTCATAGCCGAGGTCGAGAAATATGAGCGCGAAGTGACTTCGAAGCGATAAGCCCCCCGACGCACACCGCGCAAGGCCGCGAAACACCGATACGGACGGCCGGGACGCCGGCACCCGCGTGCCCCGACGCCCGGCCGTCCGTTCATTGCCGGAGAGCCGGCCAGTCAATCACTTAAACAAACAAAGAATCACAGAATGGAAATCTACATCGGATTAATCATCATAGCGCTCGGAGCCTTCTGCCAGTCGAGCTGCTATGTGCCAATCAACAAGGTGCGGCAGTGGAGCTGGGAGAGCTACTGGCTCGTGCAGGGCGTCTTCGCGTGGATAGTCTTCCCGCTGCTGGGCGCGCTGCTGTCGGTGCCCGCCGGCCACAGCCTGACCGAACTGCTGACGTCGGGCAACGCCTTCAGCATCCTGATGACCATGCTCTTCGGCGTGCTCTGGGGCGTGGGCGGCCTGACCTTCGGCCTGTCGATGCGCTACCTCGGCGTGGCCCTGGGCCAGTCGATAGCCCTGGGCACCTGCTCGGGCCTGGGCACGGTGCTGGGACCGGTCATGCTCAACGTGTTCTATCCCGAGGCCGGACATCTGGCCAAGCTCACCGGAGCCGTCATCGCAGGCGTGGCGGTGATGCTGGCGGGCATAGCCGTCATTGGCGTGGCCGGCAACATGAAGGCCGCCTCGCTCTCCGACGACGAGAAGCGCGCCGCCGTCAAGGATTTCAACTTCCCCCGAGGCATTGTCATAGCGCTGCTATGCGGCCTGATGAGCGCCTGCTTCGCCATAGGCCTCGAGTTCGGCAGCGGACTGCACTTCGGCGACGCCACGCCCGACATGTTCAAGACACTGCCGGCCACGCTGCTGGTGACCGTCGGCGGATTCGTCACCAACGCCGTCTACTGCCTGTGGCAGAACGCCGCCAACCGCACCTGGGCCGACTATCGCGCCACCGGCGTGTGGGCCAACAACCTGACGTTCTGCATTCTGGCCGGACTGCTGTGGTACAGCCAGTTCTTCGGCCTGAGCCTCGGCAAGGGCTTCCTGACGTCGTCGCCAGCGCTCATGGCGTTCGCATGGTGCATCCTGATGGCGCTCAACGTGACCTTCTCGAACGTGTGGGGCATCATCCTCAAAGAGTGGAAGGGATGCAGCCCGCGCACCATCGGCGTGCTGCTGGCCGGCATCGTCATCCTGATAGTGTCGACCTTCCTGCCCGAAGTGCTGTCGCGATAGCCCGGGCCGTCAACTTTTCAAATTCCAAAGCAAAACCAATCAATCAACATCAATCATGAAATCGATACTCGACAACCGCCCCAGTCTGGCGGCCGAAATAGAAAAAGTGGCCGAAGTGGCCGGCTATCTGTGGCAAAAGGGATGGGCCGAACGCAACGGCGGCAACATCACCGTCAACATCACCGAACACATCGACGACGACATCAGGGCGCTGCCCGCCATCAGCGAGGTCAAAAGCATCGGCACCACGCTGCCCCAGCTCAAGGGCTGCTACTTCTACTGCAAGGGCACCCAGAAGCGCATGCGCGACCTGGCCCGCGACCCCATGGCCAACGGCTCCATCATCCGCATCCTCGACGACTGCGCCAGCTACGTCATCATTGCCGACCAAGCGGTGATGCCCACCTCCGAGCTGCCCTCGCACCTGAGCGTGCACAACTATCTGCTGGCCAAGGGCTCGCCCTATCGCGCCTCGCTTCACACGCACCCCATCGAGCTGGTGGCGCTCAGCCACAACAAGAAGTTCATGGAGAAAGACGTGGCCACCCGCCTGCTCTGGAGCATGATTCCCGAAACCAAGGCCTTCTGCCCGCGCGGACTGGGCATGGTGCCCTACATGCTGCCCGGCAGCGTGGAGCTGGCCGACGCCACCATCCGCGCCATCGACGACGACTACGACGTGGTGATGTGGGAGAAGCACGGCGTCTTTGCCGTGGACACCGACATCATGTCGGCATTCGACCAGGTGGACGTGCTCAACAAGTCGGCGCTCATCTACATCGCCGCCAGGAACATGGGCTTCGAGCCCGACGGCATGAGCCAGGCTCAGATGCAGGAGCTCAGCGACGTCTTCGGGCTGCCCAAATAGCGGCGCCGCGAGGCCTGCCAACGAATCTGATTTTCTGATTTCAAAAAAACACATCGGTCATGAAACGACACACACTCATCACACTGCTGTCGGCACTTGCAATGGCATCGTGCATCGGACATCCGCAGCAGGCCTACGTCTTCGCCTATTTCGAAGGACGCGGCACCGACGGCCTGCACCTGGCCTGCAGCTACGACGGTCTGCAATGGACCGCCCTGCGCCACGACAGCTCGTTCCTCAGCCCCTGCGTGGGCCCCGACAGCCTGATGCGCGACCCCAGCATAGCCCAGGGTCCCGACGGCACCTTCCACCTCGTGTGGACCACCGGCTGGTGGACGCGCTCCATCGGCTACGCCTCGTCGGACAACCTTGTGGACTGGAGCCCGCAGGTGGCGCTGCCCGTCATGGAGCACGACACGGCCACGCGCAACACGTGGGCGCCCGAGCTCTTCTACAACACCTCCGACAGCCTCTTCTACATCGTCTGGGCCTCGACCGTGCGCGGACGCTATGCCGACGTGCCCACATCGCCCAACGAGCGCGGGCTCAACCACCGGCTCTACTACACCACCACGCGCAACTTCGCCGCCTTAGCGCCCACGCGCCTCTTCTTCGACCCCGGCTTCAGCGTCATCGACGGAGCCTTCGCGCGCAAGGACGGCCGCCTGTGGATGGTGGTCAAGAACGAGACGTCCGTCCCGACCGAGAAGAACCTGCGAATCACCTCGTCGGTCGACATGCGCTACGGCTTCCCGGCCGAGGTGTCGGAGCCTATCTCGGGCAAGGCCTGGGCCGAAGGGCCGACGCCCATCGTGGTGGGCGACACGATGATAATCTATTTCGACAAGTATCGCGAGCACTCCTACGGTGCCATTGCCAGCACCGACGGCCGCCACTGGACCGACATCAGCCACCGCATCTCGCTGCCGCGCGGCATCCGCCACGGCACCGCCTTTGCCGTCGACCGCGCCGTGGTCGACGAGCTGATGCGCCGCTTTGCGTCCGACGCGCCGAAGCCCGCCCGCTGACCTCACTCTTTAATCCGCAATGCAATGCGCCCCCGGCAAGCCACAGTGGTCTGTCGGGGGCGGTTTTTTTTTCGGTTTTTTCGGGATGATGATGATGGACGACGATCATCGGGTCAGTCGCGAGCGGCGATGCCGGCCAGCAGCCCCAGCCGGTAGACGTCGAACAGGCGCACGCTGGGCCGCCCCGACATCAGGTTGGCCCTGATGAGCGGCCCGGCCAGCGCCACGACGGCTCTCAGCAGCCACGCCACGCGCCACCGCCGCAGCCTGACGCAGGCCTTGAGCAGCCGGATGTCGTCTGCCAGACTGTCGGGGCGGTCGGGCCGGCGGTAGATGGACCACAGGTTGGCCAGCGCCTCGCGTGTGCATTTGAAGTAAGTCGGCGTGTCGCAGACGTCGCTGTGAACCAGCAGGTTGTCGATGTGAAACACTTCGAAGCCCTGGCGTTTCAGTTCGTATCCGAAAAGCGTGTCTTCGTGGCCGTATCCGTTCAGCGTCTCGTCGAAACGGATGCTGTCGAATATCCGCCTGCTTATCATGACGTTGAATGTGATGAAACTCTGGTATGGGTTGCGGTTGCGGACGTCGGCCGTTATCTGCTCGCGCTGCCGGCCATAGAGCCAGCGCAGCCGCTGCCCGGGCGGGGGTGGGGTGGAGGAGTAGGCCGTGCCGCCCGGCACCACGTCGTGATGGCGCATCTCCCAATAGTTCAGCAGATAGCGGTCGGACACGACGGCCGCGTCGCTGTCGATGAAAATCAGGTGGTCGAAGCGCGCAAGGCCGGCCAGGCGGTTGCGGATGGCGGCCCGCCCCACGTTGCGTTCCAGCCGCCGGTAGCTGACGCCGCTGAGCTCTGCCAGAGCCTCGTTGGCCGCATAGGGGCGCGGCGAGCAGTCGTCGGCAAGGACAATCTCGAACGGGATGCCGCACGCCGTGGCCTGCGCGTGGAGTGCGCGCACAAGGCGGCTGACGTCGTAGTTGTAGATGGGTATGCACACCGACAGTCCGTCGGTGGCGGAGTGCGTGCTGCTGTTCATGGCTGAGCGGGCGTCATCGTTTTTTTGGGTGTGGCGGCAAAGATAGTGACAAATGGCCGCCGTCCGCCCACGGCCGGCCTCCAATCTGTGCCCGAAAATGTCGGTTTATCTTCGCCGGCGCGTTTTTGGCGTCTGCGGCGGTCGTCGCTTGCGGGCCGATGGCCTATCTTTGCAGGTGGTCATCGGCCACAGACAGACATCAGACAAAGAAAAAATCATCAGAAATCCGGAATATGAACAGAACGTTTATTGCAGTTGCTGCCGCGCTGACCCTGTCGGCCATGGCAGTGCGCGCGCAGGCTCCGGCGCGCATGGTGCCCATAGCCGAGGCTTGGTCGGGCACGTCGGTCAACACCACCATTTTTCGCGCCGGCTCGGTGGTGAGCCGCGCCGGAGTCCAGTACGCCGCCTTCTACGACCCCGAAGGCCGCCTCACCTTGGCGCGCCGGCGTCTGGGCACCGACGCCTGGCAGACGGCCGCCACGCAATACACGGGCAATGTGGCCGACGCCCACAACGTCATCAGCATAGCGGTGGATGCCGACGGATTCCTCCACGTGGCTTTCGACCATCACGACACGCCTCTGCGCTACTGCCGCTCCGTGGCGCCCGACACGCTCGCGCTCGGCGAGCTCCGCCCCATGACCGGCCTCGACGAGCGGCGCGTCACCTACCCCGAGTTCCACCACCTGACCGACACCACCATGCTCTTTGCCTACCGCTCCGGAGCGTCGGGGCGCGGCAACATGGTGCTCAACGTCTACCACACGCCCACGCAGCGGTGGACGCGCCTGCACAGCGTGCTCGTCGACGGCGAGGACCGCCGCAGCGCCTACTGGCAGATGTGCACCGACGCCCGCGGACGCATCCACCTGACATGGGTCTGGCGCGAGACGTGGATGGTGGAAACCAACCACGACATCTGCTACGCCTGCTCCGACGACGGCGGCCTCACCTGGCACCGCTCCGACGGCACGCCCTACGCCCTGCCCATCACCGCCGCCACGGCCGAATACGCGTGGCGCGTCCCGCAGGGCTCCGAACTCATCAACCAGACTTCGATGACCGTCTGTGCCGACGCTCCCTGCCTGGCCACCTACTGGACGTCGGCCGCCGACAGCGTCCCGCAGTTCCGCCTCGTGTGGCTCGGCGCCGACGGCTGGCGCAGCACGCTCATCGGGCGGCGCAGCATGCCCTTCAGCCTCAGCGGCGGCGGCACCAAGATGATACCCGTGTCGCGCCCGTGCCTCGCAGGGTCCGACAGCCTGCTCGTCTGCCTCTTTCGCGACGCCGAGCGCGGCAGCCGCGTGACGGCCGCCGTGGCCTCGCCCGCCCGCCCCGACCGCTGGGTGCCGCTCGACCTGACCGCGACGTCGGTCGACGCATGGGAGCCCACCATCGACACCGACCTGTGGCTGAGCGACGGACTGCTCCACGTCTTTGTGCAGCGCACTTCGCAGGGCGACGGCGAGCGGACCGTCAGCACGCAGCCGCAGCCGGCCGGCATACTCGAGGTGGACACGCGCGCGCTCAGGGACCTGCTCCGGTAGCCGGCCGTGGGTCGTCGCACCACAATGTCCGTGGCTTGCGGGGATATAATGTTAAAACACAGCGGATTCAAACCGATAGTTGTTAGATTTGCATCAGCAAACCGAAAACAGAACATTAACTCACAATCGCAATGGACAGAATAATCAGCGTCACCACACCGCGCATCGACGTGGCCGACGTGCTGCGGGGCTTTGCCGTGGCCGGCATCATCATACTGCATTCGCTCGAGCACTTCGGGTTCTACTCCTTCCCCGAGCAGCCGGCCTGGAACCAGCAGGTGTGGGACGCCACGTTCTTCCTGCTGTCCAACAAGATGTACGCCATCTTCGCCATGCTCTTCGGGCTCAGCTTCTTCATCCAGTTCGACAATCAGGACCGGCGCCGCATGGCCAATCCCGCCCTGCCGCCGTTCGGGCCGCGCTTTGCATGGCGCATGGCGGTGCTCTTCGGCTGGGGGGTGCTCAATCTGGTTTTCTTCAACGGCGACATCCTGACCATCTATGCCATGGGCGGACTCCTGCTCATCCCCTTCATGCGCATGACCACCCGCACGGTGGCCGGCGTGGCCGTGCTGATGGCGCTCCAGCCCGTCGAGCTCTACAACCTGTTGGCCTCCACAGGCGCGCTCGGCATCGAGCCGCTCGCCTTCGACCCGTGGAGCCACTTCGGCGCCATGAACCCCGGCATGGCCGACGGGACGCTGTGGCAGTCGGCCCGGCTCAACTGGCGCCACGGCATAGCGGCCAACGCGCTCTGGGCGCTCGAACACGGCCGGCTGACGCAGACCTTCGGCTACTTCCTGCTGGGGCTGCTCGTGGGCCGCGCCCGCCTGCTGGCCGACCTCGACGCGCACATCGCTTTCTGGCGTCGCACAGGCGCGGCGGCCGTGGCGGCCTTTGTGCTGATTCTGCCGCTGTGGCTGACGGTGCCCGGACTCATAGCCGACCCGGTGGCTTCCAAGAGCGTCGGCATAATGCTCGATGCGTGGAAAAATCTGGCCATGGTCTGGACGATGATTTCGGCCATCGTCCTGCTCTATCAGCGCACCGACGCCGGCCGACGCCTGCTGACGCCGCTCGCCCCCTACGGCCGCACCAGCCTGACCAACTATATGACTTCGTCGGTCATCGGCGGACTGCTTTTCTTCGGGTGGGGCGTGGCGCATCTGCACGACATCACTCACGCCCAGAGCCTTGCGGTGGGTGTGGGTATAGTGCTGTTCCAGATGCTGATGAGCCACATGTGGCTGCGCCGCCACGCGCGCGGTCCGCTCGAAGAGCTCTGGCGCCGCTCGACCTGGCTTTTTAAATAAGCCGGAGGGACGGCCTTCCGACCGTCCTCACTCACTTGTTTGTACGGTCAGGAGACCGTACTTCCCGGTGTGATTCCCTGCTATAATTTTATTTTGAAAGTCCGGATGCCGTGCGCGGTCCGGACGCTGACCGCGTAGACGCCTGCGGGCAGCTCTCCGGGCAGGCTGCACAGCGTGCCTGCGGCCTGCGCCTGGGCGGTGGCTATGGTGCGGCCGCTCATGTCGCAGAGGCGGGCCATGGTCATGTCGAGCCCCACCACATTGATGCGGCCGCCCAGCATCACTATGCGGCACGAGCCGGCCTCGGCCCTGTCGGTCGAAGACTCGCCGGCCTTGCTGACTATGGCCACTGCGCCGCCGTTGGCCTCAAGGGCGAATGTCAGCTCTCGGCCGGCCGTCAGCCCCTGCACTTCGGACTGCACGACGCCGCTGAGGCCGTCGTCTTCGAAGATGACGGCGTTGTAGGTGAATGCCGGGTCGAGGAAGTCGAGGCCCACGGTCATCGAGCGGCTCTGGCTGTTGGTGGCTGCGGCCACGAACCAGCGGTCGTCCTTGCGTCGCGCCATGCTGAAGCATTCGGCCGGCCGGGCTTCCACGATGCGGTAGTCGTCCCACACCGTTTCGAGCCGGCGGAAGAATTCGAGCTCGGCCGGGCGTGTGGCGTACCACCACGGGCGTCCGTACCACAGCAGGTGCTGCAGCGGGCTGAAGTAGATGACCGACAGCGCCATCTGGTGGCCTTTGGTCTGCACCATCTGCGCCACCTTGGCGTGAGCGTCGGGCGGATAGCCGGCAAAGCAGAATGTGTAGTCGGCCGGGCCGGTCATCAGGCGCGCAAAGGGCAGCGTCAGGGTGTGGTCGGTGGTGTTGTCGGTGTGCTCGTTGCCTCTGATGCCTTCGGTGGTCAGCAGGTTGGGGTAGGTGCGTTCGGCTCCGGTGGGGCGCATGTTGTCGTGCACGTTGAGCACCATGCGGTGCGCGGCCGCCCGGCTTGCCACGTGGTATATCTGCCTGAGTCCGCTCTCGTTCAGCCCGTCGACATATCCCATCTTGATGCCGCTGATGCCCCACGAGGCGTAGAGGTCGACTATGGCGTCGTTGTCGTAGTGCTGCCACGCCGCCTGGTTGACGTATGCTATCAGCCCTATGCCCTTGTCGGCGGCGTGGGCGGCCACGCGGTCCATGCCGAGCGTGCTCACGGGCTGCGTGGGGTCCGATGCCGGATTGTCCTCTTCCGAATAGCCGAGGCCGTACCAGCCGGCGTCGAGCAGCACGTACTGGAAGTTGTTGGCGGCGGCAAAGTCGATGGAGCCGCACACGGTGTCGGTGAAGAAGCTGGTGGTGCCGGTGGCGAGCGAGCGGAACGCCTTGCCGGGCACAATCCAGCCGGTGTCGGCGTCGGTGTCGGGGCAGAGCGAGCGGATGATGTATTTGCCTTCGAGCATGTGGGCCGGCGTGTCGGCCACTATCACGTAGCGCCACGGGGCCGCATATCCGTCGTGGCACGCCGTCGACTTCTGGACGAAGCCGACCTTGCCGCCGCTGACGCGCAGGCTTGCCTTCGAAGCCGCGCCGGGGTTGTCGGCCTCGTTGATCAGCACCGCCAGATTGTCGGCATACGCAAACAGCGGCGTCCACGACGTGAAGACGCCGTCGCCGGTGCGTCTGTCGTATCCGCTTTCGGCGGCCGTCTCGGTCAGCCACGTCAGGCCGCGGGCCGAGAGGTCGACGGTGCTCAGGTCGGCCTCCATGCCCACGCCCTGCGTCGCGTCGGGCGCAAAGCGGAAGGCGAAGCCCTCGTCGTAGACGCGGATGCTGATGCCGAAGCCCGTGCCGGTGGTCTGCATCTGCAGGATGGCCTGGTTGTAGCGGTCGGGCTGCACGCTGCGCTCGGCCAGTGCCGACTCGATGGTCCGGCGCACGCTGCTCTCGGTGCTCGACATCCACTGCGTGCCGGCGCCTCCGAGGGTGTCGCCCGTGGTGGTCAGCACGGCCATGTCCGACGCGCCCACCACCTCCTGCCCGTCGCGCGTCAGGCGGTAGTGCACGCCGGCGTCGTCGAGGCTGACCTCCATCTGCAGGCGGCCGTCGGGCGAGCTGATGCCGAGCGTGGGCTGTGTCTGTGCCGATGAGGGCGCGGGGGCAAGGGCTGCGGCCGTCAGCGCAAGCGTGCGGCGCAGCGGGGCGATTATCCTTTTCATATATTGACAGTTGCGGTAAGGACGGCGAATTTAGCAAACGTCCGTCATCTGCGCAAAGCCCTCGGCCCGCGATGCGAAAAAGCCAACTTTTGAGCCTCGCAGAGCAATGATTTGTTATCTTTGCCCGATAGTTTGGCGCGGAGCCTCGGCTTGTGCCTGCAACATCTTGAACGTAAGAGAGATAATAACAATCATTCATAATCATCAAGTTTATCAGAGACAGCAATGAGCGCATTCGAATTGAGCGAACAGGAAATCATCAGGCGCAACAGTCTGAAGGAGTTGTACAACTTGGGCATCAACCCTTATCCGGCCGACCGTTATCCGGTGACTCACACCAGCAAGCAGATCAAAGACGGCTTTGACGTCGTCGCCGACAACATGACGCACGTGTGCGTGGCAGGCCGCGTGATGAGCCGCCGCATCATGGGCAGCGCATCGTTCTTCGAACTCAAGGACCGCGACGGCCGCATCCAGGTCTACATCCGCCGCGACGACATCTGCCCCGGCGATGACAAGACGATGTACAACACCGTGTTCAAGAAACTGCTCGACATAGGCGACTTCGTGGGCATCAAGGGGCGCGTGTTCGTGACCCAGACGGGCGAGATCTCCGTTCACACCGAAGAGATGACCGTCCTGAGCAAATCCATCCGTCCGCTGCCCGTGGTCAAGGAGAAGGACGGCGTCCGCTTCGACGAGTTCGCCGACGCCGAGTCGCGCTACCGGATGCGCTACGTGGACCTGATAGTGAACGACCCCGTGCGCGACATCTTCGTCAAGCGAGCCAAAATCCTGCGCACCATGCGCAGCTTCTTCGACGAGCACGGCTGCCTCGAGGTGGAGACGCCCATCCTGCAGGCCATTCCCGGCGGCGCGTCGGCACGCCCGTTCATCACCCACCACAATTCGCTCGACATCGACCAGTACATGCGCATCGCCTCCGAGCTCTATCTGAAGCGGCTGATAGTGGGCGGATACGACGGCGTCTACGAGATAGGCAAGAACTTCCGCAACGAGGGCATGGACCGCACCCACAACCCCGAGTTCACCTGCATGGAAATCTACGTGGCCTACAAAGACTACAAGTGGATGATGGAATTCACCGAAGAGCTGCTCGAAAAGATAGCCATCGAGCTCCACGGCACCACCGAAGTGCCCTACGGCGACCACACCATCAGCTTCCGCCGCCCGTTCCGCCGCGTCACCATGACCGACGCCATCCGCGAGCACACCGGCATCGACATCACCGGCATGGACGAGCAGCAGCTGCGCGAAGCCTGCCGGACGCTGGGCGTGGAACAGGACGAGTCGATGGGCAAGGGCAAGCTGATCGACGAGATATTCGGCGAGAAATGCGAGGGCCGCTACATCCAGCCGACATTCATCATCGACTACCCCGTCGAGATGTCGCCGCTGTGCAAGAAGCACCGCGACAACCCCGAGCTGACCGAACGCTTCGAGCTGATGGTCAACGGCAAGGAGCTGGCCAACGCCTACTCCGAGCTCAACGACCCCATCGACCAGCTCGAACGCTTCCAGGAGCAGCTGCGCCTCTCCGAAAAGGGCGACGACGAAGCCATGTTCATCGACATGGACTTTGTGCGCGCACTCGAATACGGCATGCCGCCCACATCGGGCCTGGGCATCGGCATCGACCGCCTGACCATGCTCATGACCAACCAGCAGAGCATTCAGGAAGTGCTCTTCTTCCCGCAGATGAAGCCCGAAAAGAAACGCGAGCGCGACTCGGACGAGGCCTTCGCCGCCCTCGGCATACCGCAGGAGTGGCTCCCCGTCATCGCCAAGCTGGGCATAGGCCGCGTGGACGAGCTCAAAGCCCTGAACCCCAACAAGCTCCATCAGGACCTGTGCGGGCAGAACAAGAAACTGAAGCTGGGCCTGACCAATCCGTCGCAGGACGAGGTCAGAGAATGGCTGAACAAATAACGAGGGACACGACGTGGATCTGGAAGAATTCAACATACTCAGAAACTGCCGCGTGGGCATAATCGGCAGCGGCAGCTGGGCCACGGCCATCGCCAAGATGGTGCTGACCAACGTGGACATGCTCAACTGGCACGTGCGCGACCCCAAGAACATCGACAGCTTCTGCCGCACGGGGCGCAACCCCAACTATCTGACCTCCGTCAAGTTCGATACAGCCAAAATCAGCTTTTCGAGCGACGTGAACGAGGTGGTGCGCAACTCCGACGTGCTCATCTTCGCCGTGCCGTCGGCCTTCCTCAAGTCGTCGCTGCAGACGCTCACCGAAGACCTCTCGGGCAAATACGTCATCTCCGCCATCAAGGGCCTGATACCCGACGAGAACATGATAGTGGGCAGCTGGCTCAACCGCACCTACAGCATCCCCATCGACCGCATCGGCGTCATCAGCGGGCCGTGCCACGCCGAGGAGGTGGCTCTGGAGCGGCTGTCGTATCTGACCATAGCCTGCCAGGACCTCAAGCTCGCGCGCGAGTTCACCATGCTGCTCAACTGCCCGTTCATCAAGACCACCGTCTCCGACGACATCTACGGCACCGAATATTCGGCCGTGCTCAAGAACATCATGGCCATAGCCTCGGGCATCTGCCACGGGCTGGGCTATGGCGACAACTTCCAGGCGGTGCTCATCTCCAACGCCATCCAGGAAATAAAGCGCTTCGTCGACACGGTGCACCCCATCATGCGCGACATCAAGAGCTCGGCCTACCTCGGCGACCTGCTGGTGACGTGCTATTCGCAGTTCAGCCGCAACCGCACCTTCGGCACCATGCTGGGCAAGGGCTACTCGGTCAAGTCGGCGCAGATGGAGATGCTGATGATTGCCGAGGGCTACTATGCCGTGCGCAGCATCCATCAGATCAACGACAAGTATCAGGTCAGCATGCCGATAACCGACGCCGTCTACAACATCATCTACGAAAAGGTGTCGCCCGTAATCGAAATAGTGCTGCTGACCGAGCAGCTGCGCTGACAGCCGGTGAGAAAGCAAACCTTCACAAACAAAAATAAAACACAGCAAACAATGGAAACTTTGAAGTTAGACATCTCGCGCGTGGCCTCGTTTGTGCCGCAGAGCGAAATAGACGCAATGAAAGCCGAAGTCGAGGCATCGGTCAGCACCCTGCACAAGGGCGACGGTGCGGGCAACGACTTCCTGGGCTGGCTCAGTCTGCCGAGCTCGATCAGCGAAGCCGAATTTGCCGAAATCGAAACGGCCGCAGCCGCCATGCGCAGCCTGGCCGACTATGTGGTGGTGGTGGGCATCGGCGGTAGCTATCTGGGCGCCCGTGCCGTCATCGACGGACTGCAGAGCAGCTTTGCGGCCATGCAGCCGGTCAAGGGCCGTCCGACCATGATATTCGCCGGCCAGAACATCGGCGAGGACTACACGGCCGAGCTTCTCGAGTTTCTCGACGACAAGTCGTTCGGCGTGGTGGTCATCTCCAAGTCGGGCACCACTACCGAGCCTGCCATAGCCTTCCGCCTGCTCAAGGAAATGGTTGAGCGCAAGTTCGGCAAGGCCGAAGCCAAGGACCGCATCATTGCCGTCACCGACAAGGCCAAAGGCGCGCTGCGCACGCTGGCCGACCGCGAGGGCTACAAGACCTTCGTGATTCCCGACAACGTGGGCGGACGCTTCTCGGTGCTGACTCCCGTGGGCCTCATCCCGATTGCCATAGCCGGATACGACATCCGCAAGCTGGTGGCCGGTGCCAAGGACATGGAGGCCGCTACAGCACCCGAAGTGCCGTTCGACAAGAACCTGTCGTGCATCTACGCCGCCGTGCGCAACGCGCTCTACCGCAAGGGCAAGGCCATCGAAATACTTGTCAACTATCAGCCCAAGCTGCACTACTTCACCGAGTGGTGGAAGCAGCTCTACGGCGAGAGCGAGGGCAAGGACGGCAAGGGCATCTTCCCGGCCGGCGTCGACTTCACCACCGACCTGCACTCGATGGGACAGTGGATTCAGGAAGGCGTGCGCAACATTTTCGAAACGGTGGTGTCAGTCAGGACGCCTGCCCGCAAGGTGGTCATCCCGACCGACGCCGACAACCTCGACTCGCTCAACTTCCTGGCAGGCAAGCGCGTCGATGAGGTCAACAAGATGGCCGAGCTCGGCACTCTGATTGCCCACACCGACGGCGGCGTGCCCAACATCCGCGTCGAGGTGCCCGAGCTCAACGAGTACTATCTGGGCCAGCTCATCTACTTCTTCGAGAAGGCCTGCGGCATCAGCGGCTACGTGCTGGGCGTCAATCCGTTCAACCAGCCGGGCGTGGAGGCCTACAAGAAGAACATGTTCGCCCTGCTCGAAAAGCCCGGATACGAAGAGGCCACCAAGGCCATCAAGGCCCGGCTGAAATAAGAGCCAAGGCGCCCCGGTGCCGGCCGCGCTCAGGCGACGGGCGGCTGCGGAGCCTCGGGACTATTTAAATGATAAGGCAGCCCTTTGTCGGTCGCAGCAGTGGCGGGCAAAGGGCTTTTTCTTGTGTGTATGCGGGCCGCCGACGCTGCCGTGCGGCTCCCCCCAAAAAAAACCGACTGAATCATGACCAGAACATTAACCCTGATACTGATGCTCGCGCTCGCCCTTGCGGCCTGCGCCGCCAATGCATGGGACGGCGTGACGGCCGAGGCGTTCCCCGTCGACGCGCAGAGCACCGGCACGCGGACCCGGCCCTATCGCATCACCACGCCGGCGCAGCTGGCCTACGTGGCCCGGCAGGTGGCCGCCGGCGAACGCTACGCCAAGCGCTACTTTTCCATCGAGGCCGATCTCGACTTCGGCGGATTCCCGTTCATGCCCATCGGCAGTCTGGCACACCCGTTTGCCGGCCGCGTCGACGGCAACCACCGCCGCATCAGCAATCTGCGCATCACCACCGACGCGCTCGACGACGCCTGCCACGTCGGGCTGTTCGGCTACGTCTGCGGAGCCTCGGCGCAGCTGCCGGCCCAGCTCGTCAACCTCTGGCTCGACGAGTCGTGCTCCATCAGCGTCGAGGCCACGGGCTTCGTGCACGTGGGCGCCATAGCCGGCTATGCCACGCGCGCGCAGATAAGCGGCTGCATCTTTGCGGGCCGGATGCGCGCCGTGTGCCGTGGCGGCGACTACAACAATCTCTACCTCGGCGGCATAGTGGGCGGCGCCGCAGCGGCCGTGAGCGGCTGCACCAGCTCGGCGCGCGTCAGCTGCACGTCGGTGGCCAACGCGCAGGCGGGCGGCATTGCCGGATACGCATCGGCAGGCCTGGCCGACTGCACCCACAGCGGCATCATCGTGGTCGAATCGCCGTCGGCCATGGTGGGCGGCGTGGTGGGATGCGCCCAGTGCCCCGTGGAGCGATGCGTCAACGGCGGCTCGGTGACCGGCACCACCCGCGACCGCCACAACTTTGTGTATGCGGGCGGGGTGGCCGGCGAATGCCTGCTGGATGTCAGCCAGTCGGTCAACCGAGGCACGGTGGAGGCCCGCACGCGGTCGACGAGCGTGGCGGGCGGCATAGCCGGCAACGTGGGCGCGTCGGTCACGGTGGCCGAATGCTTCAGCCACGGCAAGGTCAGCGCCTCGGGCACGGCGCGGGCCTATGCGGGCGGCATAGCCGGCATGACGGGCGCGAAGGTCGCCATCAGCGGCTGCGTGGCCGACGGCCGCGTCCGAGCATCGGGCGGCATTGCCGCCGGAGACGCCACAGTAGGCCATGCCGAGCCCGACGCCGCGCCGCATCAGCCCTGATTTATCTTTTTTTAATCCGCTGCCTACTGACTATCTTTGTGCCGCATTTTTCGGAATCTTTCGCATGAAGACATTTCTTACAACGATAATCGTCGCCCTGCTGGGCCACTGCCTTGCGGCTCAGGACTATGGCGTGCGCATCGACCCCAAGTCGGGCTTCGAGGCGCGGCTGACGGCCTCGGGCGCGGCCACGCGCAGCATAGTGTGCCGCATGAAGATGGTCAGGCGGTCGGCCATGCTCTCGGGCACCGTCGAGACGGAAGGCACGTTCTACTACAGCCGCCCCGGCCGCATCTGCATGCTCTTCGACCATCCCAAGGGCGACCTGCTGCTCATCAGCAACGGCACCATCAAGTCGGTGACGGGCGGCCACACTACGGTGGCAAGCAGTGCGCGCAATCCGGCCATCCGGCAGGTCAACGACATGATAACGTCGTGCATGACGGGCAATGTCAGCTTCTGGGAAAAGAGCTCGACCACAGAATATTACGAGGACGCCACGGCCTACACCGTGGTCATCACGCCCACCGCGCAGCGCGTGCAGCGCTACATCAGCCGCATGGTGCTCCGCTTCGACAAGGCCGACATGACGCTCGACACCCTGACGATGCACGAGAAGAACGGCGACCTGACCACCTACACCTATCACGGCAAGCAGGTCAACGCCGAGATAGACCCGAGCGTATTCGACTTGTAGACAAAACGTTAACGCCAAAAAACAGGACACAGACATGATAGACAATTTCTACACCGTCGTCAGCCACGACGAGGCCGACGGCAGGCACACGTTCGGCATAGGCCTCAACGCCGGCCACGCCATTTTCGGCGGACACTTTCCGGGCAATCCGGTGGTGCCGGGCGTCTGCACGCTCATCATCATCAGGCAGTGCGTCGAAAGCATAGCGGGCCGGGCCCTGCGCATGGCTTCGATGAGCCAGTGCAAGTTCGTCAAGGCGATAGTGCCGGCCGACTCGCCCCTGCAGCTGACCCTCGAGCTCAAAGACGGCCTGCAGTGCATGGCCTCGGTGACCAAGGACGGCGACCAGCTGATGACTGTCAAGACCACCTTCGTCCCCGACATCTGATGCAGAGCACAAGCCAAAGCCCGCGCATCTGCGTGGTGATGCCCACCTACAACAACGCCCGCACCATCGGCCGCGTCATCGACGACGTGCGCCGCTTCTGTGCCGACATCATCGTGGTCAACGACGGCTCGACCGACGGCACCGCCAGCCTGCTCGAAGGCACGCCGGGCATCACCCTGATAGCCTACCGGCGCAACCGCGGCAAGGGCCATGCGCTGAAGCTGGGGCTGCGCCGCGCGGCCGACATGGGCTTCGACTACGCCATCAGCATCGACTCCGACGGCCAGCATTTCGCCGACGACATTCCCGTCTTCGTCGACGCCATCGGCCGGCACCCCGGCTCGCTGCTCATCGGCGCGCGCAACCTTGAGGCGCAGGGCATGCCGGGCGGCAACACCTTTGCCAACCGCTTCTCGAACTTCTGGTTCAAGGTCGAGACCGGCATCACCCTGGCCGACACCCAGAGCGGCTACCGCCTCTATCCGCTGCACCGGCTGCGCGGAATGAAATTCTTCACACCGCGCTACGAGTTCGAGGTCGAAGTGATAGTGCGCATGGCGTGGCGCGGCGTCAGGGTCGCCAACGTGCCGGTCAAGGTCGTCTATCCCGCCGACCGCGTGTCGCACTTCAGGCCCCTGCGCGACTTCACCCGCATCAGCATCCTCAACACCTTCCTGGTCCTGGCCGCGCTGCTGACCTACTATCCGCTCTGCCTCGTCCGTGCCCTCAGGCCCGACAACGTGCGCCGATGGGTGCGCCGCCACACCGTGGACAGCACCGAGAGCAACCTGCGTCTGGCCGCGGCCATGGGCTTCGGCGTGTTCATGGGCATAGTGCCGATATGGGGCTATCAGATGATTGCGGCCGTGGCTCTGGCCCATCTGCTGCGGCTCAACAAGGCCATGGTGCTGCTGTTCTCCAACGTCAGCATCCCACCGATGATTCCGCTCATCGTCTACGGCAGCCTCTGCACGGGCAGCCTCATCGTGGGCGGAGCGCGCCCAGCCTTCAGCCCCGACAGCCTGACGCCCGAGGGCGTCGGCACCGGCGTGCTCCAGTATGTGGCGGGCGCCGTGGCCCTGGCCGCCCTGAGCGCCGTGGCGGTGACGCTGGCCTCGTGGCTGCTGCTGGCCGTCTTCCGCCGCCGGAGGTAGCGCCGCCGCCGTTATGCTTGATATTTTGGACGGTCAACAAAAATTTATTCTATCTTCGCACTTCGATTGTAATCCATCTCGAAGCAGAATGATCAGTATAGAAGATATAAATGCCATTGTTTTCGACGACAGGGAAATAGCTGTGGACGCCGAGACGATGGGCCGCATAGCCGACTGCTATCGTTTTCTCGAAGATTTCAAGCGCGACAAGGTCATCTACGGCATCAACACCGGTTTCGGGCCGATGGCTCAGTATCGCGTCAGCGACGAGCACCAGCGCCAGCTCCAGTACAACATCATCCGCTCGCATTCGGCCGGCGCCGGCGAGCCCCTGAGCGACGAGTGCGTCAGGGCGGCCATGCTCTCGCGCCTCTACACGTTCGTGCGCTGCCGCTCGGGCGTCCACCCCGACGTGGTGCGCATCCTCACGCAGTTCATCAACAATCACATAACGCCCTACGTGCCGCAGCACGGCAGCGTGGGCGCCAGCGGCGACCTTGTGCAGCTGGCCCACATAGCCCTGACGCTCATCGGCGAGGGTAAGGTGCGCCACGAGGGACGCTGGCAGCCGAGCCTCGACGTGATGCGTCGCCTCGGCATCGAGCCGCTCACGGTGCGCGGCCGCGACGGCCTGTCGCTTGTCAACGGCACGGCGGTGATGACCGGCATCGGCATAGTGTGCGTCCGCTCGGCGCGGCGCCTGCTCGACTGGTGCCTGCGCGCCTCGGTGCTGATGAACGAGGTGGCCGGCTCCTACGACGACTTCATGGCACCCGAGCTCAACGGGCAGCGCCTCCAGACCGGTCAGCAGACCGTGGCCGAGCGCATGAGGCAGATAGCCGCCGGCAGCTGCTGCCTGCGCAACCGCCAGGCCGAGCTCTACGACGGCACCCACAGCGAGAACATGTTCAGGCACAAGGTGCAGCCCTACTACTCGCTCCGCTGCGTGCCGCAGGTGCTGGGCCCCGTGCTCGAAGCCATAGACAACGCCGAGCGCATCCTCGTGAACGAAGTCAACTCGGCCGACGACAATCCGCTGGTCGACCCCGACACGCGGAACGTCTACCACGGCGGCAACTTCCACGGCGACTACGTGTCGTTCGAGATGGACAAGCTCAAGATAGCCGTCACCAAGCTCACCATGCTGGCCGAACGCCAGCTCAACTATCTGCTCCACGACAGAATCAACGACATCCTGCCGCCATTCGTCAACCTCGGCACGCTGGGGCTCAACTACGGCATGCAGGCCTGCCAGTTCACCGCCACATCGACCACGGCCGAGTGCCAGACGCTGTCGAACCCGATGTATGTCCACAGCATTCCCAACAACAACGACAATCAGGACATAGTGAGCATGGGCACCAACTCGGCGCTGCTGGCCCTGCGCGTGGTCGACAACTCGTTTCAGGTGATGTCGGTGCACGTCATGGCGCTGATGCAGGCCGTCGACTGCCTCAAGGCGGCCGACCGGCTGTCCGACGAGTCGCGGACGCTCTACCGTCAGGTGCGCGCCTTCTTCCCGGCCTTTGCCGACGACACCGAAAAGCACTCGGACATGGCCCGCGTGGAGGCCTATCTGCGCCGCGGTTTCGACCCCGACGCGCGACTGACACACACTCACCAATCCGGAAAAGCAGAATAATCATTTAACTGACAATCAAAATAAAAATCGTTTTATGCAATACGCATTAGTAACCGGCGGCAGCCGCGGAATAGGTCGCGCAGTGAGCGTGGCACTTGCCAAGCAGGGCTATAATATCATCATCAATTATCGATCGAACAAGGCCGAGGCCGACCACACCCTCGAGCTCGTGCGCCAGGCAGGCACCGACGGCGAGCTCCTGCCGTTCGACGTGGCCGACGCACAGCAGGCCACGGCGGCCATCGAGCAGTGGCAGGACGCCCACAAGGGCGAGTACATCTCGGTGGTGGTCAACAATGCCGGCATTCGCAAAGACAACATCATGGCACTGATGCCGCCCGAAGACTGGTCGAGCGTCATCAGCATCACGCTCAACGGCTTCTTCAACGTCACCCAGCCGCTGCTCAAGGACATGACCCGCAAGAAGTTTGGCCGCATCATCAACATGGTGTCGCTCTCGGGCCTCAAGGGCCTGCCGGGCCAGACCAACTATTCGGCCTCGAAGGGCGGACTGATTGCCGCCACCAAGGCTCTGGCTCAGGAAGTTGCCCGCAAGAACATCACGGTCAACGCCGTGGCGCCCGGATTCATCCGCACCGACATGACCGAAGACCTCGACGAGGAAGCCATCAAGGCAACCATCCCGGCGCGCCGCTACGGTGAGCCCGAAGAGGTGGCCGAGCTGATTGCCTTCCTTGCCTCCGACAAGGCCGGCTACATCACCGGCGAGGTCATCAACATCAACGGCGGTCTCTACTCCTAAAAAATCACGGTCGGCTATGGCTCGCGTAGTAATCACCGGCATAGGCATCTATTCGTGCATCGGCATTGGCGTGGATGAGGTCGACACCTCGCTGCGCAACGGCCGCAGCGGGATAGGCCTGCTGCCCGAGCGCACGGCCATGGGCTACCGCTCGCCACTGTGCGCCCTTGTGCCCCGGCCCGACGCCACCCGCTGGCTCGACCGCAAGCAGCGCGCCCACACCTCGGAGCAGGGCCTCTATGCCTACATCTCGGCGCTCGAAGCCCTCGGCATGGCCGGCGTCGACAATGCCATGAAGGAGCGCGACGAGGTCGGCATCATCTTTGGCAACGACAGCTCGATAGGCGCCACCGTGACTGCCATCGACACCATGCGCGCCAAGCACAACACGACGCTCCTCGGCTCGGGGAGCGTCTTCCGCACACTCAACTCGACCGTGACGCTCAACCTCGGGCCCATGCTCGGATTGCGCGGCATCAGCCTGAGCGTCGGCGGAGCCTGCACCAGCGGTTCGCACGCCATAGGGCTCGGCTATGCGCTGATTCGCAGTGGGATGCACAACTGCATCTTGTGCGGAGGCGCGCAGGAGGTCAATGACTTCAGCGTCATCGGCTTCGACGGGTTGGGCGTCTTCTCGATGCGGACGGATGATCCGCAATCGGCCTGCCGCCCCTTCGACGCCGACCGCGACGGACTGGTGCCCGGAGGCGGCGCGGCCTCGCTGGTGCTCGAAAGCCTCGACTCGGCCCGAGCTCGCGGAGCCCGGATACTGGCCGAGGTGGTCGGATACGGATGCTCGTCGGCCGGCAGCATGGCGGCTCCCTCGACCGACGGCCCGCAGCGCGCCATAGCCCACGCCCTTGCCGACGCCCACCTGCCCGCCGACGCCATCGACTACATTAACGCTCACGCCACCTCGACCCCGGCCGGCGACACTGCCGAGGCCCAGGTGATAGCCCGCATGTTCGGACACCGGCCGTGGGTGTCGTCGACCAAGTCGATGACCGGGCACGAGATGTGGATGGCCGGCGCATCCGAAGCGGTCTACTCGGTGCTGATGATGCAGGGCGGATATGTGGCTCCCAACATCAACTTTGGCCGGCCCGACGAGGCATCGGCACAGATCCGCATCGCCTCGCAGACGGTCGAAACGCAGGTCGATACGGTGCTGTCCAACTCGTTCGGCTTTGGCGGCACCAATTCGGCACTAATAATCAAAAAGTTCACCAAATAACACTCCGACATGACACACACCGAAGTAACCGAAAAACTATCCGACGTTTTGGCCACAGAATTCGAAGTGGACCGCTCTGCCATCACGCCCGACGCGCCTCTGATGCAGACTCTCGATCTCGACAGCCTCGATCTGGTGGATGTGGTGGTGATAGTCGAGCAGAACTTCGGCATCACCATTCGTCAGGAGGATTTTGTCGGCCGCAACACATTTGCCGACTTCAGCGATTTGATATACAGCAAGATCAATGAGTCGAAATGAATCGACACAATGGACGGGGCGTTCGCGCGGCGGGTCGCTCGGGCACTGGTTTTTCGTGGTGACGCTCAGATATCTGGGCGTGCGCGCGGCCTATGTGCTGCTGGCTTTCGTGGCGCCCTATTTCGTGCCGTTCGCACCCCGGGCCACGCGGGCCATGTGGCGCTATCACCGGCACATCCTCGGCCTGGGCCGCCTGAAGTCGGCGGCGCGGCTTTTTACTTCGTATTACACTTTCGGCCAGACCATTATCGACCGTGTGGCCATGTCGCACGGCATAGTCAGGCCCTATCGCTTCGTGTTCGACAACTACGACGAGCTCATCGCCCATCTGCAGGCCGACAGCACCATAGTGGTGGGAGCGCATGTGGGCGCGTGGGAGACCGGCGCGCACTTTTTCGACGAATACGGCAAGCACATCAACATTGTGATGTACGACGCTGAATATGAGCGCATCAAGCACGTGGTGGAGAAGGGCGGAAGCCGCCGCAACTACAAGATAATCCCGCTCAACGCCGACGCCCTCGAAAGCGTCATGCGCATCTACAACGCTCTGGAAAACAAAGAGTACGTCTGCTTTCAGGGCGACCGCTTCATGGACCCGAAAAACAGCGTCGAGATGACCTTCATGGGCCGTCGGGCGCGCTTCCCGCGTGGGCTGTTCAAGCTGGCCGTCAGGCTGCGGGTGCCGGTGGTGTTCTATTTCGCCATGCGCGAGCCGGGGCGCACCTATCGCTTTGTCTTCAGCGCGGCCCGGCCGGCCGACGGCCCCGACGCTCTGGCCTGCCTGATGAACCAGTATGTGGCGGCGCTCGAAGCCGTCGTCCGCAAATATCCGCATCAATGGTTCAACTACTACGATTTCTGGACCGACTACGAATCATAAAAACCAATCATAAATGAAACTGTTCGAATCACTTCGGAAGCGATATGGCAAGGAAAGCCGCACGGCACTCGAGGCACAGCGGCTGGCGCACGAGATAGCCTTTGCGCCGGTGGTCTTCCAGGTCACGCGCGTGATGCTCAAGGCCGGCGTCTTCAGGCTGCTGGCCGACCATCGCGACGGCCTCACGCAGGCGCAGATAGCCACCGAATGCGGGCTGAGCGACTATGCCGCCCAGGTGCTCCTCGAATCGTCGCTGACCATAGGCACCGTGCTCGTCACCGACGACGACCGCTACGTCTTGTCGAAGGCCGGCTGGTTTGTGCTGACCGACAAGATGGTGGAGGCCAATATCGACTTCAACCACGATGTCAACTACCTCGGCCTCTTCAGCCTCGACAAGGCGCTCGCCACCGGCCGCCCCGAAGGCCTCAAGGTGTTCGGCAAGTGGCCCACCATCTACGAGGGGCTCTCGCGGCTGCCCGAGCAGGTGCAGAAAAGCTGGTTCGGCTTCGACCATTTCTACTCCGACTGCTCGTTCGACGAGGCGCTCCAGGTGGTCTTCGGCACGCGCGCCCGCACGCTGCTCGACGTGGGCGGCAACACCGGCCGCTGGGCCGCGCGCTGTGTGGCCCACGACCCCGACGTGAACGTGACGG
Source organism: uncultured Bacteroidales bacterium (assembly GCA_945607565.1). Classification (GTDB taxonomy): domain Bacteria; phylum Bacteroidota; class Bacteroidia; order Bacteroidales; family Marinilabiliaceae; genus CALYZD01. The sequence continues at coordinate 10,946 of CALYZD010000003.1, read as the reverse complement.
TGATGGACCTGCCGCAGCAGCTCGAGATGATGCGCAGGCAGGTCAAGGGGCAGCCCGGCGCCGAACGCATCCATGCCTTCGCCGCCAACCTGCTCGACCCCGCGCAGGCCTTCCCCGTCGGCTTCGACGCCATCTGGATGAGCCAGTTCCTCGACTGCTTCTCCGAAAGCCAGGTCGTCTCCATCCTCAGCCGCGCCGCCGCGTCGATGTATTCCGACACGCGCCTCTACATCATGGAGACCTTCTGGGACCGACAGAAATTCGAGACCGCCGCCTTCTGCCTGGCGCAGACAAGCGTCTACTTCACGGCAATGGCCAACGGCAACAGCAAAATGTATCATTCCGACGACATGATCCGGTGCGTCGAACAGGCCGGCCTGCGCGTCGACCGCATCCACGACGGACTGGGAATGGGGCACACCATACTCGTATGCCGTCGCAAAATAGACTGAAAATGAGTATAATGAAAGAACCAATCGTTTCGGGAGCGTCCATGACCGACTACATCCCGCAGCGCGCCCCGATGGTCATGATCGACGCCTTCTACGGCATCGACGGTCAGGCCTCGGAAAGCGGCCTGACGGTGACGCCCGACAATATCTTCTGCCACGACGGCCGCTTCTGCGACGGCGGCATCATCGAACACATCGCCCAGAGCGGTGCCATGCACATAGGCTACGAATGTCGCCAGGCCGGACGCCCCGTGCCGCTCGGCTTCATCGGGTCGGTCAACAAGTTGACCATCGGCCGGCTGCCGCGCGTGGGCGAGACGCTGCGCACACGCATCGTGATGGAAACCAAGGTGTTCGACATCACCCTTGTGGCAGCCACCGTCTGCGTCGGCGACGAGCAGATAGCCCAGTGCAAAATGAAAGTGGCCACTCCCGAAAATGAACAGTAAACATCCGAAAATGAAGAAGAAAGACCCGCAGCCGTCGCTCGTCCACCGCGTCCGTATCAAGGTGCGCTTCAGCGAGGTGGATGCCATGCATGTGGCCTGGCACGGCTCGTATGTGAAATATTTCGAGGACGCGCGCGAGGCTTTCGGCATCGAATATGCCGGCCTTGGCTACGCCGACTATTTCCGGTCCGACTACGTGGCGCCGGTCGTCAGGCTCGAAATCGACTACAAGCAGTCGCTGCGCTGCGGCGACGAGGCGATAGTCGAGATTCGCTACGTCGACACGCATTCGGCCAAAATCTGGTTCGACTACACCATCTTCCGCGCCGCCGACATGGAGGTGATGGCCACCGGCCGCACCATTCAGGTCTTCACCACCCACGCTGGCGAAATGCAGTACGCCTGCCCGCAGTTTTATCTCGACTGGAAAGAACGATGGCTCCCCAAGTTCCCATAGTCTACCTCGGCGCCACCGCCATGCTGACGGCTCTCGGGCGCGGCACTGCGGCCAACTTCGAGGCCGTGGTCTCGGGCGCGAGCGGCCTTGCCGCAGTGGCCGACACGGCGCTGTCGGGCTCGCCGCTGATGGCCTCGCGAGTCGACGATGCTCTGCTGATTGATGCGCCGCAACTGACACGTTTCGAGCGCCTTGCGGCCACGGTCGTCATCGACGTCCTGCGCCGTTCGGGCGTCGGCCGCAGCCGCGTCGGGCTCATCGTTTCGACCACCAAGGGCAACATCGCCAGCCTCGGCGGCAGCGGAATGCCGGAGGCCGGGTCGCCGGTCTTCATTGCCGAGGCCGCGCAGCGGGTGGCCGATTTCTGCGGCATCGAGACGAAGCCGATAAGCCTCTCGAACGCCTGCATTTCAGGTGTTTCGGCGGTGATAATCGCCTCGCGCCTCATCCGCGCCGGAATCTTCGAGAGCATGATTGTGGTGGGAGCCGACGAGCTGACGCGCTTCGTGGTCACCGGCTTCGACGGCTTCAAGTCGCTGAGCCATAGTCGCTGCCGCCCCTACGACGCCGCCCGCGACGGCCTCAACCTCGGCGAGGGCAGCGCCGCCCTGCTCCTGACGTCGGACGCCGCGCTGGGCGAGGGCATTGTGGTGGAGGGCGGCGCCATAACCGACGATGCCAACCACATCTCGGGCCCGTCGCGCACGGGGCAGCCGCTTGCCGATGCCATAGGCCTGGCAATGAGCCAGTCGGGGCTGTGGCCGGGGGACGTATCGTTCGTCAACGCGCACGGCACCGCCACCGCCTACAACGACGAGATGGAGTCGAAGGCGATAGGGCTGGCCGGGCTGGCCGGCGTGCCGGTCAACAGCCTGAAACCCTATTTCGGCCACACCCTGGGAGCGTCCGGCGCCATCGAGATAGCACTGTGCGCCGAGCAGCTCAGGCATGGCCTGCTCTTGGGTACGCCGGGCTACGAGGCCTGCGGAGTGCCTGAGCCTCTGATGGTTTCGGCAGCCGGTCGGCGCGCGGCGCTGAGCCGTTGCGTCAAGACGGCTTCGGGCTTCGGCGGATGCAACGCTGCTGTCGTGCTGGCCGCCGAGAGCGTGGCACGGCCTGTCAGCCTGCCGCCGAGCCGCCCGCTGCACACGGCCCGCACGGTCGAGATTGCGCACGGCGAGGTGCTGGTAGACGGAAGCCGCGTCTTCGGGGCCGACGGCTGCTTTGCCGATTTCATCCGCGCAGCCTTCCGCCACCTCGACCGTCCCAACATGAAGTTCTTCAAAATGGACAACCTGTGCAAGCTGGGCTACGTCGGCGCCGAATTCCTGCTCGACGGCGTCGGACTGCGGCCCGGGCGCACGGCGATAGTGCTGGCCAATCGCAGCGCGTCGCTCGACAGCGACTGCCGCCACCGCGACGTCATAGCGCAGTCCGACAGCGCAAGTCCGGCCGTCTTCGTCTACACGCTGCCCAACGTCGTGATGGGCGAGATATGCATCCGCCACAAAATCACAGGCGAAAACTCGTTTTTCATCGTCCACGAATATGACGAAAACCGTATTTTGCAATACGCCCGCACCATGTTCGCCCAAGGCTTTCACGACAAGGCTATTGTCGGTTTCTGCGAATTGCTTGGCGAAGACTATAGGCTCAGAATCAGTTTGTTGGAAACAAAATAAAAATCATCATGGAAGAATTGATACAAAACCTGAAGCAGCAGATAATTGATGCTCTGAATCTCGAAGAAATCACCCCGGCCGACATCGACGACGACGCGCCGCTCTTTGGCGAAGGCCTTGGCCTCGACTCGATTGACGCGCTCGAAATCATCCTGATTCTCGAAAAGGAATACGGCATCCGCATTGCCAAGCCGTCGGACGCCAAGCCGATTCTGAAGTCGATGCGGACGCTGGCCGAATATGTCGAGAAGAACCGAAAGTGACGGCTGCGTATGTCGGTGGTGATTAGTGGATTAGGCATTGTGTCGGCGGCCGGCATAGGCGTCGGGGCGACCATTGCTACGATGCGTGCCAAGCGCTGCACGGTGTCGGCGGTGCGTCATTTCGCGACCGTCCACAAGGTGGCTGCGGCCGAGGTGGAGCCCGACAACGACGAGCTGGCGCGGATGCTGCATCTGCCCGAGGGCTCGGTGGTGTCGCGCACGGCCATGCTCGGCATGCTTGCGGCGCGCGAGGCGGTGGACGATGCCGCACTGACCGACGCCGAACTGGCCTCGGCGGCGCTCGTCTCGGCAACCACCGTGGGCGGCATGGATCGCACGCAGACGTTCTTTGCCGACTTCGTGTGCAACCCCAATTCGGGGCGGCTGCGCTACGTGCGCGGCCACGACTGCGCCGACAGCACCCGGCGCATAGCCGAGCATTGCGGCATAGGCGGCTTCGCGACCACCATCAGCACCGCCTGCTCGTCGTCGGCCAATGCCATAATGCTGGGCGCCAGAATGATAGAGGCCGGGCTGGCCGACGTGGTGGTGGCTGGCGGCTGCGACGCGCTGTGTCCGTTCACGCTCAACGGTTTCCGCTCGCTCATGATTCTCGACGAGCAGCCCTGCCGCCCGTTCGACCGGACGCGCTCGGGCCTCAACCTCGGTGAGGGCGCGGCCTACGTCGTCATGCGGCGCGAGGCTGAGCGCCACTATTGCTACGTGTCGGGCATGGCCAACGCCAACGACGCTTTCCATCAGACGGCATCGTCGGCCGAGGGCAACGGCGCCTTCGAAGCGATGCGCCGCGCTGTGGCCGATGCCGGTCTGCAGCCGCACGATGTCGACTACGTCAACGTGCACGGCACCGGCACTCCCAACAACGACGCCAGCGAGGCCGCAGCCATGATGAGGCTGTGGCACAACGAGATGCCGGCCTTCAGTTCGACCAAGGCCTTCACCGGGCACACGCTCGCCGCCGCCGGCGCCGTCGAGGCCGTGCTGTCGGCACTGTCGGTCAGCAACGGCTATCTGTACCCGAACCTGAATTTCTCGGAGCCGATAGAGGATACTCAACTTGTTCCGCAGCAGGACTTTGCCGAGGGCGTGCGCGTCGATGCCGTGCTGTCCAACTCGTTCGGCTTTGGCGGCAACTGCACCTCGCTGCTGTTCACCGCCCGGCCGTGCCCGCGTGCCGAAGTGACAGGCGCCCGCAACCTGACGTGCTATGTCAACGGTGTCGAAGTTTATGGCGAACACCTTGATGCAAAACAACTTATACCCGACGCCAATATGCGGCGGCGCATGAGCCGCTGCGTGAAGATGGGCGTGGCCACCGGGATGGCCTGCATGGCGCAGATGCCGGCCCCGCCCGACGCGATAGTCACCGCCACCGGGCTTGGCTGCCTTGCCGACAGCGAGAAGTTCCTGCGCAGCGTCATCGTCAACGCCGAGCAGATGATCAACCCCACGCCGTTCATCCAGTCGACGTTCAACACCGTGGGCGGGCAGATTGCAATCATCTCTGCAAACCGCTGCTACAACATGACTTACGTGCATCGCTACGAGTCGTTCGAGACGGCTCTGGCCGACGCCATGCTCAAGATAGCCGAGGGCGCCGAGGGCGTCCTGCTGGGCGCGTTCGACGAGATGACCGAAACGCAGGTGGCCATCATGCGGCGCATGGGCGTCTATCGTTCGGGAACCGAGCCCGGCGAAGGCGCCGTCTTCTTCGCACTCGGCAGCCGGCCCTGCGCCGCCACGCGTGCATCGCTCCGCATGGACCCGCACGGCGAGCTGACGGCCGCGCGCACGGTGGCTTGCCCGCGAACCTACCACACGGCCCAGGCCCGCACCGTGGCCGACGCCATAGGCAGCCTTGTGCCGGGCGAGCCGGTGCGCATAAGCCTCGAAAAAACAAGCATTGTCATCCAATGTGCCAGACAATAGTCATACTCCTGCTGCTGGCCCTCGTGGCCCTCGTGGCTTATGTGGCCTACGCGTCGGCCACCATCTCGTCAGGATTCTTTGTGAAGGCCACCTGCCGGCTGGGCTCGCCCTCGTCGCTCCTGCTCACCTTCGACGACGGCCCCGACCCGCGCTACACGCCGGCCCTGCTCGATCTGCTGGCGCGGCTGAACGTCAGGGCGGTCTTTTTCGTGATAGGCCAAAAGGCGCAGGCGCATCCCGAGCTGATTCGCCGTATGGTGGCCGAGGGGCATCTGGTGGGGAACCACACGTTTGTGCACAATCCGTTCTACGCCTTCAGGAGCGCCCGGAGCATTGCCCGCGAGCTCAAGGCCACCGACGACGTGCTGCGGAGCCTGGGCGTGGAGCCGAAGCTTTTCAGGCCGCCGCTCGGCATCACCAACCGGGCCATAGCCAAGGCCGCCGCGCTGATGAACTACCGCACCGTGGGGTGGAGCATCCGCTCGTTCGACACGCGCCGCTCCGACACCCCGGAGCGGATTCTGAAGCGCGTCGAGAGCCGGATCAGCGGCGGCGACATCGTCCTTTTGCACGACAGAATGCCCGACGTGTGCCGGCTGGTTGGCCAAATTGTTATTTTTGCACGCGAAAGGCATGGAATAGAGCGTTTTGACCACCGCTCGCTCTGACGCCTGAAAGTTTTGCACGATATGAACATCAGTTTCGAAGAGTTTAAGCGACAGGTTCTTAACGACTACAAGAACGTATGCCTCGGGCGCGAACTGCGTCAGGCGGCGGCCAAGGAGCGCAGCATAGGCAGCTTCACGGCGTGCAGCGACGTGGCTCAGGTGGCGCTGTCGAAGCAGTTCTGCGAAACCGACTGGCACACCTCGGCCGGTATCGACACGACGTTCGAGATAGCCGCCGGCATCATCTCGCCCCTCGACTTTTTCCGCCGCCTCTATTTCTCCGACTTCGACCTCCGCATGGCCGCGTCGACCCTGCATCTGCCGCAGGCGGCTGGCCTGGCGCTGGCCTCTAAAATCTATCGGGCCAACCCCGAAATGGCCGACGACTCGTTTGCCACCGACGGCAACAGCGTGTCGTTCTGTACCATAGGTAGCCGTTTCGTGACCGACGGCTATTTTCTCGAAACCGTCTACACGGCTGCCGCCCAGCAGATTCCGCTCGTGGTGGTGCTGTGGAACAACACGGGCGAATATTCGAACGGCAACCTGATGAAGCAGATAAGCGGCTTTGTCAATCTCCGGAAAAACTCGCAGGCCATCATTCTGCAGTCGGTCAAGGGCTACGACTATCCGGCGCTCTGCCGCACGTTTGAGCAGGTGGCCGGCCAGTGCCGCAGCCAGCACGTGCCGGTGGTGGTGTGCGTCGAGGGCTGTGCCGACGACGCGCAGTGCATGAAGAGCTGGATTGTCGATTCGGGCCTGGCCACCGAGCGCAGCCTGGCCGACATAGAGCGCGCCTGCACCGACATGGTGGCCGAGGCGCGCAAGACGGCCTACTACAAAGCCCTCCTCGACGAAAAGGTGGCGCCCGTCCGCCATCACTCCGACAACCGCTGCGAAGGCCTGGCGCGCCTGCTGCTCGACGCCCATCGGCACACGCTGGTCCTCGACGAGCTGCCCAACGTGCTCAACAAGGCCATAGGCCTGGCCATGCGCGGGCTGCGCCCCGTGGTCAGCGTGCAGGCCATGTCGGAGGTGACGGGCAGCAACTGGGCCAAGCACCGGCAGGCGCCCATCATAGTGCGCACTCAGGACACGGCCGTCGGCTCGGTGCTCTATGCGCTGCCGCAGACTATAGTGGCCGTGCCGCACGACATGCAGCGCGCGGCGGCCGTCTACAAGTGGCTGCTGCTCAACAGCCGGGCCGGGGTGGTGGTGGAGCCGGTGGAGCGCGCCGACCTGCGCAATGCCGACGTCAGGCCGCTGGCTCCGGGCGGATGCTACGTGGCCGAGCAGGGCACCGACGTCACCCTTGTGTGCTATGGCAACAGCGTCCGGCCGGCCCTCGACGCGGCCCGTATGCTGCGCGAGCGCGGACATTCGGCCGAAGTGGTGGTGGCCGAGACGCTCAATCCGCTCGACACCGCACACGTCATCGGCGACTCGGTGCGCCGCACGCGCCTGCTGGCCGTGGCCGACGTGGACCCGAGCGGCGGCGCGTCGGCCTACGTGACGACCCGCTGCCTGTCGAAACAGAACGTTTTCGAGTCGCTCAGGCATCAGCCCGTCAGCATTCTGCCCCCCGAAGGCAGCCCCTCGCCCGCCGCAGCCGACATCTGCGCACGCCTCGCGCAGCTTTTCCATCAATAAAGGCGCCTTGCGGCCGGCGGCTATGGTCGTTTTGCCAAATAAAGAGTACTTTTGCGCCATTCACGTTTTTTTTAGATAGACAGATGGAAAAACTATTCATTCTCACCCTCGCGATTGTGGGGATAGCACTCATTTTGCTGTCGATACGGATGCTGCTCAAGCGCAACGGCGAGTTCGGCTCGCAGCACATAGGGCAGAGCCGGGCCATGCGCCAGCGCGGAATCCACTGCGCGCAGTCGACCGACCGCATCGAATATTCTTCGAAAATCAACGTCGAAGACATGGAAAGGGAGGGCGCGGTCAATGGCTAAGCAGACCAGAAACGCTCCCAAGCCGGAGCCGGCGTTCGGGCAGGGCCTGACGCGCTTTGCCGCCCGCAACCAGAAGACACTGTTCTGGTTCTCGTTCGGGCTGATGGCTGTCATGTCGCTGCTGCTGTTCAACATGCGCGTGAGCGAGGGCGGCGACGACAGCACCTATCTCTGCCGCGCCATGGAGGTGGTGGCCTCGGGCCGCTATCCCGACTTCCAGGGGCCGGCCTATCCGCTGTTCCTGTCGCTGTTCATCTTCGCGTTCGGATTCAACCTCATACTGCTCAAGCTGACGTCGCTGGCCTGCATGCTGACGGGCCACTGGCTGCTCTACCGGCTTCTGCGCGGCCGCGTCAACCCGCTGCTGCTTGTGGCCGTGCTGGGGCTGACGGCCGTCAACTCATGGCTGCTCTACTATGCCAGCCAGACCTATTCCGAGCCGCTGTTCATGTGCGTGCAGTATCTGTTCTGCATCATGTTCCTCCGATTCTCGGAGCGCACCGGGCTCACCGCGCGCCAGACGTTCGCGGCCTCGGCTGCGGTGGCTGCGGTCATCCTCGCGGCCATGCTCGTGCGCACCATCGGCATCGGCTTCCTGATAGTGGCCGCCCTCAGCCTCTGCATCGACCGCAAGTTCCGCAAGGCCTTCTCGCTCTGCCTGGCCTTCGTGCTCTGCTGGCTGCTGTGGCTGGGCGTCTACCACGTGGTCTGGGGCAGCAGCGTCAAGTCCAAATCGTCGGGGCAGATCGAGCAACTGATGCTCAAGCACCCCTATCAGCCCGAAAACGGCCGCGAGGACTTCATGGGATTCGTAGGGCGCTTCGGCGGCAACTCCAAGCTCTATCTGTCCAAGCACTTCGCCATCATCACCGGATTCAAGGACGCCGACAGCCGCGAGACGTCGACGCCGCTGACCGTGCTCTACTATCTGATTTTCGCGGCCGCCATGGTCCGCGCCTACCGCTGCAACCGCTTCGTCTTCTTCGCCGGCCTCCACGTGGCGGTGATGCTGGCCGTCACCTTCGTGGTGCTGCAGGTGCTGTGGGACCAGTACAGGCTGATGATCATCTACCTGCCGCTGATGATGATGCTCGAGCTCTACGGCGTCTACGCCATAGTCCGCTACGTGCTGGGCGGCGGCGTGGCCGTGGGCGTGGCGGGGCTGCTGCTGTTCATCGGCGGATGCTCGAGCGTGGGCAACTCGCTCGACCGGATTGACCTGATGTGCCTGCGCAGCAACCTGATGGGCGACAAGTTCGTGGGCTACACCCCCGACTGGGTCAACTATCTGACGGCCTGCGAATATGCCGGCACTACACTGGGCCCCGACGAGTGCGCCGCCTGCCGCAAGCCCAACATGGCGCGCATCTATGCCAACGGCAAGAAATTCTACGGCATCTACTCGTTCGACACCGAAGACGCCGACGAGCTGCTCCGCCGCCTGAGCGACAACGGCGTGACCCACGTCATACTCGGCAGCATGCGCCGCGACCCGCTCGTCAACGACGGGACCATCATCAACACGCTGCACCGATATGTGGCCTACGTGGCCCAGAAATACCCGGACGCCTTCCAGCTTGTCCGGACATTCGGCACGGCCGACACCGAGCCCGCCTATCTGCTGCGCGTGCGCTACGACGCCGCCGGCATGACCTATCCTAACAACGACCCTGACAATGCGAAAAAAGATTGACAAAAAGGAATATTTCGACGGATTCGCCCACAAGTGGTGTGACTATCGCCGCCGCCGCGCCTACTACTGGAACTCGATAACCGACTACTGCCGATACTTCATCCACCCGACCGACTCGGTGCTCGAAGTGGGCTGCGGCGCTGGCGACCTCGTGGCCTCGGTGGGCGGCACCGGCAACGTGGGCATCGACTTCAGCCCCGCGCTCATCGGGCAGGCACGGCAGCGCTTCCCGCACGTCGAGTTCAGGGTGATGGAGGCCGAGCACATCACGCTCGACCGCAAGTTCGACGTCATCATACTCTCCAATCTGCTCGGATTTCTGGACGACGTCGAGGTGGTGCTCGAACAGCTGCTGCCGCTCTGCACGCCGCGCACACGCATCATCGTCAACTACTACAACCGGCTCTGGGAGCCGCTGATCCGCCTCGCCGAGTCGGTGGGCCTCAAGCGGCGCACGCCCGAGCAGAACTGGCTGTCGGACAGCGATGTGGAGAATCTGCTCTTCCTCTCGGGCTTCGACGTCTACCGCCGCAACGGCGCCATGCTGCTGCCGCTGCGCATCCCGCTGCTGTCGTGGCTGATGAACCGCATAGTGGCGCATCTGCCGCTGATAGGCTCGCTGTCGCTCAACAGATACATCTTTGCGCGCCCCGTGCCCGACGAGCCCGACTGGCAGCGCAGATATTCGGTGACGGTGGTGGTGCCCGCCCGCAACGAGAGCGGCAACATCCGCACAGCCGTGGAGCGCATACCCGACATGGGCAGCCACACCGAAATCATCTTCGTCGAAGGCAACTCGACCGACGACACCTGGCAGACCATTCAGGCCGTGCGCGACGAGTATGCCGGCCGCCGCGACATCAGGATAATGCAGCAGGACGGACGTGGCAAGGGCGACGCCGTGCGCAAGGCCTACGCCGCCGCCTCGGGCGACATCCTGATGATTCTGGACGCCGACCTGACCGTGCCGCCCGAAGACCTGCCGAAATTCTACAAGGCCATAGCCACCGGCAAGGGCGAGTTCATCAACGGCGTCAGGCTTGTCTACCCCATGGAAGACCGGGCCATGCGCGGGCTCAACATCATCGGCAACCACTTTTTCAGCCGGCTTTTCTCGTGGATTCTCGAGTCGCCCGTCAAAGACACGCTCTGCGGCACCAAGGTCATGTTCCGACGCGACTATCTCAAGCTGGCCGAGGGCCGCAAGTTCTTCGGCGACTTCGACCCCTTCGGCGACTTCGACCTGCTCTTCGGAGCCTTCAAGCTCAACCTCAAGATTGTCGACCTGCCCATCCGATACCGCGAGCGCCACTACGGCACCACCAACATATCGCGCTTCAGGCACGGCCTGCTGCTGCTGAAGATGAGCGC
>CALYZD010000002.1 GCA_945607565.1 uncultured Bacteroidales bacterium | reverse complement strand
TAAAAAAAATCCACAATAGTGGTCTGAATGTCGCAAAAAATAATCTTGTTCATGCGTTTTGGTATAGTCAATCAATGCGTTTTCATAGTGTCTTACCTTTGAAAACGCATGATTCTGATGCCGGCACAAGTGTTCCGTAGAGTGTCACCCAGTTGGAGTGGAAGTTCGGGGTCACGGTGACGCTTCCGGTGTGACTGTTGAGCGGCACATGCACGTCGATGGTGGCCGAAAGTGCTGTGCCCAAGACGTTAAAAGTCAGGGTGATATTGCCTTTTTTGTCGGTTTTGAGCCGGATGTTGGAGGCGCGGCCTTCGAGTGTTATTCCTCCGACTCCGTTGGGGCCTCCGCCCCAAAATGGCGCAATCTGTATGACGGCTTTGTCGTCGGAAAGTGATATGAAGTTGGTGTTTGAGGTGACAAAAGCCGTTGATCCGCGTTTGAAGGCGAGGCGGTCGGCTTCGAGCACGAAGTCGAGTCGCTCAAGGGCGGCAAGGGCTTCGGCAGCGCGGACAGAATCCTGCACGGCTCTGATATATTTCTCATTTCCATGTTTTTGCGCGCTTTCTTGTTCGGCTTTGGTGTAGATGCGGCGTTCGGTCTGAGCTCCGGCTGAAAGTGAGCAGAGCATCAGCATGTGGATAAAAATCAGTTTTCGGTACATACAGATTCAATTTTTTGTGGTGATAAAATATGTTTTTACTGTCGTTATTCGGCTCCGCCTCCGAGGACGTGGTAGAGGCTGATGATGGCCTGAATTTCGTCGTATTTGTCTGATAGTTCGGACAGTTGTGCCTACAGGGGCGTCTGGCGGGCCGTGAGCACTTACAGATAGTTTGTGCTGCCGTGTTCCATCAGCAGGGTGGTGCTGCGCACGGCCGTTTGGAGCGCTTCGACTTTGCGGCCGTTGAGTTCCGCTCTTTTTTGCGCCGACTGCCATTGCGTCAGTGCGTTGTTGACTTCGGCTCCGGCGTCGGGCAGCTTTTGCACGAACGCGATTTGCGCCTGCTGCTGTTGCGCCTTGGCAATATGCAGGTTAGCCCTGTTGCGACCCTTGCTGAAAACAGGCTGCACGAGCGATCCGATCGCGATCAGGAGCCACTTGCCGGGGTTGACGATGTCGGCGCCCGAATTGTTGGTCCAGCCGGCCGAGCCGCTCAGCGTGATTTGCGGGTAGAAAGCGCTGCGAGCCTCGCCGGTGGCGTAGAAAGCCTCGGCCAGTTGCCATTCGGCCTGTCGCACGTCGGGGCGGCGGCTGAGCAGCTGCACGGGCACGCCTACCGCGAGTTGCCGGCCGAGCGCGAGTTGCAGCGATTGACCCCGCTCGATGTGCGCGGGCGCGATGCCCACAAGGGTTGCAAACTGATTTTCGGTTTCGTGGATTTGCTTTTCTAACGCCAGGACGGAAGACTCGGCGTCGAGTCGGCTCGCTTCTGCCTGAGCCACGGCTGCATCGTTCCTTTCGCCGGCTCGCTAGAGGGCTTTGACGGCGCGCACGTTCTTGGCCCATTCGAGCGCCGTGCGGCGTGTGATGGCCAGCTGCGAATCGAGCATCAGCAAAGAATAGTAGAGCTCGGCGATGGTTGCAACGAGTTGTGTCTGAACGGCTTGCTTGTAGGCGCGCTCGGCTTCGAGTGCCGCTTGGCTGCCTTTCAGGGCGTTGCGCAATCTGCCAAAAGCATCGATTTCCCACTCGGCGCCGCCACCGAGCGAGTAGGTTTTTGACGTTTCGGCATCGGCAAAACGGCTCAGCGTGCCTTGCGGCGTTAGCGAAACGGACGGGAGGAAGGCGAGCCGCGCCGCGCGTAGCGAGGCTTGCGCCCGGGCGCGGTGCGGAGGCGGGCTATCTGCAGGTCGCTGTTTGTCTGGAGGCCGCGTTCGATCCATCGGCTCAGAACGGAATCGGTGAAAAGTTCGCGTCACGTGAGGTCGGCCAGCGACGCGGTGTCGGGAGAGGGCAGAGGCGCGTCGCGATAGAGGCTGTCGACGGGGAGCGACGCTGGACGGCTGTAGTTTGAGTACGTTCCGCATCCGACCAGCAAGAGAACTGTTGGCAACAGTATGATTATCAGTCTAAAAATCATATTCGGAATAGATTAAGAAAATGTTGTTCATTCGTCGGTTTTTCGCTTTGGCATCAGTTTTTCTTCGATTGACTGGAAGACGATGAAGAGCACTGGCGCAACGAACAGCAGCGCAGCGGTGCCGATAAGCATTCCGCCCACCGTGCCCACACCGAGCGAGACATTACCGTTGGTACCCGCCCCGGTCGCCACTACCAACGGCATCAGACCGATGATCATCGTCAGTGCTGTCATCAGGATGGGACGGAGGCGTACAGCGGCGGCTGACAGCGCGGCCTGGGCGATGGACATGCCCTGACGGCGACGCTCAGAGGCATATTCCGTCATGAGGATGGCTGTCTTGGCCAACAGTCCGATGAGCATAATCAATCCCGTCTGCATGTAAATGTTATTCTCCACGCCGAACAGTTTCGCGAAAAGGAAGCTGCCTGCCAGACCGAATGGTATGGAAAGCATCACCGCCAGAGGTATGAAGAGACTCTCGTAAAGCGAGCAGAGGATGATATACACGAAGAGGATGCAGATGACGAAGATGGCGACGACAGATTTGCCTGACGAGGCTTCCTCGCGCGACGAGCCGCCAGACTCGTAGCCATAGCCTGCGGGCAAGGTCTCTTTTGCCACCTCTCTTACAGCCTGTATGGCATCGCCCGAGCTATAACCCTGTGCCGCTGAGGCGTTGATGGCGATACAGCTGTAGAGATTGAAACGGCTCAATATCTCCGGACCGTATGTCTTCGTCAGTGTCACGAACTGTCCGACAGGTGCCATGCTTCCCGATGCTGTACGCACGAACATCTTGTTCAACGATTCCGTGTCGGCCTGTATTCCGGTCGGGCCTGCAGCATGACGCGGTAGATCTTAGAGAAGCGGTTCATGTTGGAGGCATAGTTGCCGCCGACATAGCACGACAGTACGTCAAGGACTTCTGAGGGCGACAGGCCGGCACGCTTGCAACGGGCTGCGTCAACCTCTACAAGGTATTGCGGGAAACGGGTGTCGAACGTTGTCACCGCACTCTGTATCTCAGGGCGTTTGTTGAGCGCCGCCACAAAGTCTTTGGTGTAGGAGAACAGCGTCTCTATATCGCCGCCTTTCTGGTCCTGCACATACAGCTCCAGTCCGTTTGTCATGCCGTAGCCCATGATAATAGGCGGTGCAAAGGCGAATATCTGTGCGTTCTTGATGTCTGCGGTGCGGGCCATTATCTGTCCGATGACGGCATCCTTGCTGTTCTCGTCGCCATCACGCTCGCTCCAGTCCTTAAGCCTCACGATGAACGTGCCGCCGGCACTGCTCTGCCCGCCACCCATCATGTTGTATCCGCCTACAGTTGCGTACAGGGATATCTGTGGGATGTCTTTCAGTCTGCGTTCCACATCGTTCAGTATGTTCTTGGTCTCTGCCAGCGTGCTGCCAGGCGCGGTGGTTACAGAAACAAAGACCGTACCTGTGTCTTCATCTGGGATGAGGCCTGTCTTTGTCGTCTTCACCAGCACGAACAGAAGAATACAGACCGAGAGAAGAGCGACACCGATTACCCATTTGCGGCTGAATAAGTATTTCACACCGACCTTGTACTTGCGCACCATACTGCCGAAGGCAGCGTCGAAGGCTATGTGGAAGCGTGAGGAGAAACTAAGTCTCTTGCCGTCAGTGGCATCAGAATGGGGCGTCATGATGAGGGCGCAAAGCGCGGGACTGAGCGTCAGGGCGTTGACGGCCGATATGCCCACGGCTACAGCCATCGTCAGGCCGAACTGTGTATAGAACGTCCCTGTCGTGCCGCCCATGAAGCTGACAGGAATGAAAACCGCCATGAACACCACCGTCGTCGTGATGATAGCCGCCGTTATGCCTTCCATGGCATCCATCGTGGCACGATAGGGCGACTTGTAACCTTCGTCAAACTTTGCCTGGACAGCCTCGACCATCACTATCGAGTCGTCGACGACGGTGCCTATGACAAGCACGAGGGCGAAAAGCGTAAGCAGGTTTATGGAGAAGCCTGCGACATAGAGGAAGGCAAATGTCCCCACCAGCGAGACGAAAATGCCCACCAAAGGGATAACCGTTGAGCGTATGCTCTGCAAGAAGACATACACGACGATGATGACCAGCAGAACCGCCTCTATCAGGGTCTTTATGACATTGTGCGTGGATGCGTCGAGAAACGTCTTCACGCTCATCATCTGCTCAAGGACCAGGCCCTCGGGCAGTTCGTCGCGTATCTCGTCGGCCACGCTGTTTATCTTTTCTATAATCTCGTTTGCATTGGACCCTGCCGTCTGCATCACCATGAATGTGGAGCTGGAATAGCCCGACACGCCTCCCGAAAAACTGTACGACGTCGTGCCAAGCTCTATGTCGGCCACCTCGCCGAGGCGTAGCACATTGCCATTTTCGTCCGTGCGTACCACAAGTTTCTCGAACTCCTCGCCAGTCTCGTAGCGGCCACGGTATTTCAGCGTGTACTGGAACGTGTTTTCCGAGTCCTCGCCCAGCGTTCCTGTCGAAGCCTCTATGTTCTGCTCGCCCAGCACCGCCACAATGTCAGCGGGCACCAGCCCGTGCTGTGCCATGGCGTCAGGACGCAGCCAAATGCGCATGGCATAGTCGTTGCCCATGACCATCACCTCGCCGACACCAGATATGCGCTGTATGCGCGGCACGACATTTATTTTGAGATAGTTGGTGAGGAATTTCTCGTCGTAGTCGCCGTTGGTGCAGTAGAGCGACATGAGCTGTAGCTGGCAGTTCTGGCGCTTTTGGGCCGTCACTCCGATCTTCGTGACCTCGCTCGGCAGTGTGCCCTGGGCCTTCGTGACACGGTTCTGGACATTGATGGCTGCCATGTCGGGTTCTGTACCCTGCTTGAAATATACGGTGATGGACCCGCTGCCCGTGTTTGTGGCCGACGATGTCATGTATGTCATGTTCTCCACGCCGTTTATCTCCTCCTCCAGCGGCACGATGACGGCCTTCTGCACCGTTGCCGCGCTGGCGCCGGTGTATGTCGCCGACACCTGCACTGTGGGCGGGGCGATGTCGGGATACTGCTCCATGGGGAGGCTGACAAGTCCGATGACGCCCAGCATCACGATGAGCGCCGAGATGCACACCGCCAGAATGGGGCGGTCGATGAAAAGCTTCGGTTTCATTTCGAATGTCCTCCTTCCGTTTTATTGTGCATCGTTTTGTGCCGGCGCAATGCTCACGGTCATGCCCTCGCGCAGCAGTCCGGCCCCCTCGGCTATGATTTCATCGCCGACCGCCAGCCCCGACTCCACGATGTATTCCGTGCCGTTGCTGATGCCGAATACGCTGATTTGCTGCGATTTGGTCTTTCTGCCCACCACCTTGTAGACAAACACTTTGTCCTGCACCTCGTAGGTGGCGGTTTGCGGAATGACGATGCAGCCTTTTTTCTCGTAGGGCAGGCGGACATTGCCCATCCCGCCGCTGCGCAAGGTGTGGTCCGGATTCGGGAAGACCGCCCGCAGCGTCACCGTTCCGGTCGATGCGTCGACGATGCCGCTGATGGCGTCGATTCTGCCTTTGTGCGGATATTCGCTCCCGTCGCTCAGCAGCAGACCGACGGCGGGCATGGCCTCCAAAGCGTTTGTCAGCGAGCCGTTCAGGCGCGACAGTGCGAGGATTTGTTTTTCCGACATCGAGAAGTAGGCGAACATTTCGGCATTGTCCGAAACCGTGATCAGCGGCGCCGCAATCGACGGCCCCACCAGCGCTCCGATGCGGTACGAACTCATGCCGGCCGTCCCGTCGACCGGACTTTTTATTTCGGTGTACGACAGATTGTTGCGGGCGTTTGTCAGCTCCGCCCGTGCCTGCGCCAGGGCCGCCTTGGCCGAGCGCAGCGTGTTGCGTGCCTGCTGCAGGTCGAAGTCCGAAACCACATTCTCCCTCAACAGCTCCTCCTTGCTCTCGGCCGTCATCTGCGCCGTCCCCACATTAGCCTCGGCGCTCTCCACATTGGCCTCAGCCGTCTCAAGCGCCGCTCTGTAAGGCGTCTGGTCGATTACAAACAGCGTCTGGCCCTTCCTGACGTCAGCCCCCTCGCCGATGCACACCTGAGTGATGAGCCCCGACACCTGCGGATAGATTTTTACATCCTGCCGGCCTTGTATCGTGGCCGGATAATCGGAATGCAACGTCCTGTCCGACAGTCGGATATTCAATGTCTTGTAGCTGACGCCCGGAGGCGGGCTTTGCCGTTCGTCGCACGCGCCACACACGGCCACTACGCCGGCAAGCATCAGGCCGCTGGCCGATTTCATGACTTTTCTTTTTGATAAATTCTGATTCATAACCTTTTTTTTGTTTCTGCAAAGGTCATGGTATTGGCCGGAAATGCGTTTGTTCCATACGAGCAGAAAATTGTCATATCCGAACCAAAGGCGCCTGTCCGCGAACGGCTCTTTGCTATTGTGAACCGAAATTTGTCAATGTAAAACCAATCGCGGCCGCCGCCCGAAAAACGCGGGGCATAAATGGCGCAAACTGTTTTTTGCCGTTACATTTGTGCGTCAATTGTCAGTTAAACCGTGTCGAACTATGAATTTCATGGATTTTGCGCAACGCAACAGTCGCTGCCACGCGCTGCCTGACGGCTTCGTGCTTTGGCAGGCCGACGGACGCTCCGATAGCACGCCCGTCTGTCTGGAAGTGCCTGATTCCGACATGATTGTCCACGCCCTTGTGCTCGCTGGCGAACTGAAAGTGGGGTGGGGGAACAGGCGCTATTCGCTCACAAGCGGCTGCTTTGCCAACTTCCTGGACAATCCTTTGCTCGAAGTGCTTGACATTTCGGCAGATGCCAGAGCTTTCGTGATGCTTTTCTCGGCTTCGTTCATCACTTCGCTGCTCAAGAACATGCCGCCGTTTCCGCCGTCCTATGTGCTGAAAATCAAAATGTTGCCGGTCTCTGTCGTATCGGCGCAGACTGTGCGGATTTTTCAGAAAAGAATCGAGAGCATTGTGGAGATTTTTAATGACGATTCTCATTGTTTCCGTGCCGAAATGCTGAAGTGCGCCCTCCGGATGTTCATGATGGACATTGCCAACGATCACATCAGGCAGGAAAACGAAAACGGCGAGCTGCCGAGCGTCGGTCGCAAAAACGTGTTGTTCAAGCAGTTCATAAGGCTGCTCCTGGCTCGCGTCCGCCATCAGCACACCGTCGGGTGGTACGCTTCGCAGCTGTGCGTGACGCCGCAATATCTGAACCGGGTCGTCAAAAGCACGTCGCAGAAAACCGCCTACGAGCACATCTGCATCACGCTTGTCGGCGCCCTCATCGACCAGCTCGAAAACACCGAAGAGCCCGTCTCGCAAATCGCCGAGGCATTCCATTTTCCCGATTTGGCCACGATGACCAAGTTCTTCAAGCGCCAGACCGGCAAGACGCCAACCGAATATCGAAAAAGTCTGAAATGACGCCGCCCATCAACCACAAAGCCCTGACTCATAGCGAATCAGGGCTTTGCGGCCGGTGTCCGGAGAAACTGAATTCAGACTTCTATTTTTTGTCTGATGCCTTCGGCGCGAGTCACAATCTTGCCGGCCTCGGTGTCGAAGTCCACAATCAGTTCGCAGCCGCCATCGTTTGTCGGATTGTTCAGAATCAGCTCAGCCAGCTCGTCTTCGATATACTTCTGGATGGCCCTCTTGAGCGGGCGCGCACCAAACTGAGAGTCAAAGCTTTTCTCGGCCACAAAGTCCTTGGCCGCCGGTGTGATGGTCAGTGCAAAGCCCATGCCGGCCACTCGCCTGTACAGGCCTTTGAGCTCTATGTCAATGATTTTGAAGATGTCTTCTTTCTTCAGTTCGTTGAAGATGATGACGTCGTCGATTCTGTTTAGAAATTCTGGTGCAAATGCCTTTTTCAGAGCCTTTTGGATGATTGCCTGGGCGTGGTCGTCGGCCGACATCCGGCTCTCTTGTGCAAAGCCCACGCCGCGACCGAAATCCTTCAGTTCGCGCGAACCGATGTTCGAAGTCATGATGACTATCGTGTTTTTGAAATCGACTTTGCGCCCCAGGCTGTCGGTCAGCCGGCCTTCATCCAGAACCTGCAGCATCAGGTTGAACACTTCGGGGTGAGCCTTTTCGATTTCGTCGAGCAGCACCACCGAGTATGGCTTGCGGCGGACTTTTTCGGTCAGCTGGCCGCCGTTTTCGTAGCCCACATAGCCCGGAGGCGCGCCCACGAGGCGCGACACGGCAAACTTTTCCATATATTCGCTCATGTCGATTCGGATGAGCGCGTCGGCCGACTCGAACAGATATTGAGCCAATATCTTGGCTAAGTGAGTTTTGCCCACGCCGGTCGGCCCCAGGAAGATGAACGAGCCGATGGGTCGGTTCGGGTCTTTGAGGCCGGCGCGGTTCCGCTGTATCGCCTTCACTATCTTTCGGATGGCATCGTTCTGGCCTATTATGTTGCTGTTCAGTTCCGAGTCCATCGCCAGCAGTCGGGCGCCTTCGGCCTGCGCCACTCGCTGCACGGGGACGCCTGTCATCATCGCAACCACCTCGGCCACATTCGCTTCGTCCACTATCTCGCGATGCCTGTTCAGCTCTTCTTCCCAGTTTTTCTTGGCTTCATCCAGTTCCGAAATCAGATTTTTTTCTTTGTCGCGGAACGATGCCGCCAGCTCAAAATTCTGAGATTTGACTGCTTTTATCTTGTTGTCTTTCGCCTTGTCAATCTGTTTTTCAAGTTCAACGATTCTTGTCGGGACAACGATGTTGGCAATGTGCACTCGCGACCCGGCCTCGTCGAGCGCGTCGATGGCCTTGTCGGGCAGATGCCGGTCCGACATGTAGCACTCGGTCAGCGCCACACAGGCTTTTATGGCCTCGTCGGTGTAGGTCACGTTGTGATGCGACTCATATCTTTCTTTGATATTGTTCAGTATCTGGACAGTCTCGTCGGCCGTTGTCGGCTCCACGAGCACTTTTTGGAATCGGCGTTCCAGCGCGCCGTCTTTCTCGATGAATTGCCGGTATTCGTCGAGAGTCGTCGCGCCGATGCACTGAATCTCACCGCGTGCCAGCGCCGGTTTCAGCATGTTGGCCGCGTCCAGACTTCCGGTCGCGCCGCCGGCTCCCACTATCGTGTGAATCTCGTCGATGAACAGAATGATGTTCGGATTGTGCGATAACTCGTTGAGAATGGCCTTGATACGCTCCTCGAACTGTCCGCGGTATTTCGTGCCGGCTACAATCGACGCCAGGTCGAGCGAAATGACGCGCTTGTCGAACAGAATCCGCGAGACTTTCCGTTCGTGAATCCTGATTGCCAGGCCCTCTACAATGGCCGATTTGCCCACGCCCGGCTCTCCAATCAGAATCGGGTTGTTCTTTTTCCGTCGGCTCAGAATCTGCGCCAGCCGCTCGGTCTCCTTTTCGCGTCCCACAATCGGGTCGAGGCGGCCTTCCTCGGCGGCCTTGGTCATGTCGATGCCAAAGTTGTCGAGCACCGGCGTGTCCGAAGCCGGCATTCCCGACGCGCTTTTGCTTGTGCTGCCATGCTTTTCGAGCCGGTTGTCCGACGACGGGAACGGGTCGTCATTTTCATCGTCGGGATATTCCGAGATGGCTCTGGGCTCCTGGCCGCCTTGCGACATCAGCTCGATAACTGATTCGTAGTCAATGCCATGCTCCTCCAAGACCTTGCTCGTCAGCGATGTCTTTTCGCGGAGAATGGCCAGCAGGAAGTGCCCCGTGCTGATGCGGTCGCTCTGCAGCGCCTGAGCCTCGAGCTGCACCAGTTTCAAGATGCGTTCGGTGGATCTCAGCACCGAAATCTGCCCGGCATCCACTGTCGGGGCCGCGTCGTCCGAACCCGTTTTGAGCGCATCTTCTATGCATTGTTTAATATGATTGATGTCAACATTCAAGCGATTGATTATTTTAATGGCCGAACCTCCACCTCCGCGAATGATTCCAAGCATCAGATGCTCGGGTGAAATGAATTGATGCCCAAGACGTTCTGCTTCTTTCTTGCTCAACTGAACAGCATTGCGTATGCGCGATGAATAATTTAAACTCATAAAAACTTAACGATAAAGATTCAATGCAATTTTAGCAAAAACAAGTGAAGCCACAAAACTCTCCAAGGCCTAAATAAACGCGCCAGAGCCCCCAAATAATCGGCCGGTTATTTGTCGTCCGTTTTTTCTGAATTAAGACAAAAATGTGTACTTTTACGTGCTTTTTGCGCAACTGAACAGCAATTGCGTATTGTTTTACTTACATTAATTTTTAAATGGCTGAAGGAGAAAGAATAATTCCGATTAATATTGAGGAACAAATGAAATCGGCGTACATCGACTATTCGATGTCGGTCATTGTTTCGAGAGCATTGCCGGACGTCAGGGATGGCTTCAAACCCGTGCACCGTCGAATACTTTTCGGCATGAGTTCGTTAGGCATCACGTCCGATAAACCCTATAAGAAATCCGCAAGAATTGTCGGCGAAGTCTTAGGTAAATATCACCCGCACGGCGACAGTTCGGTCTACAACGCAATGGTCCGCCTGGCCCAGCCATGGTCGATGCGCTACATGCTTGTCGACGGGCAGGGCAACTTCGGCTCCGTCGACGGCGACAGCCCCGCAGCCATGCGTTACACCGAAGCGCGTCTTCGCAAACTGGGCGAAGACATGCTGATCGATATCAACAAGGAAACTGTTGATATGCAGAACAATTTCGACGACTCGCTCCAGGAGCCGACCGTCCTTCCCACAAGGATTCCCAATCTGCTCATCAACGGCTCGTCGGGCATCGCGGTCGGCATGGCCACCAACATGCCGCCTCACAACATAAAGGACGCCGTGGCAGCCGTGATTGCCTATGTCGAAAATCATGATATTGATATTCAGGAACTTATCAAGATAATCAAAGCCCCCGATTTCCCGACCGGCGGAACCATCTACGGATACAGCGGCGTCAGGGAAGCATACGAAACCGGGCGCGGCAAGATCGTCATCCGGTCCAAATGCGAGATCGAGACCAACAACAATCAGGAAACCATCGTCGTGACCGAGATTCCCTACATGGTCAACAAGGCCGAGTTGATTTCGAAAATCGCCGACCTTGTGAACGAGAAGAAAATCGAAGGAATATCGCGCATCAACGACGAATCAGGCAAGGACGGAATGCGCATTGTGATTGATATCAAGCGAGATGCGATAGCAAATGTCGTCCTGAATCATCTCTACAAAAACACGGCGATGCAGTCGTCGTTCGGCGTCAACAACATCGCGCTCGTCAAAGGCCGTCCGCAGCTGCTCAATCTCAAGCAGATCATCAAATGCTTTGTTGACCATCGCCAGGACGTCGTCATTCGCCGCTCCATTTTCGACAAGCGCAAAGCTGAAGAGCGCGCCCACATTCTCCAAGGCCTGATGATTGCCTGCGACAACATCGACGAGGTGATCCGCATCATCCGCGCAGCCCGCACTCCCGACGAGGCCAAGAAGGACATAATGGAAAAATTCGGCCTGACCGAAATCCAAAGTTCGGCAATCGTCGAGATGCGCCTCCGCCAGCTCACCGGATTGGAGCAGGACAAGTTGAGAGCCGAATACGAAGATCTCGAAAAACGGATTGCCTATCTCACTGATCTTCTGGCAAGTGAAAGCATGCAGATGGAAGTCATCAAAAACGAACTGCTCGAAGTGCAGGACAAATACGGCGACGAACGCCGAACCGACATCGCCTACAGCGCCGAAGAGTTCAACCCCGAAGACTTTTATGCCGACGAAGACGTTGTCATAACCATTTCGCACATGGGCTACATCAAGCGCACATCGCTCACCGAGTTCAAGACCCAGGCGCGCGGCGGCGTCGGCTCCAAAGGCTCCAACACCCGCGACACCGACTTCATCGAGCACATCTATCCGGCCGCCGTTCACGACACTATGCTGTTCTTCACGGCGCTCGGCAAATGCTTCTGGCTCAAGGTCTACGACATCCCCGAAGGCAACAAGGCGTCGAAGGGTAGGGCCATTCAGAACCTGCTCAATATCGACCCCAACGACAAGGTCAAGGCATTCATCAACGTCCGCGGACTCAACAATCCGGACTACGTGAACAGCCACAACATCATAATGGGCACCAAAAACGGCATAATCAAAAAGACCTCATTGTCAGAGTATTCGCGCCCACGTCAGAACGGAGTGATTGCAATCACAATCAAGGAAGGCGACGAACTGCTGCAGGCGATACTGACCGACGGCAACAACGAAATCATCATGGCCACCAAGTCCGGCCGCGCAATCCGATTCAACGAAAGTGCCGTCCGCTGCATCGGCCGTACAGGCTCCGGCGTGCGAGGCATAACCTACGACGACGAAAACGACGAAGTGGTCGGCCTCGTCTGCGTCGAAAACGACAAGGAAAACATTCTCGTGCTTTCCGAAAAGGGATTCGGCAAACGCTCGCTCGTCGAAGATTATAGAGTAACCAACCGTGGCGGCAAAGGCGTCAAGACCATGAAGATCTCGGACAAAACCGGCGACCTGATAGCCATCGACAAGATTTCGGACGACAACGATCTGATGATTATCAATCGCTCCGGAATCACCATCAGGCTCTCGGCCGGCGAAATCAGAACTTCGGGACGAGCCACGCAAGGCGTCAAACTGATAAATCTGACTAAGAAACAAGATGAGATAGCCTCGGTAGCCGTCGTAAATCACGAAGTCGAAGAAGAAGCCGACACCGAAGCGCCCGCAACCGACGAAACAGAATCAAACAACAATTCAATAAATAACTAATTTACTTTCACTATGAAAAAGACATGCATGTTGATGATTGGTCTTGCTTGCATAGCTACAGCAGCGACTGCACAGAAAGGCAAAGTGTCCAGCGCCACCAACTATCTGATGACCAAGGACTATGATGGAGCAAAAGAAGCAATAGACGCAGCATTGGTCAACGAGAAAAGCGCCAATTGGCCCAAGACCTACATCGTAGCTTCGAAGGTCTACGCCACGCTGGCTGAACAAGGAAAGGCCGAAGACGGAATTGAAAAGAGTAAGGAATACCTCGAAAAAGCAATCGAATTGGACAAAGCAGGCGAAGAAGGCGGAAAGAATGCCGGCAAATTCGCTAAAGAAATCCAAGTGTCGCTGCTGAGCTATATGCCGATTCTTGAAAATTACGCGATTTCATCTTTCAACAACAAAAACTACAACCGATCTCTCGTCGGCTTCGAAACATATTTGTGGGCAAGCAGCAAACAGACAAATTATTCCGAAGTAAACGACACTCTTTCAATGTATAACGCAGCCTTGGCCGCATATCTGTCCGAAAACTACAACAAGGCTGAGGAGTATTTCGGAAAAGCCATCCAGTACAACTATGGCGGCTCCAAAACCGTAATCTATCGTCACGAGGCCTTGACATTTGTCAAAGACAGCGCCAAAATCGAAGACAACCTGAAGTCTGGCTTCCTGAAATATCCTACAGATCAGAGCATTCTGACCACTCTGATTCAGTATTATCTGACATCTTCGCAAAACGATGCAGCGCTCGAATATCTCAACAAAGCCGTCGAAATGGACGGAACAAACCCGTCGTTCTACTATGCGCGCGGCGTCCTCAAGGAGTCAATCAACATCGACGAGGCCATCGTTGACTACAACAAGTCTTTGGAGTTGGATCCTAAATTCTTCAACTCGCTGTTCAATTTAGGTGCAGTCTATTATAACAAAGGCGTCGCAAAGACCTCAGAAGCAAGCGGTTTGCGCGACAACAAAGAATTCGACAAAGCCATGGCCGAGGCCGAATCTTGGTTCAAACAATCATTGCCTTATCTCGAAAAGGCCTACGAAGTGAGCCCGAATGATCCCAAAGTTCTCGACTCGCTCAAAGGCTTGTATTACAGGTTTGACATGCAAGACAAATACAACGAAGTTGTAGCTAAATTAAAGGAACTCTAAACCATTTTAGGGAAAGCGCAAAATGCTTTCCCTAAAAATCCGACACATTATTTATCATAATATAAATTCTAAGACAAATACATGGGGCAAAAATCCCGAGGATTTCAAGCCGAATATTCGTAATAAACTTTGACGCTCGTAATGGATTCTAACTTCTCGACAATCCGCTTTGCATCCGATTGTCTGACAGAGAATTTCATGTTGCAGTGCAGTTCAAATTGCTGTTCGATAATCTTAAGATTCTCATCCTTGAACAGCTTCATCACATCGTTCATCGCGTCATATGAAAAACCGATGTTATAGTAGTCGTTGACCGTTTTCTTGACTATTTCGGCATTCTGAATTGCGTCGGCAGCTGCTGTCTTATAGGCATTTATGAGTCCGCTTGTCCCAAGCTTGATTCCGCCAAAATACCTGACGACCACGATCAGGATGTTTGTCAGTTTGTGAGACTGAATTTGTCCGTGAATCGGACGCCCGGCGGTTCCCGATGGTTCTCCGTCGTCGTTCGCTCTGTAATTACCTGAATCCAAGCCCAATTGCCATGCGTAGCAGCAATGCCGCGCATCAAAAAATTCTTTCTGTTTTTGGGCTATGATTTCCTTGATTTTTTCCGTGTCATAAACCGGATATGCAAAGGATAGAAATTTACTTCCTTTTTCTTTGTAAATACCTTCGCTACAGTCTTTTATGGTAAAATATTCGTCCATTTGAATTTTCGTCGGGTCTACCCTACTTTGATTTTATGTTTGTAAATTTCTGATTGACAATCAGAAAGAGAATCCGATATTGGCCGTGAATGAAGCATCTTTAGTGTCGGGCGAATACATGGCCGTGAAGCTAAAAGGCAGTATGCTGAAGTTGTATGCAATCGTCAGCCCGCCGCCCAAAACGATGTTATTTCGCGTGATTTTGTCGTCCATGTAGTCAATCAATCCGCCATTCACCGTCACAATTCCGTATAAGTCGCTGATTATCTTGTGTTGATATTGTAGTCGCGCAATTGCGGCCGAGTTTGCGTATCTCATTCCTTCTTTGTAGCCATAAAATGAGAAATGGCTATCAAAAAAACTGTGCGTTCCACCTATCAAAAAGCGATCAATGGCAGAATGATTCCACATGTGCCCTGCTGACAGTGCCGTGATTAACGATGCTTTGCTTGTTAATTCTCTGCACGATTTCAGTCTGAAAATTGTCTTGATGATAGGTTTTCTGCTGTCAAATTCAATGTCTGTATATTTTGTGGAGTCGAGGGCAAGAGTCTCAATGTCGTATTTGCGCTTATATCCACAATACGACAACGCTTTGATTTCCAGACCTGATGTCGGCAGCAGTTTTCTGTTCATCGAATTGTAGTGGCATGACACATGCACGCCCGGTGTCGTGACTTTCCCTTTATAGTTGTATGCCACAGGCGATATTTTGGGCGAAAACTTGTTGCCTTCGAATCCGGCCTTTATCCCGACTTCGAAGTTGTTGCCAATCAGTTTGTTGATTCCCAAATGCGAGTTGACGATGTTGTTTTCATATATACATTGTTCTCGGCCTTCGTCGTATGTATAGAAATCGAACTTGTCAAATGTACATTCTGCGAATATGTATTTGTTATATTTTTTGCCGACAAATGTATGGTGTTTTGCTTTCAGCCTGAAATATTCTGACAAGGCCATTTTTATGGTCGTTTCCGACCGTTCGCCAAGAATGTTCTTGCGCGTATATGTCAAATATAAAGAGCTGTTTGTGAATGAATTATGAGATGCGGCCAGTTTTATCAGCGTCAAAGGTTCTTCTTCGACAATGCAATTCAGCCTGACTTTGTTTGTCGAATCTGTCGGAATGAGCGTGTAGTACAGGTTTTTGTAGTATTGGGACGAATATGCTTTTCGGAAGGCATTGTTAAGTTCGTCAACGGAATATTCTTGACTTTCTTTCAGGTTCAAGTTGTGTTTCAGCATGTTCAGACTTGTTTTGTTCAGATCTGAATATGCGAACGACTCTATATTGACTTTCTCGTTGTACTGTGGCAAACGACTTTTTCCGCTGCATTCCACACCAAAATTGTTGCGAATCGAATCGGCCAATTGCTTGAATAACAGATAAAAGTCTTCTCCGGCCCTGTCGCCAATCATGGTTATCGAGTCAGATTCGTCAAAACTTGATGCCGAATATTTCCTGACGTCGGGTTCGATAATCATGTCACAGACGCTTTTTTCGTGCACCAAATCTTCGGCATCCCTATAATTGGTTATCTGATAGAACACGTCGACAAACGATGTGAGCTCGTCGGCGTTAGCAAGTCCCGAAAACAGGTTGACGCCAATGACATAGTCGGCGCCCATTTCCTGGACGTCTTTGACAGGAAAATTCCTGACAATTCCCCCATCCACGAGTTTAGTGTTGCCATATTTCATGGCTGAAAAAACTCCCGGAATTGCCATGCTGCTTCTGATGGCTGTCGTTATTTCGCCCTTGTCGAACACAATGGCGTTGCCGGTCGACAAGTCGGTGGCTATGCACCTGAATGGAATGTCGAACTCGTTGAAATTCTTGCTTTTATATACCGGATAGAATATCTTCGA
Organism: uncultured Bacteroidales bacterium; assembly: GCA_945607565.1. Taxonomy (GTDB): domain Bacteria; phylum Bacteroidota; class Bacteroidia; order Bacteroidales; family Marinilabiliaceae; genus CALYZD01. The sequence goes on along the minus strand of CALYZD010000002.1, from coordinate 46,783 downwards.
CAATGTCAACATTATTTCTTGCGATTCGATTATGCCGGTGCCAAAATGTGGTTTGCTGCCGACAAACGGTATGACTATCGAATTGTTTTCAAATTCTTCTTTATCCTGAATACCAATCGTTTGGAAGTTTACGCTTCCTTTGATGACATTCATCCAGTCGGTATTTTTGCTGATTTGTTCAATTTCGTTGCCCGAATAGCCGGCCGAGTACATCGCGCCGATTATGGCTCCCATGCTCGTGCCGGCTACATAGTCGATTTTCAAGCCGGCACTGTCAATGGCCTTCAGTATCCCAATGTGTGCCAGGCCCTTAGCCCCTCCCCCACTCAAAACAAGGCCGATGCGTGGCCGTTGTTCCTGCGAATAAATGCTCGATATTGTGGCCGCGATGCTGAATATTATGATTCCAGTTCGTTTTTTTATAGTCATAAAGTCAGTTGGCTTTCAGTTTGTTGTCAATTAATCGATTGTTATATTGTTGGATAACGGCCTTCATCAAAGATTCTTCCTTGCTATAATCATATCGGCCAATCAGATTGTTTTGCAATTCAGGATCGTTCTTATAGTTGAAAACTCCCGTAACATTCTGTCCGTCAAAATATAAAACGTGTTCGCCCTGCATAAACTGATATCCGTTAATGTAATTCAGGATAAATCTTTCTGATTCTGATGTGTTGAATAAATCATTTCCGTATGCGCAATAAGGTGAATTTATATTCAAATAAGTCATGATTGTCGGCATGATGTCAATTTGCTGCGCCAGGCCATAGTCCACGCCTTTTAAAGTCGTGTCGCCAGGCGCGTAGAAGATCAGCGGTATCGCAAACGAATTGACAATCGTTTCGTACTCTTTGTGGTCGGGAATGCTGCTGTGGTCGGCAGTGATCACAAACAAAGTGTTGTTGTACCATGGTTGTTTCCGAGCTTTTTCGAAAAACATTTTCAATGAATAATCGGAATACGCAATGCACTCTTCCACTGGTAGTTTGCCTTTAGGAAATTTGCCTTCGAAACGTTCTGGAACCTTGAACGGATGATGCGACGACAGCGAAAAAAGCGCGGTCATGAACGGCGTCTTCATGTCGCTGATTTCGTCGGCATAGTATTGTAAAAACTTGTCGTCCCAAATGCCCCAAATTCCATCAAAATCAGCATCGTTACCATATTCCGTTTTTCCCATATATTTTTGAAAGCCAGCAATTTTCGCAAAGCCGTCGAACCCCATCGAACCGTTGGGTGCACCATGGAAAAATGCGGTCGAGTATCCCTTTGAGTTCAGCACACGCGGCAGTCCGTCCAGCGAATTTGACGAGTATGGGCTGACTATGAACGGTATTGAAAGTGAGGGAATTGACGTCAACACCGATGGCATTGCATCAATCGATTTGCGTCCGTTTGCAAAGGTGTTCGGAAACACAAGGCTGTGTTCGGCCAGCGAATCGAGGAACGGCGTGTAGCCTTTGTAGGTCCCGCCCTCAAGCGTTCGATTGAAGCATCCGAAAAATTCGCGGCTGAAACTTTCCATGATAAAAATCACGACATTCTTGCCGTTGGGGACACCCACGGAATCGGCCACGTGAATCGGACTGTATATTTTCTCGACTTCGCTGTCCGTGTAGAAGTTCAGACGTTTCAAGTTCGTTTTGCCTATTGTGCGGATAATCGAAAAGGGAGTGTTGAGCACGATCGCTGACTCTTCGGGCGAATTGGTGTAAGCCGCTGCGTTGCTTAGAGTTATCGGTCTTGTGCTATGCCTGAATCCGCCTCTGATTCCGGCCACCGAAAGTCCGGCGACGGCAGCAATCATTATCAATGAAAAAATTGAATAAAGCCATTTGTTTTTAATTGGCGTGACTCTGGGCTTCACCTTTAATGTCGCAAATACGAAAAATGCAACAAATGCCACAAAAATCAATGTCACATACCAATAGTCAACTATGAATTTACTCCATAACGAACCCATATTATCTTCATTTTTAAAACCTTCGATTATATCGAAAGTCGTTCTTTTTAAAATGAAGCGATAATAAATAATGTCGATGCAATTCGCAGCAATTCCGATGACGTTTGGAATAAAATAAAATGCGTTTATGACAAACCTGTATTTCGATGTGAATTTGTTCGGATATGGAATCAGGAATAAAATGAAAAACAATGAGTTGATATAGATTAATGCGCTGATATCGAAGCGGATCCCGCCGCAAATTATGTTCCAGAAACTCGTGGCCGTGACGTGCGGGAACAAGCTTTGGTTCATCAGATAAAAAATGATTCGGAGCAATGTAAATATGGCCAGCGGCAAAGAGAACCGATAAAGAAGAATGACAAGTTCATTAATTCCTTTAGAATTCTTTTTATTCATTTTGATGTTTATTAGTCAGGCAAAATTACTCCAAACACTTCTAATTTTGAGTTACAGACTGAGCAAAAACATCAGGCTTAATAGTCATATTTTCTATAAATTATTTCGATTGATTTCATTAATTTTGACATTAAAACGTCACTGATGGATAATCCGAACGACATAGAAAATTTGGTCAAAGCACTCGAACTCTCATTTAGTGAGGGAACTGCAATCCCATACATGGAAGAAGAAGAAGTGTTGTCAGTTTTAGATTATTATATTGGTCAGGATAATTTAGAGCATTTGACACGAATCATGGATATCGGTTTAGAGCAGCATCCCGGTTCGTCCACTATTTTGCTATACAAAGCAAACTATCTGGCCAACGATAACAAACTTTCTGAAGCTCAGTCAATTTTGGATTATCTGCTGCCCTTGGAGCCTTCGAACCCATACGTGTATATCGGTTATGGTTGGCTTAATATAATGAAAAACGATGAGATGGCTGCCTTCTCTTTTTTCGACAAAGCCATTTCGCTTGGCGAAGGTGTGAACCTTTATTTCGAAATAGGGCAATCTCTGAACCAAAACGGTTATCCAGATATGGCCTTGAGATACCTTGAAGACTATAAATCAAAAATTTGGGAAGACGAATTCGTTTTTCTCGAATTGGGATATGCTTACGAAGCACTTGGCCGTATAGAAAAAAGCATAAAAATGTATGAGCAATCTCTGAAAATTTATCCTTATTTCGAGAAGGCTTGGTACCATTTAGGCAACTTATATAACAAAAAGAATAAGTCAGCCAAAGTATTAAATGCCTATAAAACAGCCATCTGCGTAAGCCCCGATTTCCCGGATCCATATTATGACTTGGCTAAATTTTATGTCAAAATCGGCAAATACAGGCTGGCGTTAGACTCTTTTCTTGATTATGCTTCTTTCCAGACTGATTTCAGTTCGACTTTACTCCAACACATCGGGTATTGTTTGGAACAATTGGGAGAAAATGATTTGGCAATCAGATATTTGCAGGCTGCAATAAATAAAGACCCAGATAATGCCGACTCATATTACGTTTTCTCAGCATTTCTGATCAGCATTGGCCGTGCGGCCGAAGGAATCGAAGCAATCGAGAAAGCGATAAAGATCAATCCCGAAGACGCCGATTATTATTTTTCGATGGCCCATGGCTACATCGTTTTGGAAGATTACGAAAAGGCTGAGAAATCATTAAAGAAGGGAATCAAGAAAAATCCGAACGAAGTACTGGCCTGGATTGAACTTTTCAAGATTAAAGCGAATCATAACCAATTTAACATCAAATTGTTCATGATCGACAATAAGGTAAGATATGGATTTAATAATGTGGCACTCAAGTATTTAGAAGCATACATCGAGTTCTATTATTATGACAATGTCTTTGCCGCAAGACAATGTATAAAGTCAGCAGTTCTGATAGACAGCTCTCATTTGGAAGACTTGCTTGAAGAAGCTCAGGAAATGCTTATGCATCCGGACATAAATCCGATAATCAAAAAATACATCAAAATATGAAAGAATACGGTCTGATTGGTTTTCCGCTCGGTCACTCATTTTCTCAAAAATATTTTACTCAAAAGTTCGAACGGGAGCATATCGATGGGAAATATAGTCTCTTCGCAATCGAAAGCATTGATCAACTTCCGCATTTGCTGGAAAATAAAGCCATATCAGGACTTAATGTAACGATACCGTATAAAGAACAGATAATCCCCTATTTGGATGGTTTGGACGAATCGGCAGCCTCGGTTGGCGCAGTCAATGTGGTCAAAGTCACTTACGAAGGAAATATCAGGAAACTCATCGGGTTTAACAGTGATGTCTATGGTTTCATGAACTCGATTAGACCTATGCTGTGTAGTCAGCACACCAAGGCATTAGTTTTGGGAACTGGAGGAGCCTCAAAAGCAGTGGCTTCGGTATTCAAAACATTAGGAGTCGAATTTAAGTATGTGTCGCGCCGCCCTTGTGACAACATATTAACATACAACGACTTATCCGACGAAGTGATTAAAAGTCATCTAATCATAGTAAATGCCACGCCACTCGGGATGTTTCCCAAAATAAACGAGTGTCCGGCAATACCGTATAATTATCTGACCAGCAATCACGTAGCATTTGACTTGATATATAACCCTGACGAAACTCTTTTTTTGAAAAAAGCCGCCGAACAAGGTGCAAAGACTAAAAATGGTTTGGAAATGCTTTATTTACAAGCAGATCGTTCGTGGGAGATTTGGACCGAATAATCACTCGGACATTCTTTTCTTGAAGTCGGTCCAACTCGTGTCCGATTCCAGCAGATCGTATTGCGGCCAGTCCTTCACTTTCAATATCGCGTCATCCATTATTTTCCGCAATTTGGTTGCAAGTGTCGGGCCTTTGCTGTTCGAAGCGTTCAACAGCACGACATAACAAATGTTGTCCGGCCGACGCTCCATAATTGCCGAAGTCGCTGCGAGCGTCCCTGTACGAAACCAGAATTCTCCATCGATTCCACGCCAACCGATCGGGTCAAATCTGTTGTCATCGGTGGCAATCATGGTGTCTAAAGTCTGTTCTTTTAATATGTCAGGGACATTTTTAAAGCCATCAATTGCCATCATGATTTTAATCAGATCAATTGAGCTTGCAACCCAACCACCTGCCGAGCCTAATGTATGGATATCAGACCCACCATAAGGCCTCCGCACAAATTTCCCATTGACAGCATAATCTTCAACAATAAATGAAGTATCTTCTTCATAATAAGACACTTCGTATGCCAAACGCTTTTCCGGATGGGAAAAACCGATGTGCATGTCGAAAATTCCCAAAGGATAAAGTATGTTTGATTTTATGTAGCGTTCGTATGGAATCCCGGATTTCTCGGTTATGATTTCGCCTAAAATACCGAAGCCGAAATTTGAGTAGGCTGAGCCTGTACCTGGCTGAAAATGAAGTTTTTTGCCCAACATGAATCTGATGATGTCAGCTATGTCAATAGGCAACGAAATGTTCTGCTCGTTTGCAATCACATGCGGCATGAACATCGGATCGCCCCATCGAGACGTCCAGCCTCCTGAATGGTTGAGCAGCTGGCGGACGCACACCGTTTCGATTCTTCTGTCTTTATAATAGCTGTATCGCTCAACATTTAGTATGCCATTTTCTCCAAAAACTGTCTGATTTAAATCAATTTCATTGTCCTCTACCATTTTCATAACACCAATTGCAGTTACCAATTTTGAGGCACTTGCTATTCTAAATGTGTTGAAAGGTTGTATTTCTGAATGACTATTCGCATTTCCTATGCCTTGCGCATACACTAACCGTCCATTATAACTAATGCAAACCGATGCCCCACCTTTTAGGTGCTCTGTTTTCAGGAATTTTTCAACCGCTTTTTTAATTTCAGCGAATGTAGTGTCAGGATTATTCCGAATGAAAAACGGTTGATATTCAGCTATATTAGTAGCATCAAATTTACGATTATCAGTTTCTTTTTCACCACCAAATTTGAATTTAGCAAAGAAAAGTATGATTAGAACACACCATATAATTGTAAATCTGATAATGAACCGCCACATTATTTTGCTAAAATATATTTTAAGTGAATAGCAATAATTGCCAACGAAAACAAATAAGCAATAGCAGGAAAATATTGGATATTTATCAGTGCAAGAACAAAGAAAGCTATATTTGTTGCAGAATTTACTATTGATGTGATTCTTAATAATTTAGCGTTGCCGCAAAGTGAAAATACAATAGTAAAAATCAGCAATGGCGAAGCCCAGAGTATGTTCAGATTATTCTGAGTCACTGTATGTTTGGTGAAAAACCACAGAAAAATCAATAAATCACCCAACAGCCAACATGATATTAGAATGATATTATCAATAGTTATAGAGATTGGCTTCATGAAATGATATAATATCAAAGAAATTACAGATAAAAAGCATACTAATATTCCTGCAAACAACGGTGAAAAGGCAGAGTTTGATGTTTTGGGAATTTTGCATTTCAATATTTCAACCGGTTCCGATACTATTCCGCGTTCCAAGAAGTAGCTTTGGAGATAGTCCGGCAAGAATGCAGTCTGACTCTTGGTGATCGTTTTGTCTGTTTTCATTCCCAATAGAAGGTCTATGCCTTGTGCAGTCCAGCCACTTTTGTCCACGTATTTGTGAAGGTACGATCTAAAAGTCTCTGTTGTGTTCGCTTCAATGCCTTGATAATCAGCGGATTTGAAGACAATATCACGAATGCGAGTTGCGCAATTGTCAAAAAAGAAATCATATCTGTAATAACGATTATCGGGTTGAGAATTGTCAAGCAAAAGATTCCACAATTCTTGTTTTTGCTTATGACTCAAGATCAATTCTGTTTCGACCACGCCTCGCTTGCTGTACCCATAGTTAAGTATGAAATTCTCATAAACAGAAACTGCAAGCATATAATTCAAGTCGCCATTTATGAATTTCAAATAAAAATTGGGCGTATTAAAGTTGAACGTACCGTAATTGAAGACTAAATCAATGCCCAGCGAATCGTCTTTTACGCGTAAGGCGCTATGCCCAAAAGCAGAATATAACTCTTCGCCTGGTGAACAAGTTAAAAGCGAGCATGATGAAGCATTGCTTAACTTAACATAATTAACTGCAAATAGTTGCTGCGAAACCGCAATCAATACAACTACAAAGCAGATACGCAAATGATTAAATCTCGCCATACAGCATAAAACTTATACAATCAGACCGCCGATAATTGAGTTGACATCAGAAATATTGTGTCGTTCCAAATAATTTATAATACCGGCAACTATTTTTGCGCTTATCGCTGGATCGATGAAATTAGCGGTTCCAATTTCAACTGCACTTGCTCCTGCCAACATGAATTCGATGGCATCGGCTGCAGTCATGATTCCTCCAAGTCCAACTATTGGAATTTTGACCGCTTTTGACACTTGCCAAACCATTCTCAATGCGATAGGCTTTATAGCTGGTCCCGACAACCCGCCGGTGATAGTAGACAAAACAGGTCGTCTGGTTTCTGAATTTATGGCCATCGCCAATACTGTATTTATTAAAGATACGGAATCAGCTCCTGCGCTTTCAACTGCAATGGCTATTTCGGAAATGTTTGTAACATTGGGAGATAGCTTTACCATCAGATGTTTTTTGTACACCTGTCGTACCGCCTCGACTACTTTTTGTGCAGATTCACAAGAAGTTCCAAACGCCATGCCACCTTCTTTTACATTTGGGCATGATATGTTTAATTCGATGCCGGGAATATTTTCCAATTCATTGATTCTTTCCGCAGTTGACACATAGTCGCTTATGCAAGAGCCGGAAACGTTGACCAATACATTGGTTTTATAATTGTAAACCAATGGATAGATGTGTTTACAAAAATAATCTACACCTTTATTTTGTAAACCAACGGCATTAATCATGCCTTGTTTTACTTCGGCCAGTCGCGGATAGGGATTACCCTCGCGTGGGTTTAGTGTGGTCCCCTTGACTATTATTCCTCCCAACGACGACACGTCCATAAAATCATCATACTCCAAACCGTATCCGAAAGTGCCGGATGCAGTCATTACCGGATTCTTCAATATCAATCCGTTTAAATTCACTTCTGTTTTTACCATTTCAAATCCTTTATATCAAAAACCGGACCTTCAGTACATACACATTTATGGCCGGAAACTGTATCAGTTACGCAACACAAGCATGCTCCTATTCCGCAAGCCATGGTATTTTCTAACGAAACGTAACAAGTCACATCTTTTTGTTTTACAATGTTGCCCACGGCTTTCATCATTTGAATTGGCCCACAAACGAATACAGAATCGTAATCGATTCCCAATTTCTCAATTTCAGCGTGTTGCGTGACAAATCCTTGGGTGCCGGCCGATCCATCCTCTGTTGTGCAATAAAGGTTGCCCACTTTTCTAAATTCATCTTCAAGCAGAAGGCCAGATGATGACTTGGCGCCAAATAAGAAGTTGACTTCCACATCGTTTTTCTTCAGTGACTTACCTAAATACATCATTGGAGCAATTCCAACGCCTCCTGCTATTAGCAATGGGTGTTTAACATTAGAAACATCAAAACCGTTGCCAAGAGGATAAACCAAATTTAATGTGCTTCCTATTGATAAGTTGCTCAATGATTTAGTGCCTTCGCCAACTGTTTTTACCAAAAGAATCAAGCGATTCCTGGTATAGTCTACATCATGGATTGAAATTGGTCGTCTCAAAAATGTTTTTGAGCTGTCCGGGGTTTGTACTTCTACAAATTGACCGGGATTGATAATTGGTAAATTGGAAGGTGATTGAAGAATCAACTTCATGCAACTATCGGGTAAACTACCGACTTCAACAAGCGTGAAGTTATTTGTAAATTTTTTCAATTTAGTAAATTATATTGGTTTACGAATAATATTTCGCCGTCAACGCTTGCATCAAAGATAACGCTTTCATGAAACATTTGCTTATTCGTGCCATTGACTATTTTTCTGGTAGATAATCTGTGAAGGTGTTGTCTGTATAGAAAATGACAATTCTGCGAATCTTCTTTTCATTAAATTCCTGCAATGGTAACTTATTAAGTCTTTCTATATTAGAATGTTCTATCTCGTTATCAATTCCATTCTCGACCGCCTTTCGCTCAGATTCATTATTTACGAATGGTTCTTCAATTGCAGCTTTGACAGGTTCTTGAACTTGTTTGTCATTAAAATCTATAGTTGTTTGGCTGACCATGGCAGCATTAGAGCGTAGCATTTCGCCCATGCCGTCTCGCAACCAGTTCATGTTTATGTCTGGAAACGTATAAACAATTTTTTCTAAAGTGCTTTGGCTTAAATTCCCCCCCCTGCCATTTTTGGAAAAAATATGTGACAAAGTAGATTTATTAATGCCCACTTTTTCTGCAAACTCTTTCTGATTCAATTTATAACGGCGTAAAATTCGCTCCAAACGCTCTTTCATAGCAATCTTGGTTTACATATTTACATTGTAAATATAGTGTTTTTTGTAAAACCAAACAACACGAATTCGATAATCTGCTGTAAATTAATCATAGTTTACCTAACCCATTAATAACCCCACCATAACTATATTAACCACATTTTATTTTAGACCTATTTGCCTGATTATATGTGTTTTATATATTGGTTTACTGCATTTTAATTCTATTTCTATAACTTTGTTCCGTTTTTATTAAATAATAAATTTAAATATATATATATAAATTATTGAATATAACCACATTACGACTTATTTACTATTATGTAAACTTTGGGTGTTATTTGCGATAAATAGTGAATTTCACATGAATTGAAAAATTTATAACTTTGTTCAACTGAAAATTTGAATGACGATGAGGCTAATTTTCTTAGGCACCGGCACCTCTCAGGGAGTGCCGATTATTGGTTGCAATTGTCAAGTCTGTAAATCGACCGATCCAAAAGATAAACGCTTGAGGTCTTCTGTGTTGATTTGTTCGGATGAAACCAAAATTCTGGTGGATGCCGGTCCTGATTTTCGATGTCAGATGTTGCGCACCGAGACGTCGAAGTTAGATGCGATTTTGATAACTCACGAGCATTACGACCATGTCGGAGGCATGGACGATGTCAGGGGCATCAATTATGCGATGCGAAGAAGTGTAAACGTTTACACCGAAAAGCGTGTGATAGAAGCGATAAAGACCAATTTGAGCTACGCTTTTGGTGCAACACCTTATCCTGGCACGCCCAAATTAGAACTGGTTGACCATGAAATGAAACAGTTCCATGTAAACGGGACTTTGATTGAACCAATCAGAGTTATGCACGGTAAACTGCCAATATCAGGATACGTAATTGAAAATGAAATAGTTTACATAACTGATGCCAGTTTTATCCCTACAGAAACGATTAAAAGAATATGTGGCTGTAAAATTCTTGTGATTAATGCTTTAAGAAGGACTGAGCACATGTCTCATTTTTCATTAAACCAAGCATTGGAAATTATCAGCGAGGTGGCACCTGAGAAAGCTTATTTGACTCATTTTTGCCACGAAATAGGTTTGCACGACGACGTTCAGAAAGAACTGCCAGAAAATGTTTTCCTATCGTACGATGGATTATCTGTAACTATATGAAAAACACAAAAACAAATGCGGCGCGTTTGCTGGATAAGGCAAAAATCAGCTATGAATTAGTTGCTTATGAGGTTGACGAATCAAATTTAGCGGCCACACATATTGCCGAACTGCTGAATGAAGATATTGAAACTGTTTTTAAAACGCTGGTTCTGCGCGGTGATCGCAATGGGTTATTCGTATGCGTAATTCCCGGTGGCGACGAAGTTGACCTCAAGAAGGCTGCGAAGATTTCGGGGAATAAAAGTGCAGAAATGCTTGCCGTCAAGGAATTGTTGCCGCAAACAGGTTATATTCGAGGCGGATGCTCGCCAATTGGAATGAAAAAGTTATTTCCGACCTACATTCACGAATCGGCGGTTGAACACGAATACATTTATATAAGCGCAGGGATTCGTGGCCTTCAAATCAAAATGTCACCAAAAGAATTGATAAGTTTTGTCAGGGCACAAGTTGCGGATCTTGTGTTGTAAAAACAAGGCAGTCGCCACTATTTTAATGAAAAAGAGGTAGAGGTAGACCGGCTTTTGTCAGTCTACCTCTTTTGGTTCGATTATGTTTGCTATTCTTTTTCTTCCTTTTTCTTGATCATGTTTTTCTCAACCAAAAGATTATACCACGTAAATAACTTTTTGATGTCGGAAACATAAACGCGTTGCTTATCATAATTTGGAAGGATTTTTTCCATATAGGATTTTAACTCGTCAGGATTTGATTTAGGGTCAATGGCTTTGGCTCCGTTGGTGAAATCAAATATCTTCAGGAAAACTTCTTCGAGTTTGATGTCGCCATCTTCGGTATACATCGAGATGTCTTCCAACGAACTGACGCGCGACGACGGGTACGCCGGCATGCGATGCCCGTCGATAAGAGACTCTATAATAATAGAGTTCTTAGCTTGCGATACTAATTTAAATAAGCCACTCTGTCCTGTAATTGACAATATTCCGTTCAGCATGATTTTTATAAGTTTCGTTTTTGGTTTGCAAAAGTAATTTTTTTTGGAATCAGACTTCCATTTTTGAAAAATTATGGCCTGATTATTTCATTCCCCTTGATGTTTTTATCATTTCGTATGCTTCCTGAACTTTTCGGAATTTATCATTGGCACTTTCCTGAATCTCCTTGCCGAGTCCGGCCACTTTGTCTGGATGAAATCTCATGGCTAATTTCCGATATGCTTTCTTGACTTCGTCGTCGGTTGCAGTAGGTTCAATTTCAAGGACTTTGTATGCCGAGTCGACTGTGTTTTTGGTGCTTCCGAACATATTCAAGATCGAATTCATGTCACCACTCGAAATGCCAAGGTTAAAGCCAATTATTTTTATGATATTATATTCCTCGTTTGATATCACTCCGTCGGCTTGAGCGATACCCATCAGCAAGTGCATCAATTCCAAACGGCTCGAGTAGTCGAGATTCACTCTGATCTGCAGGCTGACTTCCTGAATGTTAATATCTTTTTTCAGTATGTCGCGAAGCATAAGCACAGCTTCTTGCGCTGTTTCAACGCCAAGCAAAGCGACCAGCTTTGACTTAACATAATCCAGCTCAATTTTCCTCACATGGCCATCGGCTTTAATCACGGCTGCTATCAGAACCATCAACGACGCTATGAAGCCGCCTTTAGCTTGCCTGTCGGAACCGAAAGGCGTGTCGTCGTTCGACATCACGCCCGTGTTTATTGAGCTGCCCAACCATGCCCCGACCAAGACTCCCAGCGGTCCGGCAAGCCACCAACCAATGCCGGCTCCAAGTAATGCTCCTAAAAATCCCATTTTCAAGTATTTAATATTGTTTTCTTAATTCTTTGTCTATTTCCAAAATTTGTGGAATAATGTAATTGTGATCGTCGCTTGTTATTATGTAATCTGCAAAAAGTTTTTTTTCGTCGTCGCTCATTTGCGAATTTATCCTTGGATACACAGCGTTTTCGGGCAGTCCGTCGCGCTTTGCGACACGCCCGACGCGCATCACGACAGGCGAAATAACTAAAATTATTTTATTAAATTGCTTATGTAATTCATTTTCTATCATAACAGCCGCTTCGTTTAAAACATACGGATAGTCATCATAAGCGGCAGCCCATGCATGGAAGTCGTTCTGGACTATTGGATGGATGATATGATTGATTTCACTAAGTTTTTTTTTGTCATTGAAGACAATTTCAGCGACTCGCTTGCGTTGAAGGCAATTGCCAATGTAAATGTCATCACCAAATATTCTTTTTAGTCCATTTATTATATCCGGGTGATTATCAGATAGTATTCTGGCTCTATTGTCCGAATTGTACACCGGAATACCGAGTGCTTCAAATGCACGGGCAATGGTCGTTTTGCCGCTGCCTATCCCACCCGTCAGGCCGACTAATTTCTGTTTTGTCATCGTTTACGTTCCAATAGATATTCAACAAAAAGCGGTGAATATGTGAAACTTTTAACCTTATCCGTTTTGCAATTCACCTTAACTTTCATCTTTGCTGGTGTGCTGCCCAAAGTCATTCCATCGAAATCGACAAAAGCGTCAAATTGTTCAGGGTCAACTTGTTCGTAGCTGCTAAATCCGACTTTTGAAACCACTTTTACTGAAATCGGGAAAGAGTGAAATGAATACTCCGAAGGAATGTTTTTTGCTGTAACCATCACATTGACAGCTCGTTCCATAATCGGTTCAATATTAATGCTCACTTTTGCTTCCTGTGAACTTAGTTTGACTTTTGAAGGCAAGTCGAAAGCCAGCTTCACGCTCAGCGAGTCGCGCAGCCCTACTCTGCTTAGCGGCATCAATGGCGCATATTCGATGGTGTCGATGTAATTGTTTGTGCCTGAAATCCATACGGAATCAGGCTCTACAACTATCGGGCTCGAATACGTGTACTGTTTGTCAACTGTTATGTCAAGTTTCGGCTTTACAGGAACAAATTTGCGTTTGATGTTGAGCAATCTTATGTAAACAGTGTCCACGTTGAAGCCTTCGAGATTTATGCCGCTTGGTAAAAGTGACGCAATTTCCGAGCCTATTCTATTGGGAATCAGATATGCACCAAAATTATTGTTCACTCTGTAATGTGGTAATTTTGATATGTTTACAGATAACTTCGGCTGTTTCGAAAACTTTAGTCTTAGTAGATTGAATCCATCGGCTTTGATGGAAATATTAATCGATTGTAAACTATCGACATCGACGAAATAATATGCCGGAATATCCGTGCAGTTGTATTCTAACCTATAGTCTACAACGTAGTCGTCGCGGAGTTTGTTGAGAAACCAAATGAATGATGAAATGACGAAAAAAACTAAGAATATAGTGAAATTCTTGTTTTTCAGCAAACGCTTGAGTAGTGTTATTGTCTTTGTTTTCAGTTGATTATACATCTCACTATAAAAAAATAATGGCCATCAATTACACTTCTGCAATCAATGACCACAAATATAGTTTTTTGTCAGATAATTACTTCGCAGGCGTTGCGTCGCTCATATCCATCACGATGGCTGACTTGTCGAAGGTGGCTTTCACGCCTTCCGCTATTTCGACCACGATGCGGTTTTCCTTTATTTCGGCAACTTTGCCATACATTCCGCCGGTGGTCACGATTTTGTCGCCTTTTTTGAGTGAGTCACGGAATTTATTCAGTTCCTTCTGTCGTTTCTGCTGTGGGCGAATCATGAAAAAATAGAAAACAACAATTATCAATAGGAACGGAACGAATTGCATCCAGCCACTGCCTTGAGCTGCCGGAGTTGCTTGTAAAAAAATGTTCATTTTATTTTTGTGTTATTCATTTATAATATTTGCCGAAAAAGATAATCTCTTAGGCTCTCTGCCACAATTGGTTCGGATCAAAATCGTTTTGAATTGCCTTCCACGCAGCCCTTTGGTGTCAAAGATGACGTTCAAAGTTCCGGTGCTCCCTGGTGACAGCATTTTTTGCCTACATTCTACTGTCGTACAGGCACATCCTGATTCTATTTCAAAAATTTGCAGATAATCCGAACCGTTGTTCGCAAATCGAATTTTCTTGCCGACTATTTCTCCATACTTAATATCCCCAAAATCAAACATTTCCGAGTCCATCTCAAAGGATGCTTCGCTTGCTTTGTCAGGCTTGCTGGCCTTGGTCCGACCACGGTTGCCGCAAGCAGCAAGCATCGCCAAAAGTACGAAAAGAACTCCGATTTTTATCATCGCTTATGTGCTATGCTTGTGGCAAACGCTCCTTCAAAATCTTTTTATTTTCAACCAAATAATTGATGATCTTTTCCAAGATTCCATTGATGTAAATATGACTTTTTTCGGTCGAGTAGTATTTTGAAATTTCAATGTATTCATTCATAGTTACTTTGACGGGAATGTCGGGCACCGATTCGATTTCTGCCATGGCGAGTCTTATCAGAATGACATCGAGCAGCGCAACTCTCTCGGCATCCCAATTTTGGGAGAACTTTTTTATCAGTTCCAAAGCTGCCGAATTGTTTGCGATGGCATTTCGGAAAAGCATTTTCACGAACAAGGCGTCTTCCTTATCCTTGAATTCGGGCAGCAATGGCTGGTCAGCTTTTGAATTGATATTGAAGTCTTTAAGCGTTTTTGTAACTATGCTTATGATGAATTCTATTTCGTCGTTCCAATAGATGCTCGTGTTCTCCATCGTTTCGTAGAACATTTCGTCATACGCCAAACGCTTAGAAATCAGATTTATTATGAACTTTTTATCTTCCTCGTAGCTATCATCGCTCATGGTCATATAGTCGGTGTAGAACTTGGAGGCGATGAGATTGTTGAAAAATTTGGAAAGATAATCTTCGTTGTTAACCCACGACAAGCCTGTCGAATCGACATAACTCAGCAAAGATTCATTTTCACGGAGTTGCGCAATCAATTTGTTGTTCACAAAGCGCAGATTGGGATTCATTTCATCGGCCGTGGGCCTGATTTTGTTGCGCCCTGCCTCGATGCGTTTTTGTGCATAATCGGCTAACGCAATTGGGAATAACAGCAAAGCATGATATAATTCATGAGATTTTGAGATGCTGTGATACAATTCTGTTTCGGCTGCATCGAGTGTCTGCTCGCCACTTTGGCTATACGAATAAACCGTCTGCATCACCTTCACTCTGAGCAATCTTCTACTTAGCATTTTAAAGAACCTTTGTTTATGTTTTTGACGGCGCAAAAGTATCACTTTTACCTTAGCGACGGCAACGAAAACCACTAAAAATTGTGAACGTTATTTTTTATATGTCCGGTGATTTGAAAATATCAGAATTGATTTGTTTGTGATATGAAAAAAACAGATTTTTGTGTCGATGAAAATCATTAAGGAATACACTAATCAACACAACTATTGGTCATGGACGGCAATTTATTAAGCAGCGGCAAAATACTTACTAAAGACGGCAAGTTGAAAACAGTTTCGGTCAAAGCTGGTAAAAGGACATATTTTTTTGACGAAAAAGAGACAAAAAATAATGACCGATTTATCACAATCACCGAAAGCAGGAAAATGACAGACGAAAAAGGCAATATTGTTTATGACAAACATAAGATTTTCCTATATAAGGAAGATTTTGAGAATTTCGTGTCAGGATTGCTGAGCATAATCAATTCCGTTTCGTTTCAGCCCGTCGGTGAGCAGACAAATCCTCTCGTTGCCGATGAGAATGTCGGTGACGCTAAGGCCGAAACCGAATAAATCAATATTTATAATCAGTTATTTAACTTTATAGTTCGGCCGTTTTATCGGTCAACTATAAAGTTATTTTATTGCTTGGTTTTGGTGAAGGGGAATTGTGATATTTGTTGCTGGAATTGCTGAAATTGAGGTATGATTTCACGCAATGGGCTGAAAATGGAGCTTTTGAAAAACTCCTCGTCCGGGACAACCACATTCAAGCTCAGCGGTAGGATTGATATTTTGCTATGTGGCTCTATCATAATCGGTTCGCCGTCGACGTGGCCAAGCAACGGCTCTTCGTTCATGAGTTCCACTTCTTTTGCATGTATTATTTCGTCATATTTATTTTTGTCGATTGCTTGTGCCAGCAACGATACCAGAAGTGCCGGCACGGCATAGTTCGGGAAGTTGGCGACTATGCAGACGTCAATCAGGCCGTCGTCGACCTGGGCGTTTGGCGAGATGCGGATATTGTTTCCCCATTGCGCCGAATTTGCAAAGCTTATCAGAAAAGCATTCCGCTTAAAGAAGTGTCCGTCAATGTTTAACGTGTATTCTTGCGATTTGTAGGCCGGAAACTCTTGTGTAATCAATCTCATGTATTGCAGTGGGCCGCGTCTTTTGACAGTCGAAAATTTGTGACTTATAAAGCTGTCGAACCCGACTCCGGCCACATTTAATGAGTAATATGAATTGAGTTTCATGACATCTATCTTCCTTGTGTACATATTGTTAATGACGGATATTGCCTGACTTGTACGCAAGGGAATGTTCAATTCGCGGGCCAGGCCGTTGCCCGAGCCGACCGGGATGATGGCCAGCGCAGTCTCCGAGCCCACTAAGGCAGAGCCGATTTCGTTTACGGTGCCATCACCTCCAACGGCAACGATAGCGTCAGTCTTGCCGGAAAAACGTTCGGCAATTTCTTTGGCGTGACCGCGATATTTTGTGTGAATTATTTCAAAATCAATCGATTCGGTATCAATTTCGGTAGTAATCTCTTTCTCTACGATACTTTTTTTCCCGATGCCTGACTTGGGATTTATGATAAAGACTACTTTTTTTTTCATCGTATGATTTCGCGTATATAAACCTAATGCAAATATAACATATATGTTATGCCGACAACACAATTCCAGTTCCCATCCTAAACGAATTGCCGGGATTTCTGCGATAGGAATAAAAATCATCATGATTGCAATGTGTGCATCCTTCAATCGTACAAATATTATGCGAATGGACGCCAATTTTGTTCATGAATATTTTGTTCGCCATTTGAAGGTCTATCAAAAACTTATTTCTGTTCGCAACCCAGTTGACGCATTCCGGTATTTCTGCAAACTTTTCTGCCACGTCCGAATCGACTTCAAAACAATGCTTGCCAATGCACGGGCCGATGCCAACATATATGTTTTCGGGCTCAGATCCATATTTTTCGGCCATCAGTTCGATTGTTTTGATGGTGATTTTTGCAATGGTACCCCTCCAGCCGGCATGAATTGCCGCAATTGCGTTGTTCTTTGTGTCGTACATAACAATCGGAACACAGTCTGCCGTCAAAATCATTAGCGGAATGTTTTTGCAATTTGTAATCAGGGCATCCGTATCGGGTATACGCGAGTCGACCGACAAGGCTCCCCTACCCGCATCCTCCTCAGACACAGCGACTACATTGCAACTATGAGTCTGTTCCGGCGTCACCATCCGTGCAACGTCGAAACCAATTGTCTGAGATAGCTCTACCCTATTTTGCGGTCCGTTTTCGTTTCGGAGGTTCAGATCGGTGTGCACGCCTTGGCTGCCTAAGGTTGTGAACGCAACTATCTTATTTGCAAATGGTTCGAAGATCGAGAACTTATAGTGCGGGAACATTCTGTCGTTCATATCTGCATCGAAAATATTATTCCTTGCAAAGATGTCCATAATTTATAGATATTTGTTTGAAAATTGATGCGTAAAAATTCAATTGTTATGATGACAGAAAAGCATCCTTTGCAGCCGTTTTTGCCACAGAATTCTAAGGCATTGTTTTTGGGGAGTTTTCCGCCAAGTCGCGAACGCTGGTCGATGGAATTCTATTATCCTAATTTTCAGAATGATATGTGGAGAATTTTCGGGCTTGTTTTTTTTGATGATGCGAAGCATTTTGAGGTTGATGGAAAGAAAGTGTTTGATCGCACTAAAATCATAGATTTTGCGACGAGCATCGGCATAGCTTTTTATGATACAGCAGCGGAAGTGATTCGCACTAAGGGAACGGCTTCGGATAGCGACCTGAAAGTTGTCAAACGGACTGATATTAAGTCACTTTTACGTCAATTACCCGAGTGCAAATCAATTGTTTGCACTGGTGGAAAGTCGTCTGAATTGTGCGCGGAATATTTTGGAATCGCGCAGCCGAAGGTGGGCAAACGTGTTGGTTTTGAAGTTGATGGCAAAGCGATTTCGTTGTTCAGAATGCCGTCATCGTCAAGGGCGTATCCGCTCAAACTCGAAAAGAAAGCTCAAGCATACGCTAAGTTGTTTGAGCAAATAAATTTGACTTGCAACTGACTATGCTGCAATTTCTTTTACATTTTTTAAGCCTATACGCATTGTTGATTTTATAATTTTGTAGTCAACAACGCCAACAACACTTAAGACGATATAAATCAATGGAAAAACATTATTTTGAAGGTTTAAAAGATGAGGAAATATCAGAAAGCCGTTCTCTTCATGGCTCGAATGTTCTGACACCTCCAGCCAAAACGCCTATTTACAGAGAGTTGCTTAACAAATTTACCGATCCTCTTATAGTCATTCTCATTGTCGCCATGTTTCTTTCTGTTGGCGTTGCTGCATATGAAATTTATCATAAAACAGCAACCACAGCGGCATATCTGGAACCGGTTGGCATTTTCATATCGATAATTTTGGCTGTCGGCGTGGGATTTTGCTTCGAAATGAATGCGAAACGCAAGTTCGAAATTCTGAACAAAACAAACGACGAGCAAGCGGTCAAAGTCATCAGAAATGCAAAAGTGACCGAAGTGTCAAGACAGGAAATAGTTGTGGGTGACGTAGTTATATTAGATACTGGTGACGAAATTCCGGCCGATGGCGAACTTCTTGAGGCAATTTCGTTGAATGTGAACGAAAGTTCCCTGACGGGCGAACCCATGGCGCACAAATCGCTCATCCCCTCGGCCAACGACCGTGAAGCGACATATCCGTCGAATATGGTCTATCGAGGCTCTACGGTTATCGAAGGCCATGGTTTAATGCGAGTTACGAAGGTGGGCGACGCCACCGAATATGGAAAAGTCTACAAGGGCGCGCAAATCGAGAACAATGTTAAAACGCCGCTCAACATCCAGCTCGACAAGTTGAGCAAACAGATAACGATTGCAAGTTACGTGATTGCAGGGCTGATAATTTTTGGCAGAATTTATATTTTCTTATCTGAAACTGAAGCCGTTACAATGCTTGGCATGACTCATTGTATTTTAAATTCTGTCATGATGGCCGTGACTGTGATTGTAGTAGCTGTTCCCGAAGGGCTTCCAATGAGCGTCACTTTGAGCTTAGCTCTGAGTATGCGTAATATGTTGCTATCCAACAACTTGGTTCGAAAAATGCACGCTTGCGAAACCATGGGCGCTGCAACCGTAATTTGCACCGACAAAACCGGCACTTTGACACAAAATCAGATGACGGTCGCCCAAACAAATTTCTGTTGTTTGGGCACAAACCAGTCTTTATCTGACGATTCGGAATCGAAGAAGATCATCGAGAATATTTCAATAAACTCAACAGCATACATTGACCGAAGTTCGGCCAAGTTCAAGCCTATCGGCAATCCTACCGAAGCTGCACTTTTGATGTGGTTATTGAAAAAAAACATTGATTATGAATCAGTTCGCGGAAGTTCGGAAATCATTTACCAAAGCACTTTTACGACTGAAAAAAAATATATGGCCACGGTGGTCCGTTCGAGCGAACTCGGTCAGAAAATACTTTATGTCAAAGGCGCGCCAGAGATTGTGATGAAGCATTGCTCAGCGATCAATGTCTGTGGCAACGAATGCTTGCAATTGTCTGATTACAAGAATGATATTGAAGCCTCTTTGCTCGAATGTCAGAATAGGGCTATGCGCACATTGGGCTTCGCCTATAAAATTGTAACAGATGAGAATGAGTGTTTCGACAGCAACGGCAATTTGCTGCTCAATAATCTTATTTTCAGTGGAATAGTGTCGATTTCGGATCCGATTCGAGAGGAAGTTCCCGAAGCGATAAGGGAGTGCATCGATGCCGGTATAAAAATCAAAATTGTTACGGGCGACACACCGGCGACAGCTAAAGAGGTTGGGCGGCAGATAGGCCTTTGGCAACCAACGGATTGCGATGCAAGCATGATTAGTGGCGCCGAACTTTCCGCGCTCAGCGACGACGAATTGCTGGCACGACTTGATGATTTGAAAATCGTGTCGCGTGCAAGGCCAATGGACAAGGAACGGCTGGTTCGCATGCTCCAGAAGCATGGCGAAGTGGTGGCAGTAACGGGCGACGGTACTAACGACGCGCCTGCCTTGAATGCCGCTCAGATCGGCCTCTCGATGGGCGACGGGACGGCCGTGGCCAAAGAGGCAAGTGCAATCACGATTATCGACAATTCGTTCAAAAGCATCTGTAACGCAGTGCTTTGGGGGCGGTCGCTGTATCTGAATATTCAGCGCTTCATACTATTCCAAATGACGATAAATGTCACGGCCTGCCTGATTGTTCTGATAGGTTCGTTTTGCGACTATGAGTCGCCGCTGACAGTCACTCAGATGCTGTGGGTCAATCTGATAATGGACACGTTTGCTGCAATTGCCTTGGCGTCATTGCCTCCACATCATGACGTGATGAAAGAAAAACCCAGAAAAACTTCTGACAATATTGTATCTAAAAAGATGGTATCCATTATAATCAGCGTCGGACTGATGTTTGTTGCAATACTTCTTTGCTTATTGAATTTGCTTGACAACTATAGCGTTGAGTCGCTGTCGGACGTTTTGTCCGGAAAAATCCAAAAAGATTCCGGCGGTCTGACAGACTATGAATTGTCGTTATTTTTTACAATATTCGTCATGATGCAATTTTGGAACATGTTCAACGCAAAAGCATATAAATCAAAACGCAGCGCAATAAATTCGATGAATAAAAGCAGAGGATTTGTGAGCATTGCAATAATGATTCTGCTGGTGCATGCGATAATAATCAACTTTGGCGGCAAGATGTTCAGTGTCACGCCAATAAGGCTTTGGGACTGGATAATAATTATTGTCGCGACGTCAGTCGTTTTCATAGTCGGCGAAATTTGCAGATTAGTTAGTAAAATGTATAAAAAACAACATATAATAAAATGAGAGTTAAAAGAAATTGGCGGCTTATAGCCGGCCAACCCATGACAGAATTGGATAAAAGAATTCTGTCTTTTCAGAATAACGGTCATTTGGTTCCGAGCAGAGAATTGCTGAAAACCCCCGAGCAAATTGAGGGCATACGTCAAAGCGGAGTGATAAACACAGGTGTTTTGGATCTTATTGAAAAAGAGATCAAAGCAGGCATGAGCACCCTCGAAATTAACCAGTTGGTTTATGACTATACGGTCGGTCACGGAGCCATTCCGGCGCCGCTGAATTATGAAGGCTTTCCCAAAAGTGTCTGCACGTCGATAAACGAAGTCGTTTGTCATGGAATTCCAAGTGCGGATGTCATATTAAAAGAAGGCGATATTATCAACGTCGATGTTTCGACTATCCTGAACGGATATTACTCTGATGCGTCCCGAATGTTCATAATCGGCGAAACAACGCCTGAGAAAAAAAGACTTGTTGACGTGACGCTTGAATGTCTGCACATTGGGATGGAAGTTGCCAAACCATTTAGTTTTGTGGGAGATATAGGGCACGCAATCCAGCAGTACGCTGAAAAAAACGGGTATTCAGTGGTGCGCGACTTGTGCGGTCACGGCGTTGGGCTTGCGTTCCACGAAGAGCCGGAGGTTGCGCATTTCGGGCGAAAGAACACCGGTATGTTGCTGGTTCCCGGAATGGTTTTTACGATTGAACCGATGATAAATATGGGCAGATATGAAGTGGAATGGAATCGCAAAGACGGCTGGACGGTCACCACGCGCGACGGCTTGCCATCGGCACAATGGGAGCACACTTTCCTGATGACCGAGACTGGTCTCGAAATCTTGACTCACTGATAATTCAAAGGTTCCCTACGTACCGGGGAACCTTTTTTCTGACTGTTTGCAATGAAACACCTTGTTTGCCTGATCCTTAGCATATTTTTATGTTTACAATCAAATTCGCAAACTAAAACCGAAAACTCAAAAGAAGAATATTTTAAAAAGGAGCAATCCATCGCTTGCTATAGTACAAATTATCAGTCTTTTACAAGTTTAGAGCGGACAGAAATAGGAGTTTTTGACGCACGGCACAAGGCAAACGGAAATTTCTGCGAACTCATTTCGCGCTATACCGACAACGTACTCAATGCCCACCCGTCGGTATTGGCAGGTAGTAATCGTATAACTCATTATGTTGCAATTGTTTCCAATGCGGAAGAACTGAGCAATCTGGTTAAAATTGTTTCAAAAATCAATATCAGAAATATCAAAACTGAGTTTATCTTGGTGTTGACAGATGGCTGGAAATCTGAGTTTGATCAGATGGACTGGCCAACGTTTTTCAAGACGATTTTCATCTTGCCGTCTGACGAAACGATATATGCGGATTTATGCGTGCAGGCTATGTTCAATGGCATTGATTTGATAGTCAAGAAAATGCCCATGCAACTCAAGAGAAACAAATATCTTGGCGTGGCTCAACCCAAAACCAGACTGGCATTCTCTCCGCCATTTGTGGCAGATATGGATCCTGATGTTTTAAATAGGATAAAAGGCATTGCAGATGAGATGATTTCGCACAAAGCTGCGCCTGGTGCCTACATTTTGGTAGCCCGCCACGGGAGAATCATTTTTAGCAAGGGTTTTGGCCATCTGGATTATGAGAGCGGTGAGCCTGTCACGGCAAGCACAATTTACGATTTGGCTTCTGTGACCAAAGGAGTCGCCACTACCCTGCTGACAATGAAGGCTTTTGACGATAAAAAGCTCGACTGTTCGACAGAATTGGGCTCATGCATAGATGTGCCTGCCGACAAACGACAATTGAGAATTGACGAACTGCTTCTGCATCAGTCCGGTCTGTCATCTGGGATACCGACGATGCTTTGTTTTGTCGACTCTACAAGGTTGCATGGAAATCGGATTTATAGTTATAAAAAGAAGATTGGATACACAAAAAAAATTGACAATAGTCTTTATGTTTTCGATTCGATTTACTTCAAACCGGCATTTTCTAACATTCCGAGTGACGTGTTCAAAATTCGAATTTCGTCGCAATTGTATATGAAGCAGCAATACTGCGATTCGATTTATGAGCGAATCAGAAACGAGGTTGTGGGCAAGAAAAAATATCGTTATAGCGATCTGAATTTCATACTGTTGCAAAAAGCGATTGAAGCAAGATACAACAAAACGATTGACAAATTGTTTGCCGAAAATTTTGCCAATCCGCTTGGCGCTAAGAAATTATGTTTCAATCCGTGGAAGACTCTGAAAATTTCGCAAATAGCTCCGACTGAGAACGATACGTATTTCCGCCACGATTTGATACGAGGGTTTGTGCACGACCCGACGACGGCCGTTTTGGGAGGCTTTGCCGGCTGTGCCGGATTGTTCGGAACAACCAACAACGTTGCGAAAATATGCCAAATGTTGCTAAACAACGGTTCTTACGGAGGGATTCAATTTATTGACAGTGCAACAATTTCGATGTTTACTTCCAGAAAAAACAATGACAATCGTCGTGGTTTGGGATTTGACAAGCCGGAAACCAAAAACGGCGCCCAAAGCCCGGTGACATGCATGGCATCGGAATCGTCGTATGGGCACAGCGGCTTTAGTGGAACCTTGTTTTGGATTGATCCTGAGTACGATATGATTTATATCTTTTTGTCGAATCGGATTCATCCGAACGTCTACAACCGCGACTTGACGAAAATGAATATCCGTGGCCGGATTCACGAGCTCATTTATGAGTCGATTAATAAAAACAAAATGGCGCAATAGCTTATCACACAATCTATTGCGCCATTTATTTTCTCTACTTCAAATAGTCCTCAAAATATCTCAAAATTCTCTTGATCAGATGCACTCTGTCAGGTCCTATTACATTGTGCTCATGTCCGGGGTAGACTGCGTAATCAATCATAACACCCTTATCCACAGATGATTTGAGTAGCGACAAACTATTTTGCCACACGACCACTGGGTCAATGTCGCCGTGGATGACCAACAGCCGGCCCTGTAAATTCGACACTTGGCTGCACAAGTCGTTGGCCGCGTAGCCGTCAGGGTTTTCCTGTGGCGTGTCCATGTAACGCTCGCCGTACATGACCTCGTAGAGCTGCCAATTTATGACCGGTCCGCCAGCCACGCCGACTTTGAACGTTTCGGGATGATTCAGCATCATCGACACAGTCATGAAACCTCCATAGCTCCAACCATGGACTCCGATTCTATTTTCGTCGACAAATGGCTGACTTTTAAGATATTCAATACCCTGCATCTGATCAGCCATTTCACATTCGTTCAGTCGTCGGTGGATGGCCTGCTTGAACTCCAGCCCGTGCCCATCGGTGCCACGATTGTCCATGGTGAAAACGATGTAACCCTGCTGAGCAAAATAAA
Organism: uncultured Bacteroidales bacterium; assembly: GCA_945607565.1. GTDB lineage: Bacteria > Bacteroidota > Bacteroidia > Bacteroidales > Marinilabiliaceae > CALYZD01. The sequence continues at coordinate 21,794 of CALYZD010000002.1, read as the reverse complement.
GTTTCCAAGTCGAAGCACCCGCCAACCAGCTTGCGTCAACAAGCTGAGAATGAGGTCCTCCATAAACATAACAGATAACCGGATATTTTTTATTCGCATCAAAATCAGGCGGAAGAATCAGGCGGCCAGTCAGAGAATGATTTCCGTCAGCACTTTTGAGATCAATAAGTCTGATTTCGGGCATTTTGAAACCTGAGTAAGGCTGCTTATTTTCCATGATGATTTTACTCTTTTTGCCGCTTCGAAACGTGGCCCGCCGTGCCACACTCATCGACGACATGTTTTCGATCCAAGCCGAACAATCGGGGCTGAAAGTCGCCGAAAAAACAGCAAATCCGTCAGTCAGACGTGACATTTTCCGGGTCTTAATGTTCAGTTTGTAGATGTGGCGCTCAAGATAACCTCGCTCGGTGGACTGAAAAAATATGTTTTCACCTTTCGCATCGCAACCATAATATTCTGTTACATCCCAACTGCCGCTGGTTAATTTATTGCAATTGCCTGTTTTATAGTTATATAAATAAAGATGATTGAAGCCGTCTCTTTCGCTCTGCCAAACGAAACGCGATGTCCTGTTGATGAATTGTGCCGGATTGCATGGCTCAACCCATTGTTCGTCAGTCTCTTCGAAAAGCGTTTTTACAAAATTGCCTGTTTGAGCGTCGTAGACGTTGAACCACATGTGATTCTGCTCACGATTTATTTCTGCAACCATGATTTGCGCGCCGTCGGGAGTCCACGAAATGTTAGTGAAATACCTATCTTTGGGTGATTCGGTTTTCAGATAAAGATCAGTTTTTGCAACCGGGTCATACACGCCAATCCGGACTTCGTGGCTTGTGCATCCTGCCATCGGATACTTTATCGGTTCGGCAGTCGCTATCCGCCTGTCAATGTTGACGACAGGATAATCGGCGACCATGCTCTCGTCCATCCGGTAGAACGCCAGTTTGCTGCCATCGGGCGACCAGAATGTGCCTTTGTTTATCCCGAATTCGTTCCGATGAACGGATTGGCCATAAACAACGTTCGTTTCCGAATAGGCATTTATGCGACGATTTCCCTGAGCGTCAGAAACAAACAAATCATTATTGATTGTGTATGCAATTCGTCTCGAAGCATGATCGAAATCAATGTTTTGTGCGTCTTGCGGCACTTTAAGGGAGTCAACGACCTTGTTCTGACTGAGCGAAACATTATAAAAACTTTCCGACAGCCGAATCCAGACATTGTCGGTGCTCGTCCAACGGGCTCTCCGGACATCGGCTTTGGTTGATAAATGGCGCGCCGAAAGAATCGAGGCGATGTCGGATTGTGTGGCTATCGGCGTCTTGGTTTGGGCGTCGTATGCAAAGACGGTATCGTTCTGAACCACAATGAATTTGTTATCGGCAAAATGTCCGTAAACAGAATATGGATAATAATTTCGGAACGTTTCACCTCCGGGCACAACGTCTTGCAATTCGAAACGTTTGTTCTGCCCCGAGATGACAAATGGCAGTGTCAATGCGACAGCTACCGACAAAAATTTTCTTGACATGGCAAAATTAATTTAGGTTAGAAAAATATTTGAACTTTGGTTTTCGATGTTCGTAGAAAAATCGAATTCACATTACAAATATGTAATATTGAATCAGACAAAAAAAGACTTTGAAGCAGTTTGAAAGTTCGATTTTAAAATATAAATTAGCAAATATTTCGAAAATTTGAAACATCAATTATAATCTTGAAATCATGAAAATCAAAACCATTGTTGCTTCGGCATTAGTGCTTGCCGGGATTTTGACCCCTATGACAATCCAAAGCCAGGAAGATGCGTTGCAAGAAAGTTGTAATCAGTACTTTACGTCACCATTCATAGCAACCGGCAAACCATTCAGAGCGCTCCTGACCGGAGACGAAGTCGCCGAATTCAAAGCGTCACTTTTGGCGGGGACCACATATAGAATGGCCGTTTGCAGCAACAAGTCTAACTATATCATTTTCAGCGTGTACGACATGGAGCGCAATTTGCTTTTCAGCAACAGCGACTTCGAAAATGCGCCATATTGGGATTTCAAAATCGAAAATTCACTCGACTGCATTGTGGAGGCAAAGCTTGACAGCAAGAAAGTGCAGTCGGGTTTTGCAATGGTGATGACTGGTTTTCGCCTTGACGCAGAATAAATTACATCAATAAATATTATGGGGATGAATTGCAGTTGAAAGACAGCGATTCGTTCCCTTTTTGTCAGTTTTTTGTATGGCATTTATTACTTATTTCCAATAGAAAAGTATGAGCGAGCGCATTATAAATGCTTTGGTTCAGTTGTTTACACTCATAGCGCAGCCAAGAAGCGCGAACGACGCCGAAGCAAGGCGAAAAATCATATATAATTTTTTGTGCGAGCAGTTGAACGCTGACTACGCCAAAGATTACCTGACAAAATTCGACAATTATTATAACGAGCAGGCGCGTCGCCGAAACAAAAGTTTCACTCTGTTCAAAAGACATGCGGCGATTTCGGTCAAAGTCTTGCGCCTTGCCAACGAAATCAACCGAGAACTATCGCATTATCAGAAGATTACAATCATAATCAATCTGTTCGAATTTCTGAATATCAACAACGACATAACCTACATCGAGCAATCGTTGCTGAACATTCTGGCTAGTTCGTTCAACATCAAGCAAGAAGAATTTGATCTGATCCATGATTTCATAATCGAAGACGCTTCGGTGACAGATGGCGTAATCTTCACACAATCAAAGTCCAACGATATTTGCACGCCGCCTCGGATTCATTGGGAGGATCTGACTGTTGACCTGCATTTTGTGCATATTTCGAGTGCCAACGCATTCATATTCAAGGCAAAAGGCTCGACAGAACTTTATCTGAACGGGCAAGCGATACTGGAGAACAAGACCTATCTGATGCGCTCCGGCAGTTCGATCAGAAACAAAATCATATCGCCGTTGTTCTATAGCGATGTGGTCAATTTCGTGGTCAACTCTCAGTTTTACACGCCGATAACGCTCGAAATGCGTAATGTGACGTACCAATTCAAAAACAAAACGATTGGTATTCAGCCCATTTCGTTCGAGTCGCATTCGGGCAAGCTCGTCGGCATTATGGGCGTCAGCGGCTCGGGCAAAAGCACCCTGACAAATGTGCTGTCGGGAATGGCCAAACCGCTGGAAGGCAACGTCTACATCAATAATATCGACATTTACAAGTATCCCGAAAAAATCAAAGGTCTGATTGGTTATGTATCTCAAGATGACATACTTATCGACGATCTGACAGTTTATCAGAACTTGTATTACAGTGCGAAGCTGAGTTTTGACGACCTCTCCGAGGCCGAGATCGACATTAAAGTTTCGAAGATGCTCAGGTCGCTTGGACTTTTTGGGGTCAAAGACCTGAAAGTCGGCAGCCCGCTGAACAAAAAAATAAGTGGCGGCCAGCGAAAGAGGCTGAACATTGCGCTGGAACTGATTCGCGAACCATCGATATTGATTTTGGACGAGCCGACTTCGGGGCTTTCGTCGCACGATTCTGAGAATATTGTCGCGATGCTTAAAGAGCTGTCGCTCAAGGGGAAACTGATTTTTATCGTCATCCACCAGCCGTCGTCGGACATATTCAAGATGTTTGACCAGCTTCTGATTCTCGACACCGGCGGCTACCTGATATATTGCGGAAACCCGGTCGAAAGCTTGGGTTATTTCAAGTCGAACTTGAAAATGGCCAACAGCGACGACAACGAGTGCAGGGCTTGCGGAAACATCAATGTAGAGCAGGTATTGAACATAATAAGTATGCCATTGATTGACGAATATGGCAATTATATGGAGACCCGAAAGGTCTCGCCCAAAGAATGGTATGATAGGTTCAACTGGGGACATATTGATTTACAATACATTGGCGATCCTGAGCCGCTGCCATCTATCCTATTCAAAAAGCCCAACAGGCTGAAGCAGTTGCTGATATATTTCAAACGCGATGTCATGTCAAAAATCAGCAATGTGCAGTATATCGTCATCAACATTCTTGAGGCACCGATTCTGGCCGTTCTGCTGGCTTCGCTTCTAAGATATTATTCGGTCGACGACGCAAACGGATACACGTTCCTCAACAATCCGAATACGCCGGTCTATATGATTATAGCTGTCGTGATAGCGTTCTTTATCGGCCTGACTGTCAGTGCGGAAGAGATTATCAACGACAGAAAGATACTGAAGCGCGAATCGTTTCTCGATTTGAGCCGGCTGAGCTATTTGAGTTCGAAAGCAATTTTCACGATGTTGCTTTCGGCTATCCAAATGGTGATATTTGTTCTGATTGGCAATAGCATTTTGGGTATCAAGAACATGATTTTTGAATATTGGATGGTTCTGTTCGCGACAGCAACGTCGGCCAACATGCTTGGTTTAATCCTGTCGGATAGCCTGAAAAAATCTGTCAATATTTATATTATCATACCCTTTCTGGTCATTCCACAGCTCATTTTCAGCGGTGTTTTTGTGAGCTACGACAAGATGAATCCGAATCTGAGTTCGAGCCACAGCGTTCCGTTCTACGGTCAGGCGATTGCAGCCAGATGGGCCTTTGAGGCGTTGATTACCAATCAGTTCCTGTTCAACAGTTACAGTCTGGAATTTTATCAGTTCGAGAAAGCCAAAAGCCAGACAATTTTCTATAAAGACTATTGGGTGCCGACAATGCAGAAGCATCTCGAAAAAGTCAGGAAACTTGGTCAGGCAGGGAAGCAGAACAGCAAGGAGTATAAGAACTCTTTTGAGTTAATTCACAACGAGATACGCAAGACAGCCAACGTTTTTCGCGGGATTAAGAATCCGAGCGAAGATCTGCTGTGCACCACTATGTTCAATGTGGTTTCTTATGAGGCGATTGCCGAGTTCCTGAAAGAGGTTAAACAGCTGAATATAAATCGTTTCAACAGAATTGACAAGATGGAGAACAATCGCAAGCTCGAGTTGTCGGGAAGCGACCCGAAATTCATTGAGCGACTGAGGAACGAACATTACAATTACGCTGTAGAACAATTGGTTAAGAACCGTTCGAGCATCACGTCGCCAGTGCTGATTGAGGTCGACAATGAGATTATAGAGAAGGCCGACCCCATTTTTCAGGACCCGGACTGCGCTTTGAGCGCAAAACTATATTCGCCATACAAGCGTCTGGCGTTTTTGGACAAGAATATCGACACGCCGATTTTCAACGTCATGGTTCTGTGGATCATGAATTTGCTGCTATTTGTTCTGCTTTATAGCGGAATTTTGTCACGATTCTTGAACTCGTCGAAGATTTCTCAGTGGATGTCGGTGTTCAAAATGCGGCACACCAATTAAGATTCTGTGCCACAGATGTTTGCAAAAACGCAATAATCGCAGTTTTTTGAATGTCCGGTGCGCCGGAATGGAACCTCAGGGTCGAAAATCTCTTCGACAAGTTGTGCGAGACGGTTTTTGAAATCGCTTTCAACGTCGGCGTATGTTATCTGATTCCCCTCTGTGTCAGTCACTTTGCTGCTGTAGTCGGGTTTGAACAATTTGGTCATCCAAATTATGTTGGGCAGCAATGGCTGTTGCGGCCTTTCGGTTTCGGTCAGAATCATGCAATAGATAAGTGTCTGAAAGATAGGCTTTAGCTCGTGGTGAAGTTTGGGCTCGAAAAGCGAGTCGACACTTGGAAAAACGGAATGCGACGTCTTATTCGGGCCGCTGCCGGTCTTGTAGTCGGTCACGTGGATGCCGTGCGAGTCGCTGTGCAGACGGTCGATGATGCCTTTGAAATTGACCGAACCGGCCGAGCATTTGAACACATAACTGACGTTTTTTTCGGCGTCGATGAATGTGAATGGCGCCGTCTTTTTTTCGTTCTGGAGCAGCTTGCGAACGTATTGTTTTATGATGTCAAAAATCAGCAAATTGCGGCTTTTTATTTGCGTTTTGTCAATCTTCATTTCGTCCATGAAGGCGGCGTAGAGCAGGCTGTCGATGAGTGAGTTATCGCTTTTGCTCCAGGCGTCGAGCATTTCGGCCGTAATGGCTGTGCCGCAGTGGGGCTTGAGCATGTGCTCCATGACGTTGTGAAAAATGTTGCCAAAAAGGCGTGCGTCGGCATCTTCTTCGAGCTCGTCGGATTCGTTGATGTTCAGAACTTTGGAGAAATAGAAATGCATCGGGCAGTCGATGTACATCGAGAGCGAGCTGGGCGACAGCACTGCCTTGCCGGGCTCTTTGAATTTGTCCAGCAGCGACATGATATGTTCTGTCTTTTGAACTGACATGTCTCCAATTTTTGGCGAGCTAACCGAGCGGACAGCCACGCGCCGTCTGACCTGAGCGCCGTACTCGTAGATCAGCTGGAAAATGAAGCGGCTCATGCAGTTAGACTCATCGGAGGCTGTGTACATCAGTTCGACATTGCGGGCACGACTGATGAGCCGGAAAAAGTAGTATGAGAAAATGCTGTCCTGAAATTCGATGGTCGGCAGGCCGAAGCCTTTGCGCAACACATAGGGAATGAACGAGTTGGCGGCCGAAGTTTTGGGAAAGACGCCTTCGTTCATGTTGAGAATGACAATGTTGTCGAAGTCGAGTGCGCGGGTTTCGAGGATGCCCATCACTTGCAAGCCTTGGACCGGTTCGCCCACAAAATCAACGCTTTGCTGCTCTGCAACGGAGCGAAAAAGCTTGAACCACGTCAGTATGTCGAAGTCGGGCAAGGAGTTGGAAGCCACCAGGCCGCCAAAACGGTTGAGCGCCTTGAGCATCGAAAAGACGAATTCGCGTTGCAGCGCAGTCTCGTCGGCTGGCGGCGTGTGTTTGAAGATGTATTGGTAGATCTCGGTCAAATAGTGATGGATGTCATTGGTTTCGTTCACTTTTTGGAAGATCAATGCAAGTAGTTCGCAGGTCTGGAGCTCGTGGCGGGCGACGGAAAGGAGGCGTTCGCGGTTGATTTTTTGTGCAACTGTTTCGGCCTGTGCCGATGCAATCCGTGCCACGCTCGGATGTTTGAGAATGGCCAGTACTGCCTTGTAATAGAATGAATTGTCGGTGCATTGCCGTTGGAGTGCGAACAGGCAGTCGAGCAATCCGTAGGCTTGGGAATGCTTGAGCGGATAACCCATCGTGACGTTCACCTTGTCGACATTGTCGGGCAGGCAATAGAGCACCGGCAGCAGCAGGCTCTCGTCGGTCAGGACGACGGCGGTGCGCTCGGCGGCGTTGTAGTTGTGCGTCAGGAAGTCGGCAGTTAGCGCGGGCTGCTCGCAGGAGTAGGACAACTCGGTGACGGTGATGGGCGGCAGGCCGGCTGCCATTGGCTGCTCGAAGCCGTCGGGTGCCGGGAACGCCTCGATGTTGCGACGGATGAAACGGCCGGGGCCGTGGTCGGTTTCGAAGCCATTGCCACGGAGCATGAAGTCGGCATAATCCCAAAAGAAATCGGCACGGTCGCTTTTGCGCAAATAGCTCATTAACAGGCGCTCGGCTTCGGTGATGGCGTTGAAGCCGACAAAAGCAAAGCGCTCTCCGGGGGCGCAGGCAATGTCGGCCTTGCCCGCCGCAATGGCCTGCGCTACGTCGCGGCTTATCATGCCAGTGTAGCCAAGGTGCTTGGTCCTGAGCGAGTTGCGAAATTCGTTGTAGAAACTGAGCATATTTTGCCACGTGCCTAGGAAGGTCTGCTGGTGCTCGGATATTCTGTCGAGGCTGAAGGTGCCCCAAAACTCTTCGATTGCGCGGCGCTGCGCGTCGGAGAGGTGGCCATAGTCGTCGCGAAGGTCGTGATATTCCTTGAGGTTGATAAAAAGCTGCCGGGCCTCGACCAGATATTTGTCGATGTCGTCGAAGTCGCCCAAGAACATCTTGCCCCATGGCATGAAGTCGTCGAACGATTTGACGGTCTGTCCGGCGTCGGAAAAGACGCGGCTGTAGACCTCGTAGAGTTCGAAGAGGAGCGTGATGTTGTCGGCCTGCCGAAGGTCGGTGTTCTGAGCCCACAACTCGTTGATGGTAACTATTTTGAGCCCCCACATCGGTCGCGAATCCATCATCGACCTGACTTGGTTGGTGAAAAAGACTCCGGCGCGATGGCTCGGAAAGACGAATCGCACCGACGACAAATCGCCGTTGTATTTTTGAAAATAATATTCGGCTACCGATTGTAAAAAATCCATTATTATGTTCAGTTGCTGTCGTTTTTATCTTTGAGCGAAATGATGGGCAGCGATATGCCGAGGTGGACGGCCAGCACGCGCACTGCGATGACGCAAATGACTGTGGAGCCGTGAATTAGGTAAGTCGGGCATTCGAGGTAGGCCAGCACGAAGTAGACTATTCCGCCCATGATGCAGGCGGTGGCGTAGATTTCCTTGTGGAAGATGAGCGGCACCTCGTTGCAGAGCGTGTCGCGAATGACGCCGCCGACCACAGCGGTCGAGAGGCCCATGAGGATGGCGATGGGCGGGTTGATGCCGACGAGTGTCGACTTTTCGATTCCGATGAGTGTGAAAACGCCTATGCCTATGGCGTCGAGCAAGAAAAGTAGGCTCTTGAGGCGGAGCACAAAGCGCTGAAAGACAGCGGTAACCACCACTCCGAGCATCACTATCAGAAAGTAGTCGATGGAGCGTATCCAGGTGACGGGCATCACGCCGAGCATCATGTCGCGCAGGGTGCCTCCGCCCACGGCTGTGGCAAATCCGATCATCATGGCGCCAAAAATGTCGAGCCGCTTCTGGGCTGCCGTCAGTGTGCCGCTAATGGCAAAGACGAATGTCCCGACATAGTCGGAAATTAGAATCAGATCCATCTTGCTGCATGAAAAATGTGTTGGGGCCGATTACCTTAAACGGTCGAGGCTCTTGATAATCAGTTCGTCGCGATGAATGGCGCGATAGGCAAGAATGGTCGGGATGACCGATACGGCCGGCAAGAGGCCGATGAATCCGAATGGCCATTCGAGCTGCGAGTCAGCCGCGATGCTGCTGCACAGATAGTAGATGAGCCCCGACAGGCCGAGCTCGAGACCGACGGCAATGCCGCAGAGCCGCATCTGGAGCGGCCGGTGCCTGAAGCTGAAGATGGACACGAGCAGCAGCAGAGACATGACCACCGCAAGCGTGGCAAGCGGCCACAGAGCCTGGATCAGGATGGCTGAGGTGGAGTCGGTGATGTCGAAAAGGCCGCTGAAACGCAGGGCCAGCAGGCGTTCGGGGCCGCAGAAGACACCCAGGTCGCTGAAGAAGACCGACGACTGAATGGCCAGTGCCAAAAGCAGATATAAGGTCTGAATTCTCTGAATCATAACAGATAAATTTATGTGTTGAATTTTTGATGATGGAGTGGCGAAAATAATCCTTTTGCAGGGATTGAAAAAGAGACGAACGTGTTCTATTTTAAAAATAATTCAGCAATATTTGGAGAGTTTAATACTAACAGCATAACCTATGTTACAGTTCCAAATCGAGTACAACACCGCGCACGACGAGTGTTTGTATATAAATATCATGAAAAAAGGCGAGGCGCAGCCCAAGTCGTACAGAATGAGCAGGAGCAAAGGCTTTTACACCTATCGGCTGGTGACCGACGTGCCGGTCGACTACCGCTACGAACTGCGGACGGGCAACGGCCACATAGTGGAGCGCCAGTACCGGCACACCGACTCGACCGACTGCCTGCTGGCCGACGTTTGGCGTTCGCCCGAGACGCCGTCTGACGCGCTGTATGCCGGCGCGTTCGCGAGCGCAATCTTCGGCCCCGGCGACATCGGCAATCCGCTCGACAACCACGTCCGGGGCAAGATGCTCATCCGCCTGCGCGAGGTGCGGCTCAATGCCGACGAGGCTTTCTGCATTGTCAGCCGGCAATACATCAACTGGAACACCGAAAAGGCGTTCGTCATGACGCAGCACGACAATTATTATTGGGAAGCCCAGTTCGACATCGACCTGCTGCTCAAGGACTTCGAATTCAAATTCGGAATATGGGACACCAAGGCCAACCGCTTCAAGGCCTACGAGAGCGGCAGCAATCGCGTCCTCAACTTCACGGAGCAGCGCCAGACGGTGGTGGCCACCTTCGACAGTTTTGCCTACGACCACGACTGGCGCGCGGCCGGCGTGGCCGTCCCCGTCTTTGCACTCCGCAGCACGCAAAGCATGGGCTGCGGCGAATTCATCGACATCAAACCGCTGGCCGACTGGTGCGAGGCGGCGCGACTGCGTGTCATTCAGCTGCTTCCGATCAACGACACCACGGCCACCGGCACTTGGGTCGACAGTTATCCCTACAACGCCATTTCGATCATGGCACTCCACCCTATCTACATTTCGGTGGCCGATGCCATGGCCTATTACGGTGCAAAGCCCAAGGCGATAGACCGCGAAGAGGCTCTGTATCTGAACGATAACAAATTCGTGGACTACGAAAAGACCTATCGCTGGAAGATGCGCGTGCTCCGCAAGTTCTTCGACGACAACCATGCCGACATCGAAGCCGACGAGCGCCTGCAGCGATATGCGGCTGACAATCAGTGGGTCGGCCAGTATGCCGCCTTCTCGGTGCTGCGCGACCGCTATGGCACGTCCGACTTCCGCCGCTGGGACGAGGCGCGGTATTCGAACGACATCAAGGCCGCCGTGGCCGCCACCCACGAGGCGCGCTTCTACATCTTCCTGCAGTATCATCTCGAACGGCAGTTGCTCGACGCCATAGGCTACGCCCACAGCAAGCACATCGCCATCAAGGGCGACCTGCCCATCGGCATCAACCCGTGCTCGGTGGAGGCGTGGGTGGAGCCCGAGCTCTTCGACTTCAGCCTGCAGGCCGGCGCGCCGCCCGACTTCTTCTCGCGCGACGGCCAGAACTGGGGCTTCCCCATCTACAACTGGGAGCGGATGAAATCGGACGGCTACCAATGGTGGAAAAAGCGCCTCGGGCGGATGCAGACGTTCTTCGACGCCTTCCGCATCGACCACATACTCGGATTTTTCCGTATCTGGGCCATTCCCAAGGACTTCCGCAGCGGCCTGATGGGACATTTCGCACCGGCAATGCCCTACACCGAAGCCGAAATCCGTCAGATGAACTTTGCCGGCAGTCCCGAATACTTCTCGCTGCCGGTGGTGCGCCGCCAGACCATCGACCGGTGCGTGGGCGAATACGCTCAGGCCGTCGACGACGAACTGTTTGAAGTGACGGGCATGGGCCACCGGCGCATGAAAAAGGAATATTTCAGCCGCATGGCAGCCGACGCCTGGGTGGCCACGCACGTGCGCGCCGATGCGGCCCTGAGAGTGCGCAACGGCCTCTACGACATGATGCACGAGGTCTTCTTCATAGCGGCCGGCGGCGGCAGGTGGCATCCGCGCATATCGCTGATGCAGACCGAATTGTATGGCCAGATGTCGCATGACGAGCAGAACAGCCTCCGCGACATTCACGACAATTATTTCTACAACCGCCACAACGAATTCTGGAAGCAAAGCGCCACACAGCGCCTCGAAGGAATGCTGGGCGAATGCCGGATGCTGGTCTGCGGCGAAGACTTGGGAATGATTCCGGCGTCGGTGCCGGTGGTCATGCAGCGGCTTCAGATTCTCTCGCTCGAGCAGCAGCGCATGCCCAAGCTGAGCTGGGAACGCTACGGCAACTGCGCCCGCTACCAATACATGTCGGTGTGCGCCACGTCATCGCACGACATCTCGAGCATTCGCGGCTGGTGGGAAGAGAACGCCGATGAGACGCAATATTACTACAGCAACGTCATGCACCACAGCGGGCCTGCGCCCCACCCCATCACGCCTTCGCTGGCGGCCGAGGTGGTGCAGATGCACGTGGCCTCGCCCTCGATGCTCTGCATCAATCCCATTCAGGACTACATGGCCATCGACGCCACGGTGCCGCACCTTCTTCCGCACGAGGAGCGCATCAACGAGCCGGCCAACGCGCATCACTACTGGCGATACAGGATTCCGGTGTGCATCGACCGCCTTGGCAGCTACGACGTGACCCGCCTCGTGGCCGAAATGGTGGAGCGATGCGGCAGAAAATGACGCCCGGACCGCACACAGAAAACAGAAAGGACTGCATCTCAGAGAGGTGCAGCCCTTTTTTCATTCCAAATCCAGACCCAGTTCGACCACCAATGTTCCCAATGCCTTGTTGGCCTGAATCATCTCGTCCAGCTTTTCGGCGGCCGTGAAAGCGCGCTTCCCGACAGCCTGCTGGTTGACGTCGCACACAAGACTGACCTTGCTGTTGCCGAGCTCCTTTCGCAGGAAGGCCAGCAGCTCGTGCTCTTCGGCGCGAATATCGTTGGCCATCAGGTCGTTGCTGACAGCCATGTGGACCTCGGTGCCGTTGACAAGAGTCGGCTTGGTGGAAGTCATCATGCTGTAGAGATGCGGGCTGCCGGGCTCGATGGAGCGAGCGAACCGCGTCCAGAGGCGTTGCAGGGCGGACTCGTCGACGGGCTTGTCGGTGGTGGCGGGGGCCTGAGTGTCGGTGCCGGGCGCGGGCTTGGGGGGGGCTGCTGCGGCCGCGCCTTGCTGCCGGGCCTCGTCGTAGAGCCGCTGCAGCGACATCTGTGGCGCCGTCCGGTTCTGCGGCGAGGCTTGCGGGCACACTGGGGCGGCCGGTGCGGCGTGCACGGGCGCTGTGGGCGTGGGAGTCGGTTTGTGAGGAGCTTGCGCAGGGCGCGGTGCCGGCGCCTTGCGGGTGTTCAGTTGCTCAATTACTTTTTTTTTTCGCCGTTCAGGCAGCACAGGTGCAGCAGTCCGAACTCCACGTGCTGACGCTTGTCGCGTGCGGTGCGGAACTCCATCTCGCATCGCGAAGCGGCGTCAATGGCGTCGATCAGGAACGTCTCGTTCATTCGCGCCGCCTGGTCCTGATACTGCTGGCGGGTGGAGTCGGCCACGTCGAGCAGCGTCAGCGTCGATGCGTCGCGGCCCATCAGCAGGTTGCGCAGGTGGTGGGTCAGCCCTTCGAGAAAGTGGAGCGGGTCGAAGCCGCGGCGCAGCACCTCGTCAAAGTCGAGCATGGCTTTGCGGTAGTCGCCGGCCGAGCACGCGTCGACTATGCCGAAAAAGACGTCGTAGTCGAGCACGTTCAGGTTGTCGATGACGTCGCGATAGGTTATCTGCCGGCCCGAGAAGGCCACTATCTGGTCGAAAATCGAAAGGGCGTCGCGCATGGCGCCGTCGGCCTTGCGGGCAATCACGTTGAGGCCTTCGGCTTCGATGCTGATACCCTCTTTCTGAGCCACTTGCTGCAGATGCGCCGCTGCGTCCTTGACGGTTATGCGGTTGAAGTCGAAAATCTGGCAGCGCGACAGTATGGTGGGCAGAATCTTGTGCTTTTCGGTGGTGGCGAGGATGAAAATGGCGTGGTGCGGCGGTTCTTCGAGCGTCTTGAGGAAGGCGTTGAAGGCGCTCTGCGACAGCATGTGAACCTCGTCGATGATGTAGACCGAATAGCGGCCTACTTGCGGCGGGATGCGCACTTGGTCGATGAGCGTCCGGATGTCGTCGACCGAATTGTTGCTGGCAGCATCGAGCTCGTGGATGTTGAACGACCGGTTTTCGTTGAATGCGCGGCACGACTCGCACTCGTTGCACACCTCCTGGTCGGCGCCGAGGTTGGAGCAGTTGATGGTCTTGGCGAAGATGCGCGCGCAGGTGGTCTTGCCCACGCCGCGTGGCCCGCAAAACAGGTAGGCATGAGCCAGTTGGCCGTTCTTGACGGCGTTTTTGAGTGTGGTGGTTATGCTCCGCTGGCCCACCACAGAGTCGAACGTGGCGGGGCGATATTTGCGGGCAGATACTATGTAATCCATGCTTCTGATGCTGTTTGTCGGTTAGTGCCGCAGGGCTCGGCAAAGATACAACAAACTCGCGAACTTCGCACTCCGCCTCCAAGAGATTGACGGCCGACGGGGCGCGGGCGTCTGAGCGTCTGTCAAAAAACACACCAAAAATAGTCTGTCCGTCGGACGGCTTTACTGCTAATTTTGGTACTTTTGCGACGATTTTCACAAACCGGCCCTTTGCCGCGAGCGAAGGCGTCGGCGCAATACTTTAGTTAAGGAAGAAAAAAAGACAAGATGGCCGGAAATCATGAACTTGGCAACAAGATACGCCAAATCAGAGAATTAAAGAAAGCCTCGCTTGCCGACATCGCATCGGCCTCTCACCTGAGCGAGAAACAGTTAGAACAGATTGAAAACGGCGAAATCCAGCCGGCATTAGGCATAATATCGCGCATAGCGGCAGCCTTGGGAGTGCGTGTGGGCACTTTCACCGACAATCACGAGAGCCGCAGCGCAGTGGTGACACGTGCCGACGAGGTCGGGCGCGTGCGCACGTCGACCCGCATCAGTTTCGACCCGCTGGCTCTGACCAAGGACGACCGCAACATGGAGCCGTCGATCATCAGCATCAACCCCGAAACGGGCGATGAGACAGAGCTTTCGACGCACGAGGGCGAGGAGTTCCTCTACATACTCGAAGGGCAGATGCGCGTCGAGTACGGCAACGAGACGTTCGAGCTACACCCGGGCGACAGCATCTACATGGATTCGATTATCAGACACCGCATAGCAAGTGCCGACGGCAAGCCCGTGCGTGCCATTTCGGTGATATATATGCCAATCTAAAACCGAAGCGCGATGGCATTGATAAACGACACCATGGGCGGACTGCTCGAAAAATACGCCCGCCTCACCCCCGACCATGAGTTCATTGTCTACCCCGACCGCAATTTGCGGCTGACCTACAAGGAGTTCGACGAGCGCGTCAACAACTTTGCGGCCGGGCTGATGGCCATCGGGGTGCGCAAGGACTGCAAGGTCGGCATCTGGGCCAACAATATTCCCGACTGGCTGACCGTCTTTTTCGCATCGGCCAAAATCGGCGCGTGGCTCGTGACGGTCAACACCAACTACAAGAGCGCCGAGCTGAAATACATGATGAAGAACGCCGACATTCACACCATGTGCATCATCGGGCGCTATCGCGACAGCGACTACATCGGGATGATGTACGAACTTGTGCCCGAACTCAAGACATCGCTGCGCGGACACCTCGAGTCGGCCGACTTCCCGGAGCTGCGCAACGTGGTGGTGATGGGTCCCGAAAAGCACAAGGGCATGTATTCGTCGTCCGAAATATTGTCGGTAGGCAAGAGCATAGGCCACGCGGCGGTGCACGAGGCCCACTCGCACGTCACGTGCCACGACGTGGTCAACATGCAGTACACGTCGGGCACCACGGGCTTCCCCAAGGGCGTGATGCTGACTCACCACAACATAGTCAACAACGGCCTGGCCACGGGCGAATGCATGCTCTACACCGACCGCGAGCGTCTGCTGGTGTGCGTGCCGTTCTTCCACTGCTTCGGCATAGTGCTGGCGCTGTGTGCCGTGCTGACCCACGGCGCCACCATGGTGATAACCGAAGACTTTGATCCACTGCTTGTTCTGGCTTCCATCCAGCGCGAGCGCTGCACGGCGCTCTACGGCGTGCCCACCATGTTCGTGGCCGAGCTCAACCACCCCATGTTCAGCATGTTCGACCTCTCGACGCTGCGCACGGGCATCATGGCCGGCTCAATCTGCCCCATCGAGACCATGAAGCAGGTGATGGACAAGATGAACATGAAAGACATCATCAGCGTCTACGGCCTGACCGAAAGCGCTCCCGGCATGACGGCCTCGCGCACCTGCCACTCGCCCGAGGTGCGCGCCACCACGGTAGGCGTCGAATATCCCGACGTGGAGGTCAAGGTGTTTGACCAGGAGACGGGCCAGGAGTGCGCCATCGGCCAGCCGGGCGAGATATGCTGCCGAGGCTACAATGTGATGAAGGGATACTACAAGAACCCCGAAGCCACGGCGGCCACCATCGACGCCGACGGCTGGCTCCACTCGGGCGATCTTGCCATCAAAGACGCCGAGGGCTACTATCACATCACCGGCCGCATCAAGGACATGATAATCAGAGGCGGCGAAAATATCTATCCGCGTGAAATAGAGAACTTTATCTATACCATGCCTCAGGTCAAGATGGTGGAGGTGGTGGGCATCCCCGATGCCAAATACGGCGAGATAGTGGGAGCGTTCGTCATTCTCAAAGACGGCGAGCAGCTGACGCAGGACGACGTGCAGGCCTACTGCAAGGGCCGCATCGCTCGCTACAAGATTCCGAAATACGTCTTTTTCGTGGACGATTATCCCAAGACCGGCAGCGGCAAGATTCAGAAGTTCAAGCTGCGAGCCATGGGCAAGGAGCTGGTCGACAAGATATTGGCCGAACAGGCCGAAAGCTGATCCAATACATCAGTCCCTGTGAAAGAAAGTCGCACGCGGTGCATTCCGTGTGCGACTTTCGTTTTTTTTCAGTCTGTGGGCGGATGGCCGCGTCAGAAAGCGTAGCTCAGGCCGATGCTCGGAGCGTAGGCAAATGCCTCGTAGTGTCCCTCGAAAGTGCTCTGCTGCTGGGTGATGCTGTTGGTGTAGGTGCAGCTGCCGTCGATGCCAAGGCCTTGGATGATGAGCATGGCGAAGTCGATGGAGAGGTTCTCGATGGGGCGGAAACTGAAGCCGGCCGAGATGCCGACCTTGGTCATGCCGGGCGTTTCGGGGTTGTAGTTGTTCTTGTCGACGGGCGTGGTGTCGTAGTAGACGCCGGCGCGCACGTCGAAGCGGCCGGTCACGGCATACTGTGCGCCGAGGCGCAGGATGTAGGTGTCGGAGTAGCCTTTGTGAGTGTAGATGTTGTATTTGCGGAGGGCGGTCTCGTTGAATTCGACGTCGAGCGACTTGTAGGCCGACCAGCCGATGCGCTGATATTCGGCCGAAACAATCCAGCGGTCGGTCGGCTGATAGGCAAGGCCGATGTTCCAGTTGTAGGGCAGAGGCAGCTCGGCGTGGAACGTACCTTCGTTGAGCGGCGGCACCATGGGCGCTATGGCGTCCGAAGCCATGTTGAGCTTGATGTCGCCATCTTCCACCTCCATGTTCATCTTGGATCGGAACGAGAAGCCGAGCGTCAGCTTGGAGCACACATCGTATTGAATGCCAAGGTTATATCCGTAGCCAAACTTGGATGTGCCGTTGAGCGTCACGCCCAGGGGCACCACGTCGGCATATTCGGAGCCCATGCCCATGGCGGTCAGGAAGCCGACTGGCAGCAGGCCTTTGGAGAGCTCGACGCTGCCTTTGGCCACCATCAGACCTGCGCCAACGCTCAGTCTGTCGGTGATGCGGTACGAAAGCGTGGGCTGCACCACGAATGCCGTCAGCGAGATGTCCTGCACCAGCTCGGCGCCACGCCAGTTCTTGGCCCAGTTCATGCTGCTGCCGTAGGGCGTGGTGACGCTGATGCCGGCCTTCAGATTGTCGTAGATTCTGAAGCCGGCGTAGGCGAATACCGGCGTGCTCAGGCTGTTGTTCGACTTGCGATAGTAGCCGTCGTTGGCGCCGCTGCCTTCATATTCGGCATCGGCCTGAATGGCACTGAATCCGCCCGAAAGCTCGATTGTCTTGTTCATGAAAGCCAGCCCGGCGGGGTTGAAGTGCATGCTTTCGGCACCCAGCTTCATGGCGGCGCCCATGTGACCCATTCCGGTCTGCTTGGCGCTAAGCATGTTCACCTGGAAACCCTCGGCCCGCGCTCCAAAGGCGCAGCAGAGTGCACCCAGAAGGATAGTAATGTTCTTGTTCATCTATAAGTTTTAAGAAAAAAATATGGGGTCGAAGATAATGTAAATATCATTGACTTTGAGGGTTCGGCAGACCATATATGCCATGTTGCAAGATGAGAAAGATAAGCATTTTGTGATACTGAAATATTGCAGACAAAAGGGTTAAATGCTACCTTTAGAATCTGAAACCAATAAACAGCTTCCAAAATGAATGCACAAGACCAAGAACAACTGAAAAGCAAAGGCATATCAGCCCAACAAGTTGAAAAACAGCTCAGTCAGTTCAAGAGCGGTTTTCCGTATGCCGACATTGTCCGCCCCGCCACCTGCGGCGACGGCATAGCCCGCATCGACGACGCCGAGGCCGCCCGTCTGCAGTCGGCCTACGATGCCGAACTCGCCGGCGGACTCGACGTCCTGAAGTTCATCCCGGCCTCGGGCGCTGCCACCCGCATGTTCAAGAACATGTACGAATACAAAAACGCCGACGCCCAGAAGCAGGCGCAGATGGACGGCGAAAAACCGTATAAGGAATTCTTCGAACGGCTTGGCGATTTCGCTTTCGGCAGCGAAATCACCCGTCGCAACCCTGCCGGCCATGCCCAAGTGATTGACCTGATGCTCGATGCCGAAGGCCTTGGCTACGGGCAGAAACCCAAGGGCGTCATTCTGTTCCACAACTACCCCGACGGCCCGCGCACGGCTGCCGAAGAGCACATCATGGAGGGACTTGCCTACGCCCGCAACGGCAACAAGGTGCGCCTGCACTATACCGTCAGCCCCACCCACCTCGACCTTTTCCGCGCTGCCGTGGCCGACCGCGTGGCCCGTATCAGCAAGGCAGAGGGCGTGGAGATTGAGATAACCTATTCGTTCCAGAAGCCGTCGACCGACACCGTGGCCGCCACAATGGACAACGAACCGTTCCGCGACGCCGACGGCCGACTCGTGTTCCGGCCTGCTGGCCATGGCGCTCTTATCGAGAACCTTAACGACCTCGAAGCCGACCTTATCTTCATCAAGAACATCGACAATGTGGCTCAGGAGCACATGCTGGCCACCACGGCCAAATACAAGAAAGTGCTGGCCGGCTATGCCGTGAGCATGAAGAAGCGCATCGACACGCTTCTGCGCGGACTGGCAACGCCCACAGCTGCGAGTATAGCTGACGCTCAAGCGTTTGTCACCGGCGAGATGAAGGCTGCCCTGCCCTCGGGCTTCGATGCGGCCGACGTGGCCGACAAGGCCGAAACGCTGCGCACCATTCTCGACAGACCGCTGCGCGTGTGCGGCATGGTCAAGAACGAGGGCGAGCCCGGCGGCGGCCCGTTCTGGGTCAAGGGCAGCGACGGGCGCACCACCCTTCAGGTTGTCGAGAGCGCGCAGATAGACCCGAACGACCCCGGGAAGATGCAAATCATGAAGCAGAGCACACATTTCAACCCGGTGGACCTGGTGTGCTGCACCCGCGACTGGCAGGGACGCAAATATGACCTCACCAAGTTTGTAGACCACAACGCAGGCTTCATTTCGTTCAAGAGCCTCAATGGCAAAGACCTGAAAGCCATGGAGTTGCCCGGACTCTGGAACGGCGCCATGGCCTATTGGAACACATTCTTTGTCGAAGTGCCGGTTGAGACGTTCAACCCCGTCAAGACAGTGATGGACCTGCTGCGCAAACAGCATCAGCCCAAATAGTTACACACAGTGCGAAAGGTTTCGTGGCACGCGCCGCGAGACCTTTCGCTCTCTCTTGCACAGCACAAAGCACAATCTGCATCAGCATACAATATGACATCAATAGAGCAAGAAATCAACGCGTTGCGCGACGAGCTCAATCGGCACAACCACAACTATTATGTGCTCAATTCGCCGACGATAACCGACATGGAGTTCGACCTCAAACTCAAGCAGTTGCAGAAGCTCGAGGAGGAAAACCCGCAGTTCTTCGACGCCAACAGTCCAACGCAACGCGTGGGCAGCGACATCAATCTGGACTTTGAGCAGGTGGAGCACGACACGCCGATGCTGTCGCTTGGCAACACCTACAACGAACAGGAAATCAACGACTTTTGGACTCGCACCATGCGTCAGCTCAACGAGCCCTTCGAGATATGCTGCGAGCTGAAGTTCGACGGCACTGCCATCAGTCTCAAATACGAGCACGGCGAGCTGGTGCGTGCCGTCACACGCGGCGACGGTCGCAAAGGCGACGACGTGACGCGTAACGTCCGCACAATCAAGAGCATACCGTTGCGGCTGAGCGGCAACTATCCCGACAGTCTGGAGATGCGCGGCGAAATCATAATGCCTCACGCCGGCTTCGAACAGATCAACCGGCAGCGCGAAGACATTGGCGAACAGCCTTTTGCAAACCCAAGGAACGCAGCAGCCGGCTCGCTCAAGCTGCAGAACAGCCGCATGGTTGCGCAGCGCCCGCTCGACTGCATCCTCTACTACGTGCTGTGCGACGAGTTGCCCTCCGACCGCCACGCCAACAATTTAGAGGCGGCGCGCGCTTGGGGCTTCAAGATTTCGCCGCACTTCAAGGTGTGCCGCAGCCAGGCCGAGATCATGGATTTCATCCACCATTGGGCCACCGAGCGCGAGCATCTGCCCTACGACATCGACGGCATCGTCTTCAAAGTGAACAGTCTGAGCCAGCAGAAGCGAATGGGGCTCACGGCCAAGAACCCGCGCTGGGCCATCTCCTACAAGTTCAAGGCCGAGCAGGCGCACAGCCCCCTGATTCGCATCGACTATCAGGTCGGGCGCACCGGTGCCGTCACTCCGGTGGCAAACGTGGAGCCGGTGCAACTGGCCGGCACCATAGTGCGCCGCGCATCGCTCCACAACGCTGACATCATCGCCTCGCTCGACCTTCACGACAACGACACCGTCGTCATCGAAAAGGGCGGCGAGATAATTCCCAAGATTGTGGCCGTCGACATCGACAAGCGACCGGCCGGCAGCACACCGGTGGTCTTTCCCACCCACTGCCCCGAATGCGGAGCCAAGTTGGTGCGCGAAGAGGGCGAGGCGGCATTCTACTGCCCCAATTCGGCCGGCTGCCGCCCGCAAATCACGGGCAAGCTGATACATTTTGTGTCGCGCAAGGCCATGAACATCGACAGCATTGGCGAGGAGACCATCGAGGCGCTCTACAAGAACGGCCTCGTCAGCGACATCCCCGACCTCTATTCGCTGACGGTCGAAAAGCTTCTGCCGCTCGACCGCATGGCGCGCAAGTCGGCACTCAACATCGTGCAGGGCATCCGCGCTTCGCTCGACGTGCCGTTCGAACGCGTGCTTTTTGCGCTGGGAATCAGGTTTGTAGGTGAAACCACGGCCAAGACTCTTGCATCGGCATTCGAAACCATCGAACATCTGGCCGAAGCCTCCGTGGAGCAACTGATGGCCGCCGAAGACATAGGCAGCAAGACGGCGCAGAGTGTCTTCGACTATCTGCACTCGCCCGACAACATCACGCGCATCGACAGGCTGAAGCTGTGCGGACTGAAATTTGCAAAAGAGAAGACCGAAACGGTATCGGACCATCTGAATGGCATGACATTTGTTATCAGCGGGACGTTTGAACATCATAGCCGCGACGAGATCAAAGCATTGATCGAAAGGCATGGCGGCAAGATGGTCAGCAGCATCTCGGCCAAGACAAGCTATCTGATTGCCGGCGACAATATGGGCCCGTCGAAGCGCGAAAAAGCTGAGAAACTGGGCATTAGAATGATAAACGAAGAAGAAACACTTAAACTGATAGGCCAAAGTGAGTAACAACATATTCATCCGAATCCGCAAGCGCATTGGCGCCAGACTGCTGAAGCAAAGGCTGGTGTTCGAACGCAAGATGCAGCTGAAACCACTCGCCGACATCCGCTCGGCGCTGATTGTGGCCGACATTTCGAACGACGGAAACGACGCCGCAGTCCGCACGCTCAAGAACGACCTGAAGCGCATCTGCCCCAACGCCCGCGTCGACATCTTCTGCTACTACGACGTCCACAGCCGGCAAGACACCTCCAAGCTCATCAGCGACCAAAGCACCGAATATCTGAGC
>CALYZD010000001.1 GCA_945607565.1 uncultured Bacteroidales bacterium | reverse complement strand
CAGATAGTCGTCGCCGGTGAGGTAACTGACGATGCTGTCGTACAGCTCGCGCTCGTCTTCTACAATCAATAGTTTCATTCTGTGCAGACGTTTGGGAAATGGTGCAGCCCGCAAAGTAAGCGCCCGATTCTGTAGAAAATCTGATTTGCGTCGCCAACTGTCGCAATCCGTGGCCCGACCGCCCGCCCCCGCAGACGACAAAGGGGGCGACACCCGTGAGTGTCGCCCCCTTGTTTTCGATTGCCTTGCGGACGTTCCGGCCGATGGCCGACCGCCCCTCGGTTATTTCTTCACGAATTCGCTCTGGACGTTGTCGTAGTTGAGGTAGTATTTGCCGGCAGCCAGGCCGCTGATGTTGGCCGACTGTCCGTAGCCTTTGAAGACAATGCCGCCGAACTGGTCGTAGACCTCATACATGGTGGCGTCCGAGAAGTTGATGGAATTGTCGGACTTGCTGAAGGTGATGGCTGGCGTCTGCGTGATGGCCACGGCCTCGCGCGAGTAGACGGATATTTTCTTGTTGTTGGTCTGACGCACTCTGAACTTGTTGACGCCGCTGTGCAGACGGATGGGCACCTCGTAGGAGTTGGGGCGGTTGTGGCCCTTGCCGCGCACCTCGCCCACCTTTATCCACTTGTTCCAGCGATACTGTTCGATGATGAACGGGATGGAGCCCGTCTCGTTGGAGGTGGTGAAGACCAGCTTCTCCTCTTCGGCCTTGACGCTGACGGTCTCGAAGTTGGCCGGCGTCTTGACCTGAAGGGCGTCGGCGTTGAGCACCATGGGCGTGCAGTCGTCCTTGTATTTCAACGTCACCGACACCTCATCGCCCACGGCAAAGCCGTAAACCGACAAGTCTACTTCGAATGCGCTTGAGTTTATTTCGTCGCTCGTCATGGCACCGTTCACTGTCACCTCGTAGACGCAGAAGCCAACGCCCGAGACGGCGAACGGATTTCTCACATAAATGTTTTCCCCTTGGTATGTGCCTTTTACAACTATTTCGTCGGCCCGTGCTGACGCAAGAAATGAAAATAAAACCGCACTCGTTATCAATAGACTTTTCATCAGATTAATCATGCTTTTCGTTTTCTTTGAACCGTGCTAATTTACAATTTTTTAATATCCTTCGCAATTGTTCTTGTTTTTTTTGTTTACTCGCGGGTCGGCTCGCGCCACACGCCGTCGGTTTTCAGCAGTTCTATCAGTGCGTCCACGGCTTCCGACTCGGGGATGGCCTTGCACACGACCTCGGTCCCTCTGAAGAGCGAGATCTTGCCGTGGCCGGCGCCCACATAACCGTAATCGGCATCGGCCATCTCGCCAATGCCGTTGATTATGCAGCCCATGATGCCTATTTTTAGGCCTTTCAGGTGGCTTGTACGTTGTTTTATCCGTTGGGTTGCATCCTGCAAATTATATAATGTACGGCCGCAGCCGGGGCACGATATGAATTCGGCTTTGGAGAACCGCACGCGCGATGCCTGCATGATGTCGAGCGAGGTGCGGCAGAGCGTGTCGATGGTCTGGGCGTAGTTGGAGAGCATCAGGCCGTCGGCCAGACCGTCTATGAAGAGCAGGCCGGTGTCGGCGGCGGCGTAGAGCTGAAAGGCTTCGGTGCTCTGGGTGTCGTAGACCAGCCACGGCACCATGGGCAGGTCGATGCCGCGGGCGCTGAGGGCGAGGGCGAACGCGCGCAGCTCGGCCGTGGGGTTGGTGGTGCGCGGATAGGCAGCCACCACCAGGTCGCGGTCTTTTATCTTGAGGGCAGAGGCGTCGGTGAGTTCGTCGTACGACATGCGGACGAAACCTGCGCCCATGTATTCGTCGAGGTCGGCAGGCAAGAGCATCGGGTAGCTGCCGGCCGGGCGGACGCTCTTCCAGACGCCGTAGTCCATGATGACGGTCTGCGGCACGCTGATGCAGTCGTTGGAGTAGACGAATTCGGCCTCGGCCACGTCGGGACACTTGCGGCCGCTGGCGTCGGCCACCACTACAGGCGTGTGGATGCCGCCCACGCCGAGCACGGCGCGTGTGTGGCGGCGCTGGTATCTGTAGGGCGAATAGGCGTCGGTGCTTGTGGGGGCTATGGGACGATGTCCGCTGCGCGCCGCTATGTAGTCGGCCAGGCATTCGCCCACCGGAATCTCCACTTCGGGGGCTTCGGTCAGCGAGACGCGGATGGTGTCGCCAAGGCCGTCGGAGAGCAGCGCGCCGATGCCTGCGGCCGACTTGATGCGTCCCTCCTCGTTGCTGCCGGCTTCGGTGACGCCGAGGTGGAGCGGATACATGAAGCCGCGGCTGCGCATGGTGGCTGCCAAGAGCCTGACGGTGTGGACCATGACGCGCACGTTGCTCGATTTGATGCTAATGACTATGTCGTGGAAATCATTCTCGCGGCATATCCCGACATATTCCATGCACGAGGCCACCATGCCCTCGGGCGTGTCGCCATAGCGGGCCATGATGCGGTCGGAAAGCGAGCCGTGGTTGACGCCGATGCGCAGTGCAGTGGCGTTGGCCTTGCAGATGTCGAGCAGCGGGACGAGGCGGCGGCGTATCTGGGCAAGCCACTCGTCGTCGCTGATGTCGGCAAAGCGGTCCATGTCGAACTTCTTGGCCTCGCCGGTGAAGTTGCCGGGGTTGATGCGCACCTTCTCGACTATGGCGGCGGCTATCTCGGCCGCGTTGGGATTGAAGTGCACGTCGGCCACCAGCGGCGTCTCGAAGCCGAGGCTGCGGATGCGGTCGGCTATGCTGCGCAGGTTGCGGGCCTCGGCCCGGCCGGGAGTGGTGAGCCGCACCAGCTCGCCGCCCGCCTCGATGATGCGGATGCACTGCGCCACCGAGGCTTCGGTGTCGGAGGTGTCGGTGGTGGTCATCGACTGAATGCGCACCGGGTTGCTGCCGCCCAGCAGCATGTTGCCCACGGCCACGGTCTGCGTCTCGACGCGCTTATATTCGAAAAGAGAGTCGCAATAGGATGTCGCTTCCATTTATAGTGCTTATTTGCAGCAAAAATAAACACCTATTTCCAATAGCCTGCATGAACATGCATTTTTTGTCATCAAAATGTTGCGCACCCCCCGCGCAGGCATGGCCGCAGCCAAAATAGACGCGGCCGCGTGCCCTCAAAGCCAAAAATATTGCATATAATTGCGCGGCGCAAGGCGGGGGCGCATGCCCCGGGCCGTGCCACACAAGACCAGAACGCATTCATCTCATCTCTCAATGTCAATCAGAGTTCACTCCGTAAGCAAGACATTCGGGCGGCAGAAGGCTCTCGACAACGTGTCGTTCAGCGTCGAAAGCGGACAGATCACCGGATTCCTCGGGCCCAACGGCGCAGGCAAGTCGACGATGATGAAAATCATCACCGGATACCTGCAGGCCGACTCGGGGCTGGTGGAAATCGACGGCCGGCGCATGGGCGAGGACAGCATCGACCTGCGGCGCCGCATAGGCTATCTGCCCGAGCACAACCCGCTCTATCTCGACATGTACGTCCGCGAATACCTCGAAATGGTGGCCGGCATCTACGGCATCGGCAGCCGCCGCAAGGCCGTGGGCCGGACCATGGAGCTGACGGGCCTGCTGCCCGAAGGCCACAAGAAAATCGGAGCCCTTTCGAAAGGATACAGGCAGCGCGTGGGCCTGGCACAGGCACTGCTGCCCGACCCGTCGATACTGATACTCGACGAGCCCACCACCGGCCTCGACCCCAACCAGATAATCGAAATACGCGAACTGATAAAGCACGTCGGGCGGCAGAAGACGGTGATGCTGTCGACCCACATCATGCAGGAGGTCGAGGCAGTGTGCGGCTCGGTGGTGATAATAGACCGCGGCACGGTGAAGGCCGGCGGCCGCACCGACGAGGTGGCACGGATACTGACCGGGCGGACCACGGTCGAGGTGGCGTTCAGCCGCAACCCCGACACGCGGACGCTGGCGGCGGCACTGGCGCAGGCCGACATCACCGCCGACGGCGGCATCATCAGCATCAGCACCGACCCCGACGTCGACGTGCGCCCGCAGCTGTTCGCCTTTGCCGTGCAGCACGGCCTGACGCTGACGCATCTGGTGAAAAAGGGAGGCCACATGGAAGACGTCTTCCACGCGCTGACATCGCAGGGCGCACGGGCCGACGGGCAGAGTTAAATTCACAACAGAGAGCCGACGTGAGTTAAATTATCGTTACGAAACAACCTTTTGACTTTTGTTTTATAACTCATCCACCCTAAAAAAAGTTTAAATAGAAAGTAATCATTTCAAAATAACCATGTTATTTCTAACTTCGCACGAAAGAATAATCCGTATAAACCATGGCAAATAAAACTATTATCGAAAAAGAAGAAGTAGTGATTCGCTTCTCTGGTGACTCGGGCGACGGAATGCAGCTGACAGGCACGCTGTTCTCGAACCTATCGGCCATCCTGGGCAACGAAATATCTACGTTTCCCGATTATCCATCAGAAATCAGAGCGCCGCAGGGCACGCTTGGCGGCGTGTCGGGATTCCAGGTGTGCCTGGGCTCCGACAAGGTCTACACGCCGGGCGACAAGGCCGACGTGCTTGTGGCCATGAACCCCGCAGCCCTCAAGGTCAACGCCAAGGGGGTCAAGAAGACGGGCGTCATCGTGGTCGACATCGACTGCTTCAGGAAAACCGACCTCGAAAAGGCCGAGTTCGCCACCGAGAACCCGTTCGAAGAGCTGGGCCTGTCCGAATCGACGCAGATAATCCCGGTGCCGCTGAGCAGCATGACCAAGGAGTCGCTCAAGGACTTCGGGATGGACAACAAATCGGTGCTGCGCTGCAAGAACATGTTCGCGCTGGGCTTCATCTGCTTCCTGTTCAACCGCGACGTCGACAAGGCCATCCACTTCCTCGAAAACAAGTTCAAGAAGAAGCCTGACATCCTGAAGGCCAACGTCAAGGTGGTGGTAGACGGATTCAACTACGGCCAGAACATCGATGCCGCCGTCACCACGTTCCGCATCGACAAGTCGACCGAAACGCCCAAGGGGAAATACACCAACATCAGCGGCAACAAGGCCACGGCATGGGGCCTGATTGCCGCCGCACAGAAGGCCGGCAAAGAGCTGTTCCTTGGCAGCTACCCCATCACGCCGGCCACCGACATCCTCCACGAGCTGGCACTGCGCAAGGACCTTGGCGTCAAGACGGTGCAGGCCGAGGACGAGATTGCGGGAATATGCACGGCCATCGGCGCGGCCTATGCCGGCGACCTTGCGGCCACGTCGACGTCGGGCCCCGGACTAGCCCTGAAGTCGGAGGCCCTCGGCCTGGCAGTGATGGCCGAGATGCCGCTTGTGGTCATCGACGTGATGCGCGGCGGACCCTCGACCGGCCTGCCCACCAAGACCGAGCAGACCGACCTGCTGCAGGCGCTCTATGGCCGCAACGGCGAGTGCCCGCTGGTGGTGGTGGCTCCGAGCACCCCGTCAGGCTGCTTCGACACGGCCTACGAGGCCTGCCGCATCGCCTTGGAGCACATGACGCCGGTCATCATACTGAGCGACGCGTTTCTGGGCAACGGCTCGTCGCTGTGGAAGCTGCCCAAGCTGGCCGACCTCAGGCCCATCACCCCGTCGGCCCTGCCCGCGGCGTTCGACGGCAAGTTCAACGCCTGCGTGCGCAACGAGGCCGACAAGGTGCGCTACTGGGCCAAGCCGGGCGACGAGGGCTTCATGCACCGCAACGGCGGCCTTGAGAAAGACGCCGTCAAAGGAAGCCTGTCGGCTGCGCCGGTCAACCACGAGACAATGGTCCGCACGCGCGCCGAAAAGGTGGCTGCCGTGGCCGAACGCATCCCGATGCAGACGGTCGAGGGCGACCCCGACGCCGACCTGCTGGTGATTGGCTGGGGCGGCACCTACGGCCATCTGATGTCGGCCGTCAGCGCCATGAACAAGGCCGGGAAGAAGGTGGCGCTTGCCCACTTCAACTACATCAGCCCGCTGCCCAAAAACACGGCCGAGATAATCCGCAAATACAAGAAGGTGGTGGTCTGCGAGCTCAACAGCGGACAGTTCGCTTCGTATCTGCGCTCGCAGGTCGAAAACGTACACTACAATCAATATAACAAAGTTCAGGGCCAGCCGTTCACGGTGAGCGAGCTGACAGAATGTTTCACAAAACTGTTGGAGGAATAACCAGATGTCACAATACACAGCAAAAGATTTCAAGAGCGATCAGTACGTCCGCTGGTGCCCCGGATGCGGAGACCATGCCGTGATCAACTCTATCCAGAAGGCGATGGCCGAAGTGGGCGTCGCACCCGACAAGACGGCAGTGGTGTCGGGTATCGGATGCTCGTCGCGCCTGCCCTACTACATGGGCACCTACGGCTTCCACACCATCCACGGACGCGGCGCCGCAGTGGCCACAGGCCTCAAGACCGCCAACCCCGACATCACCGTGTGGCAGATAACGGGCGACGGCGACTGCCTTGCCATTGGCGGCAACCACTTCATCCACGAAGTGCGTCGCAACATCGACCTTAACATCATCCTGTTCAACAACCAGATCTACGGCCTCACCAAGGGCCAGTACTCGCCCACCAGCAAGAAGGGCTTCATCTCCAAATCGTCGCCGTTCGGCACGGTCGAAGAGCCCTTCCGCCCCGCCGAGCTCTGCTTTGGCGCACGCGGCACGTTCTTTGCACGCGCGCTCGACGTCGACCTGCAGACGTCGGTAGAGGTGATGGTGGCAGCCGCACGGCACAAGGGCGCGTCGGTGGTCGAGATGCTGCTCAACTGCGTCATCTTCAACGACGGAGCGCACAAGTGGATTTCGGAGCGCGAGACACGTGCCGACCGCACCATAGTGCTGCGCCATGGCGAGAAGATGATTTTCGGCAACAACCGCGACAAGGGCCTCGTGCTCGACGGATTCAACCTCAAGGTGGTGACCATCGGGCAGGACGGCATAACCGAAGACGACATCCTGACGCACGACGCCAAGTGTGCCGACAACACGCTGCACATGAAGCTGGCGCTGATGCAGGGTCCGGACATGCCGGTGGCCATGGGCGTGATACGCGACGTGGATGCCGACACCTACGAAGAGGCCGTGGCACGGCAGATAGAAGAGGTCAAGGCCAAATCGAAGGTCAAGACCTTTGACGACCTGCTGGCCACGTGCGAGACCTGGGACATGTAGTCCGTCAGTCGCTGACACGATAAACGCAGACGCTGCAAGGCATCCGGACACGCGCCGGGAGCCTTGCAGTTTTTGTTTGCCGCAGCCGTCAGCGTTATTGCATCGTATCAATACGTGCTGTCGCGTCGCTTCGAATAGGCTGATGTGGCGCGGGGTCAGAGGGAGGACTCGTCGATGGTGAGCTCGGTGCCGATGACCACCAGCGGCGATATGAAGGCGGCCAGATAGATGCCGACGAACGGTATGCCCACCAGCAGGGCAAAGAGCGTGCCCAGCCCGAGCATGTAGGCGCGGTTGCGACGGGCAAAGGCCACCGATGCGGAGATGCTCATCCGCCGCGCCTCAAACACATAGTCGGCCATCGAAAAGCCATAGTAGAAGGCCGACACAAGCCAGTAGAGCACGGGCGTCAGCGGCGTGACCACGGGAATGAAGCCCGCCACGAAGACCACGAGCAGCAGCAGCGCCTGCATCAGCATGTTGCGCATCGAGATGGCTATGCCGCGCAGCACGTCGTGCACGAAAGAGGCCATGGCCCACGGCTCGCGCCGGCCGGTGTGCCTGAAGACCGCGAGCGACGCCACATAGCTGAGCATGGGGCTCATGAGCAGCAGCACGAGGTATCCGCCCACATAGACCATGGCGACGAACATGACGATGCGCGCCATCAGGTAG
Source organism: uncultured Bacteroidales bacterium (assembly GCA_945607565.1). GTDB lineage: Bacteria > Bacteroidota > Bacteroidia > Bacteroidales > Marinilabiliaceae > CALYZD01. The sequence goes on along the minus strand of CALYZD010000001.1, from coordinate 61,027 downwards.
CCCGCCCAGCTGAGCACGGAGCCCCAGACCGGCATCTCGTCGGCGCTGCCTATGCGTCCGCTGATGGCGTCGGCCACTGCCGTTCCCACCGAGGCTGCCGCAAAGTGGATGCAGACGAACAGCACCGCGCTGAGTGCCAGCGGGCACAGAAAGAGGCGCCACAGGCCGTGACGCTTTACGAAATCGAGGGCGCTGATGGGTGCGGAGGCTCCGCGAAGATATGCTTTGATCATGGTTCGATGTGTTTTGCAGTCGATTGGCGCCGATGCTCAGGCAAGATGCGCAAGCAGCGTGTGTGCCATGCCCTGCAGCGCCTGCCACATGTCGGCGGCCTGGAGGCACACGGCCTGCCACAGCCCGCACGTCACGCTGCGCACCACCACCGACACGTTGACGACGCCGAAGCCCGCAATGAAGAGCAGCGAGCGCAGGCACCCCGAGTCGCGTATGTCGGGCTGGCCGGTGCGCGTCTGGCAGGCGAAGCACACAAGGTGGAACATCAGCGCAAAGCCCGTGACGGCGTCGGCTGCCGGCCGGTAGCGGCCGTCGACCAAGGCGGCCACGAGTGCCGAGGCGTAGGCCATGTAGGGCAGGCAATAGGGCGCGAGGGCCACGAAGAGTGTGCCGAAGCGGACGCCGTCGTAGCGCACGTGTCCGCCGGCCGAGGCCGTGGCGCTGAACTCGCGGATGTGCCCCAGCAGCAAGAGCGCCACCATGGAGTGCGCGGCCTCGTGGGCAAAGGTGCGCAGCCAGGCCATGCGCCCGTGCAGCGCCACCGACAGCGCCAGCTGCACGCCCATGCCTGCGGCGAACCAGCCGTAGCGGCCGGCCGAGGCGCACACGTCGCGCACCACGGCAGGCACCGCAGCGCACGCCGCCAGCACCAGCGGCACTATCCACAGCATCGACAGGAATCGCACTATCATGGCAAGGCTTCAGAGGACATTGCGAAGCCAAAGATGCACATTTTTTTCAATAGGCGCAGCCATCGGCAAATTAGGAGCGCACGGCTGCCGCCCGAAACGATTATTACGCTAAATTTGCAGCCTATTACGAAACATCTATAACAGGAACATGGATTTGCAGACACTCACGGCCATCTCGCCCGTCGACGGCCGCTATCGCGCCAAGGTCGACGAACTTGGAAACTACTTTTCGGAATACGCACTGATCCGCTACCGCGTGCGGGTCGAGATAGAATACTTCATAGCGCTCTGCCAGCTGCCGCTGCCCCAGCTCAAGGGCATCGACCACGGCTGCTTCGAGAGCCTGCGCAAGATATACGCCGACTTCGACTGCGCCCAGGCGCAGCGCATCAAAGACATCGAATCGGTGACCAACCACGACGTCAAGGCCGTCGAATACTTCCTGAAGGAGGAGTTCGACCGCCTGGGCCTGACGGCACACAAGGAGTTCATTCACTTCGGACTGACGTCGCAGGACATCAACAACACGTCGGTGCCCCTGTCGCTGCGCGAGGCCCTTGCCGACGTCTACTGCCCCGAAGTGCAGAAGGTGATAGACCGCCTGCGCGGCTTTGCCGACGAGTGGAAAGACATCCCGATGCTGGCCAAGACCCACGGGCAGCCGGCCTCGCCCACCCGCTTGGGCAAGGAGATAATGGTGTTCGTCAGCCGCCTGCAGCGCCAGCTCGACGCCCTGAAAGCCCTGCCCATGTCGGCCAAGTTTGGAGGCGCCACGGGCAACTTCAACGCCCACCACGTGGCCTTCCCACAGATTGACTGGACCGACTTCGGCAACCGCTTCGTGGCCGAGCACCTCGGGCTGCGCCGCGAACCGTTCACCACGCAGATTTCGAACTACGACGACCTGTCGGCCGTCTTCGACGCCATCAAGCGCATCAACGTCATACTCATCGACCTGTGCCGCGACTTCTGGATGTACATAATGATGGAGTACTTCAAGCAGAAAATCAAGAAAGGCGAAGTGGGATCGAGCGCCATGCCCCACAAGGTCAACCCCATCGACTACGAGAACGCCGAAGGCAACCTGGGCATTGCCAACGCCATACTCGAGCATCTGGCCACCAAGCTGCCCGTGTCGCGCCTGCAGCGCGACCTGACCGACTCGACCGTGCTGCGCAACATTGGCGTGCCCGTGGCCCACAGCATCATCTCGCTCAAGTCGATCGACAAGGGGCTGGGCAAGCTGCTGCTGAACCCCGAGGCCATAGAGCGCGACCTGGAAAACAACTGGGCGGTGGTGGCCGAGGGCATACAGACCATCTTGCGCCGCGAGGCTTACCCCAACCCCTACGAGGCGCTCAAAGAGCTGACGCGCACCAACGTCAGGATGAACCACGAGACGATAGCCGCCTTCATCGAGACGCTCGACGTGTCAGAACAAGTCAAGGAAGAGCTGCGCGCCATCACGCCGCAGACCTATACGGGCATATACCGGCACTGACCCGGAGGCCCGCACGGGCACCGGGCAGCCGCACAGCCGGCCCGTCTGACCTCAGCAAACCGCACCGCGGGCACCGGCCCGGCTACGGTTTGCTGATTTTTTGCAAAACGGAAATCACAACAACACGCCAAATGAAATACTTCTTCAGCTTTGCCGGCCGCTTTGTGCCTCCATATTGGAGCAGCATTGTGCTGAGCTTCATCTTCAACATCCTGTCGGCCGTATTCTCCGTGTCGTCGATGGCACTGATGATCCCCATCCTCGAAATCATCTTCCAGCAGGACACGCCCGTGCTCGACCTCGAACCGTGGGCAATGGACATGGAAACCGTCAAGCACAACTTCTACTACTACATCACCGTCTTCAAGAGCACCTACGGACCCGGCTCGGCCCTGCTGTTCGCCGGCGCGTTCATGGTGGCGGGCACGGCGCTCAAGACGGGCACGGCCTACCTCGGCGCCTACACCAGCATCAGCATACGCAACAATGTGGTGCGCGACATACGCAAGCAGATATTCGACAAGATAGTGTCGCTGCCCATAGGCTTCTTCTCCAACGAGCGTAAGGGCGACATCATCCAGCGCGCCACGGGCGACGTGGCCGAGGTCGAAAGCTCCGTCATGGCCTCAATAGACATGTTCCTCAAGAACCCGATGCTCATCATAGTCTACCTCGTCTCCATGGTCATCATGAGCCCGCAGCTGACGCTCTTCGCGCTCGTCATGCTGCCGCTGGCCGGCGTGGTGATAGGCCGCGTGGGCAAGAGCCTGAAACGGCGCTCGCTCGAGGGCCAGAACAAGATGGGGCAGCTGCTCGGCATACTCGACGAGACCATCTCGGGCCTGCGGGTGGTCAAGGCCTTCAACGCCGAAAAGGTGGTGTGCGAGCACTATGCCAGCGAGTCGAACGCCTACTGCCGCATAGCCAAGCGGCTGGCCCGCCGGCGCGACCTGGCGCACCCGCTCAGCGAACTGCTTGGAACCATCGTGGTCATCATCGTGGTGTGGTTCGGCGGCACGCTCATCCTCAGCGGCACGGGCTCGCTGTCGGTGGCCGCCTTCCTGGCCTATCTGGGCGTGTTCTATCAGATAATCAACCCCGCCAAGGCATTCTCGACGGCGCTCTACAGCATCCAGAAAGGCATGGCCGCCATGGAGCGCATCGACATGATACTGCTGGCCGACGACAAGATATTCGAGAACCCCAACGGCCTCGAAAAGAAGACGCTCGAAACGGGCATCGAATACCGCAACGTCACCTTCTCCTACGACGGCGAACGCAACGTGCTCAACGACGTCAGCATCACCATTCCCAAAGGCAAGATGGTGGCGCTGGTGGGACAGAGCGGCAGCGGCAAGTCCACCTTCGTCGACCTGCTTCCGCGCTTCTGGGACATCAGCAAGGGCAGCATCCTTGTGGACGGGACCGACGTCAAGCAGTACCGCCTCCACGACCTGCGCGCGCTCATGGGCAACGTCAATCAGGAGGCCATTCTGTTCAACGACACCATCTACAACAACATCGTCTTCGGCGTCAAAGGGGCCACGGCGCAGGACGTCGAACGGGCCGCACGCATAGCCAACGCCCACGACTTCATCATGGAGTGCCCCGAAGGCTATCAGACCATGATAGGCGACCGCGGCTCCAAGCTCTCGGGCGGACAGCGGCAGCGCATCAGCATCGCACGCGCCGTCCTCAAGAACCCCGACATACTCATTCTGGACGAAGCCACCTCGGCGCTCGACACCGAATCGGAACGCCTGGTGCAGGACGCCCTCGAAAAGCTGATGGCCAACCGCACGTCGCTGGTGGTGGCGCACCGCCTCAGCACCATTCGCAATGCCGACATCATCTGCGTCTTCAACGAAGGGCGCATTGTGGAGCAGGGCACCCACGAGCAGCTGATTGCCATGGGCGGATACTACAAGAAGCTGCACGACATGCAGAACTTCTGACGCCGGCCCACACGGCCGCCGCCGACAGCAAGGCGCCGGTGTCTCGCCGCCCCCGCACGGGGACCGAACAGCGAGACACCGGCGCCTTTGCCATGGCCCGAGGGGGCAGAAAAAGACGGGGCCTATGGTTTTTCACGACAAATCGACATATCTTTACGCTGCATTCGCGGCAGCGTGAAGGACTCCGGGCGTGGAACGGGCTACGGCAGCAGACTCCCACGCTTTTTGGCATACGAGTCCGGACAAGACATATCCGCACGGTTCGGAGGGAGTGAACCGACATTAAACCATTTTGCTATGACTGTCAATGTAGCCACAGCAGGGACGCTGTGCACCCTGATTTCTCTGCAATCACTCCCACAAATCACGACGCTCAAAATCGTCGGACCCATCAACGGCACCGACATAGCCCTGCTGCGCCACCTCTGCGGCGCCGACATGGCCATGAACGCCACCGACGGCCGCCTTGCCGAGCTCGACCTTGGCGAGGCCACGATAGTGCCTGGCGGAGGCTGCTATGCCGACGGACTCCGCTCCGAAGAAGACACCGTGTCGCGCAGCATGTTCGCGCACACGCGGCTCCGCAGCATAGTGCTGCCGGCCGCCACACGCATCATAGGCCAGCGCGCGTTCGAGGGCTGCGCCATGCTCGGCAGCGTCGTCATGCCGCCCACCGTCACTGCCATCGGCCGCCATGCCTTTGCCGGATGCCGCAGCCTTGCAGGCATCGCACTCAGCAAGGCGCTGACCGACATCGGCACATGCGCTTTCATAGGGTGCACGGCGCTGACCGACATCGCACTGCCGCAAGGCATCCGGACCATCAGAAGCAACACGTTCGGGGAGTGCGCCGCCCTGAGCCGGCTGACGCTGAACGAAGATATAAGGACCATAGAGAGCTGGGCGTTCGAGAAGTGCGCCTCGCTGACGCAGATAAGGCTGCCGGCGCGGCTTGCCGTCATCGGGGCACTGGCGTTCTGCAACTGCACCGGGCTGGCCTGCATCCGCATCGACGGGCCGCGTCCGCCCCTGTGCCACGTGCCCGACGCCTTCTATGGCGTGGACCGCAGCCGGTGCGTCCTGACGGCCTCGGAGCAGTGCCTGGCCGCCTGTCGCAAGGCCGACATCTGGCGCTCGTTCGCCGCCACCTGCACCCTCACGCCCTGACGGCGCGCGGTGCGCTGCGCGGCTACTGTTTCCAGAAATATCCGGTGAAGAGCAGCGCCACCGTGAAGATTTCCAGTCGGCCAATGAGCATCAGCAAGGCCAGGAACCATTTGAGCACATCGGGCAGCGACGCGAACGTGTAGGGACCCGACGGGCCGAAATTGCCGACGCTGATGCCGACGTTGGCAAGGCTGTTGGCCACCAGGCCGTAGCTGTCCTCAAAGTCGTAGCCCCAGAGCGACACGAAAATCATCCCCACGAATATCATCGAGAAGAAGAAGGCCATGAACGACACCGTGTTCACAAGGTTGGCCACGCTCAGCGACCGCCCGTTGATCTTGACCTGAATCACCGCCGAGGGGTGGAGCGTCTGGCGCAGCTCGTGATAGGCCGTCTTGAGCAGGACAATGAAGCGGATGGACTTGATGCCGCCCGACGTCGAGCCCGTGCAGGCGCCGCTGACTATCAGCATGGCTATTATCACCACCAGCGCGTGCGGCCACATCGAATAGTCGGCCGTGGTGAAGCCGGTGGTGGTGACCACCGAGAGCACAAGGAACAGACTGTCGCGGACGGAGTTCTCGAGCGCGGCGTCGGCTGTCGAAAAGTAGATGACGATGCCGCCCAGCAGGCCGAGAGCTATCGTGGTGACGGTGAAGTATTTCAGTTCGTCGTCGAACTTGAGGCGGTTGAACTTGCCAAGGAGAATGGCGTAGTAGAGCGCAAAGTTGACGCCGCCGACGAACATGAACAGCATCACCACATACTCGATGTAGGCCGAGTCGTAGGCGGCGAGGCTGGCGTTGCGGGTCGAGAAGCCTCCGGTCGACAGCGTCGAGAAGGAGTGGCAGACGGCCTCGAACAGCGACATTCCTCCGAGCATCAGCAGCAGCGTCTGCACTATGGTGAGCGACGTGTAGATGAGCCAGATGCGCCGCGCCACTTCCGAAATCTTCGGCCGCAGCTTGTCCGACATCGCACCCGACGATTCGGCCGAGAACAGCTGCATGCCGCAGATGCCGAGCATGGGCAGCACCGCCAGCGACAGCATGATGATGCCCATGCCGCCGAGCCACTGCGTCAGGCTGCGCCAGAAGAGGATGCCGTGCGGCGCGCTCTCAATGTCGGTCAGCACCGACGAACCGGTGGTGGTGAAGCCCGACATGGTCTCGTAGAAGGCGTCGGTGAACGAAGGCAGCGCGCCGCTTAGCCAGAACGGCAGCGCGCCGAAGAGCGAGAAGACTATCCACACGGCACTCACTATCACATAGCCGTCGCGCCGCCCGAAGCTGCGCTCGTGGTTGCGGAACAGGAAGGCCAGCACAGAGCCGGCCATGCAGCACACCAGTGCCGATATGAAATGATATGGAGTGTCGGGCTCGCCATAGATGATGGCAACGATGCCCGGCATCAGCATGAACGAACCTTCGATAATCAGTAAAACGCCGAGCACATAGGCTATGAACGACTTATTGAAGAGCATATTTTTGTGTTTTGAGCAACACAAATTAAAGCATTATTTTTCTATTCGTGGCATCCGCGTGCCACTGTTACCCTCGGGCCTGGGCGTCAGTTGAATAGCTTCTCAATTTTCGCAAGGCTCGACTGCATTGCAAACACCACCACCTTGTCGTAGACCTCCACCTGCGTGTTGCCCGACACTATGATGGCCTTTCCGTCGCGTATCAGGCCGCCCACGTTCATGTCTTTGGGCAGATTGAGTTCGCGCAGCGGGCTCTTGGTTATTTTCGAATTGGGCTGCGCCACCAGTTCGAGCATCTCGGCATTGGTCGACGTCAGGCACTTGGCATAGGCCACGTGGGCGTGCAGCGTGTAGCGGTAGATGTATCCGGCAGCTATCAGCTTCTTGTTGATGATGGTGCCGATGCCAATCTCCTCGGCCAGCGGCAGATAGTCGAGGTTCTCCACCTCGGCCACCGTCTTGCGCACGCCCATTTTCTTGGCCAGCTGGCACGCCAGCAGGTTGACCTCCGAGCTGCCCGTCACGGCTATGAAGGCGTCCATCTTGCGGATGCCCTCGTCCTTGAGCAGGTCCAGGTTGCGCCCGTCGCCATTGATCACAAGCACGTTCTCGAGCTTATCGGCCAGCCGCTCCGACTTTTCGCGGTTGAGCTCTATCAGCCTCACGTTGTAGTCGCCAAGCCCCATCGCAATCCGCTGCCCTATGCGGCTTCCGCCCAGAATCATGACTTCCTTTATTTCGTACTGTTCCTTGCCGGCGTCGTTGAGCACCTGCGGCAGCACGTCGCGCGTGGTCACGAAGTAGCCCAAGTCGCCATGCTCAAACTGGCTCGACCCGTGCGGGATAATCGTCTCGCCGTCTCTGAAGATGGCCACCACGTTGTATTTTCCGGCGTGCATCTCGGCCGTCTCGCCGAACGTGTGGCCCACAAGCGGCGCGTTCGACCGCAGCTTGATTGCCGCCAGAATCAGCTCACCATTCGAAAATTCATAAATCTGGCGTATGCCGACCCGCTTGATCGATTCGAGCGCCTCCTGCGCGCCGAGCTGTTCGGGATAGATGATTTCGTCCACGCCAAGGCTCTTGTAGAGCGCGCGAATCTTCGGCACCATGTATTCCGACGTGTTGACACGAGCCACCGTCAGCTTGGCGCCCAGCCGTTTGGCAAGGATGCACGCCAACAGACTCATATCGGGATAGGGCGGCACGGCTATGAACAGGTCCGACTCGCCCACCATCGCCTCCTCAAGGTCGTCCACCGAAGTCATCACGCCCTCAAACTTCAGCAGATCGACGTGCGAGTCGAACGCATCCAACTTTTCGCGCTCGTCCATCAAGGTCACGGCATGATTCGAATCGACGAACAGCTTGGCCAGATGTGTGCCGACCGCTCCCGCGCCTGCAATGAATATCTTCATGGTTGCAACTCTTTATTTGATAAGAAACAGCCTGCAAATTAACAACGAATAATCAGATTGCCATGACGGTCCGGACATTTATTTTCTGTTTTCGGCCGTCAGCGCGGGGACGAATGTCTCGCGCCACACGGCTGCTATCCAGGGCTTGAACTGCCGTGGAATCACGATTTCCGCGCCCGATTCCGTCATGCGCTCGGGCGGCAATGCCTGCCGCGTCAGGACGGCGACGTCGGCACCGCCGGCCAGCGCATCGGTCAGTGCCGATGCCTTGCCCACAAACAGATAACGCCTGCCGGCAAACGTCGCGGTGTAGTTACGGTCATTGGGGAAGACACGCCGGTCCGTCAGCCAGCACTCGGCACAGTGGTTGTCCATGGCCGTCGCGTGCTGCCGGCTTGCAGTGTCGGCCAGGTAGGTCACGCTCCGCCCGCTGACCAGCGCCACGAGGGCGCTCTCGCCATATCCCTCAAAAACCACCATGTGGTCGTCGGCGGGCTCCAGCATCCTGACGCAGGCCCACGACATCCCCAGAAAGGCACAGAGCATTATTGGCCGCAGACCGAGAAAATGCGGCTTCGTGGCAAAGCGCACTACGCTTATCAGCAGCGCAGCCGATGCCAGGGCGCACACGGCATCGAACGGCACGCCGGTGACGACGCTGTATGGCAGCGCGGCCGCCGACTCCACATAATCCGACACGAAGCACAGCAGCGAATCGAGCGTCGGCACCATCAGCGACACCGCAGTCTCGCTGAACGAGAACAGGACTACCGTTATGGCGCCTATCAGAATCGGCGCCACCAGCGGCAGGACGACCACATTGTGCAGCAGAAAATAAACCGGAAAACTGTGGAAGAACATGAGCGTCAGCGGCATGGTGCCTATCTGTGCCGACAGCGTCACCGCCATCGTGTTGTAGACATATCTGAACGGCAGGAATCTGATGTTGAAGGAGGTCAGCATCGGATACACCACAATGATAGATGTGACGGCCGCAAAGCTGAGCCACAGCCCAATCGAAAAGGCATTGTTCGGGTCTATCATCAGAATGATGAACAAAGCCACAAGCAGCGTGTTGTATTTGTCGCGCCGGTAGCCGACCAGCCCGCCGTACTCAATAGTAATCATCATTATCACAGCGCGCAGCACCGAAGATGAAAGCCCCGTCAGCATTGCGTATCCCACCAGAAACAACGACGTCAGCACAAAACGGAGGGCGGCCAGCTTGCGCCTGAACAAAAAGGACAGAACCGAGGCCACGAACATATAAATCAGCCCCACATGCAACCCGCTGACAGCCAATATGTGAATGACGCCGCAGTCGGAGAACGACTGCTTCAGCTCAGGGTCCAGCCGGCTTCGGTCGCCCAGAAACAGGGCCTGCAGCAGATTCTGCGATTTTGCGCTGAAGCCGGATGTCGCGAATATATCCGCGACCGCATCGCGCAATCGCATGAAAAACACCGACACGCCGTTCCTGAAGCCAAGCGCCTCCAGGCTTTCGGCGTTGCTGTAGGCCACGAACGAATAGCCGTTGTGCGTCAGATAGGCCGGATAGTCGAACGCGCCCGGGTTGGCCGAGCGTTTCAGTGCCGACAGTCTGGCCTTAACATGAATCTCGTTGCCCGACCGCTGCGCAAGCCCTACCGGCAACGTCAGCAGCCCTTCGCGCGCATAAAACACGCTGTCGCGCGTGATTATCGAGTCAGCCTCAATCTCGTATTTTATTCTGTCGTTGTCGACGCGGACCACCGACTTGACGCAGCCATAAATGTCGACCTCGCCGTCGGCCCTGACCAGCTGCACCGACCGCAGCTGCTGCCACTGATACCCGAACGCCACGAAAAACAGGAAGACGACCCAGCCTGCCCAGTTCCCATACGACGGCCTGAAGCGGACGCACATGACTATCATCCCGATCAGGCACAGCACGCCGACGACGTAAAAGACACCCTCGAAGCCCGGCAATAATATGGTCAGAAAAATACCGCCCAACATGCCAACAAGGACACGAGTGAGCGGTAATGAAAAAATTTTCATAGTCTCAGGAAACTATCTTTTCATGATTTTCAGCGTTTTGACCGAACCGTCAGCAAAGAAAGTGCGTGTCAGATAAACGCCCGTCGTCGGCGCGGCCGTCAGTTTCGAACCGCAGATGGAATAATATTCCGTCCGCACAATCTCTTTGCCGGCCGTCTCGCTGCCCACCGACGTATAGCTCGGATAATCGACGTAAATCATATACAGATACAGCCCATTGTCGGGCTCAAAAGACAGCGTAGCCGCCGCGCCATCATACTCATAACCTATCATGCGGATTTGCGTCGACACGAATTTCTCGTCGGCTATGGGCGTGCCGCCAATCAGTATCGACCGCTCGGCGTTTGACGTCGTCGACTTGGCCGCAAAATAGACCTTCGCCGCCCCGCTGACCTTGACGTCTATCTGCGCCGACTGGCTCAGCGTGATATCCCCCCAGAAATTAATGGATTCACCGTTCCACGTCAAACTCTCATTCGAGCTTCTATAGGCAAGACTACTGTCTGTGATGGTCAGATTCCCGTCCACATATTTGGCCCCGGAAATGAAGCTGTCCGAAATCAAATACTTTTCATCATTCTCTGCATGCACATTCACTACATACAACATTGCGCATGCGATAAAAAAAACTATTTTATTCATGGCAGTATTTTTTAGAATTTTGCGCAATATAACATTTTTATACAAATAAAAAAAGGCACCCCTGTCCGGGATGCCTTTATAGTTATCTGCTCTGGCAGTTATTCTGCTGCAGGCTGAGCTTCAACCGCCTCGTCGGCCGCTTTCTTCGACCGGCTGCGACGGGTCTTCTTCTTCTCTTCTGCTGCCTTCGGAGCTGCGAGCATACCTGCATTATAATCAACGAGTTCGATATAGCACACTTCTGCTGCGTCACCTACGCGATTGCCTAACTTCAGGATTCTTGTGTAACCGCCCTGACGATTTGCAATTTTCTCGCCTACTTCGGTAAACAACTCTTTAACTGCATATTTGTCTTTCAAGTAGCTGAAAACCAAACGCTGTGCGTTCGTCTTGTCCTCCACGGTCGAAAGATTCTTTGTCTTTGTCATCAACGGTTCTACGTACATACGCAAAGCCTTTGCTTTTGCCAGCGTTGTCTTGATTCGCTTGTGCATAATCAAAGAACACGCCATGTTGGCCAACAATGCTTTACGATGGGCACTTGTCCTACCAAGATGATTAAATTTCTTATTATGTCTCATCGTAATTAATCTTTGTCTAATTTATACTTTGCGGTATCCATACCAAACGACAGGCCCAAGTTAACCAAGAGATCATCAAGTTCCGTCAGAGATTTCTTGCCGAAATTCCTGAACTTGAGAAGATCGTTCCTATGGTAAGTCACCAGTTCGCCAAGAGTCTCGACGTCGGCAGCCTTCAGGCAGTTCAATGCACGAACCGAAAGATCCATGTCGACCAATCGGGTCTTGAGCAACTGCCTCATGTGCAGCACTTCCTCGTCAAACTCTTCGTTGCCGAACTTCTCGTCAGAATCCAACGTAATCTTCTCGTCAGAGAACAGCATGAAGTGATAAATCAAAATCTTAGCCGCCTCTTTGAGCGCATCCTTTGGATGAATTGAACCATTCGTCGTAATCTCGAAAACGAGTTTCTCGTAATCCGTTTGTTGTTCAATACGATACTGTTCTACCGAATACTTCACATTCTTGATAGGCGTGTAGATCGAATCGATTGCAATCACGCCTATTTCATCGTCTGCCGAAGCATTGTCATCACTGACGACATATCCACGACCCTTGTTGATTGTAAAGGTCATATTGAATGTCGTTTCAGGATTCAAATTGCAGACGACCATCTCAGGGTTCAGAACCTCAAACGACTGCATGAAACTGTTAAAGTCACCTGCTGTTATCTGTTCCTTGCCCGAGAACGATACTGTAACTTTTTCGGAATCAATATCCTGAGTCAACTTCTTGAAACATACTTGCTTCAAATTCAGAATAATCTGAGTCACGTCATCGACTACGCCCGGTATGGTTGCAAACTCGTGGTCGACTCCATCAATCTTGATTGATGTGATTGCGTATCCTTCAAGAGAAGACAACAATATTCTTCTTAAGGCATTTCCAATGGTCTGACCATATCCGGGCTCAAGCGGACGAAATTCAAAACGACCGAATTTATCGTCAGACTCAAGCATAATGACTTTGTCTGGTTTTTGGAATGCTAAAACTGCCATAAGAATTAATTATTTAGAATACAAATCGACGATCAACTGTTCTTTGATATTTTCTGGAATATCAGACCTCTCAGGCATATTCAGGAATTTGCCAGACATCGTGTTCTTGTCCCACTCCAACCACGGATATTTCGAATGGTTGGCATTCTGCAAAGAGTTTGCTACAACCTCCAGCGATTTGGACTTCTCGCGAACACCAACAATCTGACCTGCCTTTATCCTATACGAAGGAATGTTGACAACTTCACCGTCAACCAAAATGTGACGGTGTCCTACTAACTGACGGGCTGCGGCACGAGTAGGAGCTATTCCAAGACGATAAACGACATTATCCAAACGCGATTCAAGAAGACCCAAAAGCACCTCACCGGTTACTCCCTTGCTTCTTTTCGCATCGGCATAAACGATTCTGAACTGACGTTCAAGAAGGCCATAAGTGTATTTTGCCTTCTGTTTCTCTTTCAGCTGAGTACCATATTCGCTGGTTTTCCGGCGATGGTTCAAGCCATGTTGTCCGGGCGGATAACTTTTTCTTTTTTCAAACGCCCTGTCTGGACCATAAATTGCCTCACCAAATTTTCTGGCAATTCTTGTTTTCGGACCAATAAATCTAGCCATTTTCTGATTTTTGATTTTTAAATTTTGATTTCAAATGATGAATATGGCAGCCCTGATTATATAATCATATAACCAATCATTATTCAAAATTCAAAACAAAAACGTTATGGTTATTAATTAATACTGAATTCTTTAAACTCTTCTTCTCTTAGGAGGACGGCAACCGTTGTGCGGCAGCGGCGTCACGTCGATGATCTCAGTCACCTCAATGCCGGCTGCGTGGATCGAACGGATAGCCGACTCACGGCCGTTGCCCGGACCCTTCACATAAGCCTTCACCTTTCTCAAGCCAAGATCGTAAGCAATTTTGGCACAGTCGGTAGCGGCCATCTGAGCTGCATAAGGAGTGTTTTTCTTCGAACCCTTGAAGTTCATTTTACCTGCACTCGACCACGAAATGGTCTGGCCATTCATGTTCGTCAGAGTGATGATAATATTATTGAATGAAGAATGAATGTGAGCCTGACCCTGAGCCTCAACATTTACGATTCTCTTTTTTTGCGTTCCTGCTTTCTTAGCCATAATTCAACGATTATTTAGTAGCTTTTTTCTTGTTAGCAACAGTTTTCTTCTTACCCTTGCGAGTACGTGCATTGTTCTTGGTCGACTGACCACGAACAGGCAGACCAAGACGGTGACGGATGCCACGGTAGCAGCCAATATCCATCAGTCGCTTGATGTTCAACTGAACTTCAGAACGCAATTCACCTTCAACTTTTAATGAAGATCCGATAACTTCACGAATAGCCTGAACCTGTGCATCGGTCCAGTCTTTTACTTTTACACTACGATCAACTCCGGCCTTCTCCAAAACTGTACAAGCTGTACTCCGACCAATACCGTAAATGTAAGTCAATGCGATTTCACCTATCTTGTTGACAGGTATATCGACACCAGCAATTCTTGCCATAATAATTGATTTGTTTTTTTAACCTTGACGTTGTTTGAACTTAGGATTCTTTTTGCAGATCACATAAAGCCGACCTTTACGGCTGACAATCTTGCAATCCGCGCTTCTTTTTTTGATTGATGCTCTTACTTTCATAATGAAAATAGATTATTTATATCGATACGAAATTCTTCCTTTTGTCAAATCATACGGTGACATCTCAACCTTTACCTTATCTCCGGTGAGAATCTTGATGTAGTTCATCCTCATTTTTCCAGAGATATGAGCAGTTATGACATGACCATTTTCCAACTCTACATGAAACATAGCATTGGAAAGAGCTTCGATTATTGTCCCATCCTGCTCGATAGATGACTGCTTTGGCATATAATTATCCTTACTTTTCTTAATTCGAGGTGCAAATGTAGTATTTATTTGAGAAAATCAAAAACAGACAACACATTAGCACCATTTTTTTCTACCACAATGGTTTGCTCAAAATGGGCCGTGCAACTTCCGTCGCAAGTTTCTATTCCGAAACCATCTTTCGAAACTCTCACATGACGTTCCCCGGCACTTGCTATCGGCTCTATCGCGATGACCATTCCGGCCTCCAGTCTTGTGCCCGAACCCTCGATTCCGTAATTGTATATCAGCGGATCTTCGTGAAGTTCGCGACCTATACCGTGACCGGTCAGCTCCCTGATAACCGAATATCCGGCTCGCTCGATTTTTTCTTGAATCAAGTGACCGACGGTGCCCAACCGCACTCCCTCACATACTGCATTGACGGCCGCATCAAGTGCCGACCGGACCGTAGTGACAAACTCCTGATTTTTTTCACTTATCGAGCCGACGGCGAACGTGAAAGCAGAATCGCCACAAAAACCATTCTGTCTCACACCGCAGTCAATCGTCACGATGTCACCGTCTTCCAAAGGCTTGGCAGTCGGGACGCCGTGGACTGCGACATCATTTACTGAAACACAAAGTGAATTTGGGAATCCTTTATAATTCAAAAAGGCAGGCTCGGCTCCGTTATCCTTGATAAACTCATAAGCGATCCTGTCTAATTTCAAAGGGGTTACACCAGGTGCTATATAATTAGATAATTCTCCGAGAGTCATGACAACCAAACGGTTGCTGACTCTCAGGAGATTTATCTGTTCCTGTGTTTTGATAAATATCATTTCGAAAGAAGACTGTTCAATTAATGAACAGCTACTCCGGATGTGCGGCCCATGATTCGACCGGTCTTCATCAAACCATCGTAATGTCTCATCAACAAATGGCTTTCAATCTGCTGAAGCGTATCCAAAACTACACCTACCAGAATCAAGAGTGACGTACCACCGTAGAACTGAGCGAAGCTGGGATCTACGTAAGAAGATACGAATGAAGGCATTATGGCAACAATTGCCAGGAAAATAGACCCGGGCAATGTGATTTTCGACATCACAGAGTCTATGTAATCGGCAGTTTTCTTTCCGGGTTTGACACCCGGTATGAAACCTTGGTTGCGCTTCATATCCTCGGCCATCTGCGTCGGATTGATTGTGATTGCCGTATAGAAATAGGTAAATACAATAATCAGGAACGCAAAGATGAAGTTATACCAAAAACCGGTATAGTCGGCAAATATCGCCGAGAGGCCGCTTGCAGACTCTTCGCTAACGAAGCCCGCAAACACCACCGGCAAGAACATGATTGCCTGCGCGAATATTATCGGCATCACACCGGCCGCGTTGACTTTCAGCGGAATATACTGACGAACGCCGCCATACTGCTTGTTGCCGACAATTCGTTTAGCATACTGAACCGGAATGCGTCGCGTGCCCTGAACCAAAAGTATTGATCCGACAAACACGAAGAACAACACTACAAATTCGACCAAGAGCATTACTAATCCACCTGTGCCTGAAGCACTGCTCAACTTCGAAGCAAACTCGGCAATAAGAGACTGCGGCAGTCTGGCGATGATACCAATCATGATTATCAACGAAATACCATTGCCGATACCTCTGTCGGTTATTCTTTCGCCAAGCCACATTACAAACATCGTTCCGGCCGTCAGAATAATCACGCTCGACACCATGAACATAGCGCCCGTGATGGCAAACGCACTTTCGGGCAGTTTCGAGTTCAAGTTCGCAAGATAACTAGGCGCTTGGATCAACAGAATCAGAACCGTCAGGAAACGGGTTATCTGATTGATTTTCCGGCGTCCGTTCTCACCGTCGCGCTGCAACTTCTGAAAATATGGGAACGCTATTCCCAACAACTGGACAACAATCGAGGCCGAGATGTATGGCATGATACCCAAGCCTAAAATTGATGCATTCGAAAATGCGCCGCCTGAAAATGCGTCCAAAAGGCCTAGAACACCCTTGCTTGTTTGATCTTTTAAAGCGGTCAATTGTGCCGGGTCAATGCCGGGCAGCACAACATAGGAGCCTAAACGATAAACTAACAGGAATCCTAACGTCGTTAGGATCCTGTTTTTAAGTTCATCAATTTTCCAAATGTTGCGAATGGTGTCAATTAGTTGTCTCATTCGTCTACAGTTTTACTGCGGTACCCTGCGCTGCAACGATTGCGGCCTCAGCACTCTTGGAGAAAGCATGGGCTTTCACTTCGAGTTTGGCTGTCAAAGTACCATTACCCAAAATTTTGATGATGTCATTTTTTCCGACCAGACCTGCATTCGTCAAGTACTGCGGATCAATAACTGCTACATTCTCTTTCTCTGCCAAAGCCTGAATTGTCTCAAGATTGATTGCCTTATATTCTTTGCGACCGTAATTGTTGAAACCAAACTTCGGAAGACGACGCTGCAAAGGCATCTGACCACCTTCAAAACCGAATTTCTTCGAATAGCCCGAACGTGATTTTGCGCCTTTATGACCGCGGGTTGACGTTCCGCCGCGACCAGAACCGGCACCACGACCTACTCGCTTGTCATGATGAATAGACCCTTTAGCCGGCTTTAAACTGCTTAAATTCATGATTTCTGCTAATTTTACTGATTATTTTTCAACAGACACAAGGTGCTTTAACTTTGCAACCATGCCCATAATCTCACGGGTATCTTCTTTTTCTACCGTTTGATGCATCCGCTTGATGCCCAACGCAGCCATCGTGTCGCGCTGACGTTTGGGAGCACCAATCAGACTTTTAATCTGTGTGATTTTAATTTTTGCCATGATTTCAATAGTTAACCGTTAAACACTTTGTCCAAAGTTATGCCTCGCTGCTGTGCAATCGTGTAAGCGTCGCGCAACTCGCCAAGTGCGGCCATTGTGGCCTTCACCAAGTTGTGAGGATTCGACGAACCCTTCGACTTGGCCAGGACGTCGCTTACGCCTACGCTTTCGAGCACTGCGCGCATTGCACCACCGGCGGTCAGACCTGTACCGTGCGATGCAGGCTTGATGAACACCTGTGCACCACCGAACGATGCCAGCTGCTCGTGAGGTATTGTGCCATGGATCAACGGAACTTTGATCAAGTTCTTCTTGGCGGCCTCTACGCCCTTGGCAATAGCGGCCGTCACTTCACTTGCCTTGCCTAAGCCCCAGCCTACTATGCCGTTGCCGTCGCCTACAACCACAATGGCAGAGAAGCTAAAGGTACGACCACCTTTCGTAACTTTCGTTACTCGATTTATTGCTACCAGACGATCATTCAGTACAAGATCGTTAGTTGTTCTAACTCGTTTTGTATTTCCTACCATCGTTGTTAAAATTTAAGACCGGCTTCGCGGGCTGCTTCAGCCAATTGTTTTACACGTCCATGATAAAGATAGCCATTGCGATCAAACACGACTGCGTTGATGCCTGCACTCACAGCGTTTTCGGCGATTTTCTTGCCGACAGCAGCGGCCACTTCACTTTTTGTTCCTTTCACTTCCGACAAACTTTTAGAAGCCGAAGACAACGACAGCAATGTTTTGCCGGCCTCGTCGTCGATCAACTGCACATAAATCTGCTTGTTGCTTCTAAAGACCGTCATGCGAGGTCTTGTCGCCGTACCAGAAACCACGCCTCTGATACGAGTCTTTATCTTGTTCCTTCTTTCTATTTTCGAAAAAGCCATAATTCTAATAGTTAATCAGATTAAACTTTTGCTGATTTACCTGCTTTGCGACGAATAACTTCACCCACAAACTTGATGCCCTTGCCTTTGTAGGGCTCCGGCATACGCAATGAGCGGATTTTTGCGCAAACCTGACCGAGAAGCTGCTTGTCTGCAGTTTCCAGAGTGATGATCGGATTGCTCTTGCGGTCAGTAACAGCTTCTACTTTTATCTCAGAAGGCAACTGCATGCATATTGCGTGAGAATAGCCCAATGCCAAATCAAGCAACTGACCATTAGAGGTCGCACGGTAACCGACGCCAACCAGCTCCAACTGTACCTTGAAGCCCTGCGACACACCCACAACCATATTGTTGATCAAAGCACGATACAAACCGTGCAAAGCTCGATGTTCCTTATCGTCAGTCGGGCGCGTAACATGCACATGACCATCTTCGATAGAAACCTTAATGTCGGCATTGACAGCCTGCTTTAATTCTCCTTTAGGACCTTTTACTGTAACGACGTTGTTGTTATCAACGCTAACGTTTACACCCGAAGGAATTGCGATAGGTAATTTACCGATTCTTGACATTTCTGATTCCTCCTCTTTTTAGTAAACGTAACACAATACTTCGCCGCCGACCTTCTCAGTGCGAGCTTCCTTGTCAGTCATCACACCCTTGGAGGTCGATACGATGGCAATACCCAAACCATTCAGAACTCGGGGCATTTCGCGATAGCCGGTGTAGCTGCGCAAACCCGGAGTACTTACTCGTTTCAAAACGTTTATTGCCGGGCACTTTGTGGCCTGGTCATACTTCAAGGCAATCTTGATGATGCCCTGCTTGTTGTCGTCAATAAACTTGTAGTTCAGGATATAACCCTTTTCGAAAAGAATTTTGGTGATATTACGCTTCAGGTTCGAAGCAGGTATTTCTACCACCCTGTGTTTTGCCATAATGGCATTCCTGATTCGTGTCAGGAAATCTGATACTGGATCTGTAACCATATTAATAATTAGTTTAAATTGATCGCGAAACCGCGACAATATTTAACACTATTTTCTCACCAACTTGCTTTCTTAACGCCGGGAATCAGACCGTTGGAGGCCAATTCACGAAAAACAATACGAGAAATGCCAAATTGACGCATATACCCTTTGGGACGGCCAGTCAGCTTGCAACGGTTGTGCATGCGGACAGGACAAGAGTTTTTAGGTAAAAGCTGAAGAGCAACATAGTCGCCCTCAGCTTTTAACTTTGCTCTCTTTTCTGCGTATTTGGCAACAAGTTTGGCTCTCTTTACCTCGCGAGCCTTCATTGATTCTTTTGCCATGCTTACTTAGAAATTATTTTTTAGAATTTTTGAACGGTAATCCAAACTCCTTGAGAAGCGCATAAGCCTCCTCGTCGGTTTTTGCCGACGTCACAAAAGTAATATTCATACCCTGAATTTTATTAACCTGATCAAGATTTATTTCAGGGAAAATGAGCTGCTCGGTGACACCAAGAGTGTAATTGCCCCGGCCGTCAAACTTTCCGGCTATGCCGTTGAAGTCGCGGATGCGAGGAAGCGACACCTTGATAAGACGTTCGAGGAACTCATACATCTTCTCGCGACGCAGAGTCACCTTGACGCCGATAGGCATCTTCTTGCGCACCTTAAAACCAGCGATGTCTTTCTTGGACAAGGTAGCGACGGCTTTCTGACCACTGATCATAGCCATCTCCTTCAGTGCGATTTCGATGATCTTCTTGTCGGCAGTGGCTTCGCCCAGACCCTGATTCAAAACAATCTTTTCGAGTTTCGGAGCCTGCATGACTGTTGTATAGCCAAATTCCTTCATAAGAGCAGGCACGACCTGCTCTTTGTATTTGGTTTTCAATGACGGTACGTAGCTCATTTAATCTCCTCCCCTGATTTTTTTGAATATCTAACCAATTTTCCGTTCTCAAGGCGACGGCCAATTCTTGTGCCCTTGCCAGTTTTCTCGTCCTTCACATTCAAATTCGAAATATGAATCGGAGCTTCCTGCTTAACGATGCCGCCGTTGGGATTTGCCGAGTTTGGTTTGGTATGCTTGCTCACCATGTGCAAACCCTCGACTATTGCACACTGATTCTTCGGGTCGACCGAGAGGACTTTGCCCTCCTTGCCCTTGAAACCGCCTGCGTTTACGACTACGGTATCGCCTTTCTTAATATGCAATTTTGCCATTTTGTAAAATCTTAAATTTAAATTACTTCAGGCGCCAACGATACGATCTTCATATAACCGTCGCGCAATTCGCGAGCAACCGGGCCGAAGATACGTGTACCTCTCATTTCACCGGCATTGTTCAACAATACGCAAGCATTGTCGTCGAAGCGGATATACGAGCCGTCCGCACGTCTGATCTCTTTTTTGGTACGGACCACAACAGCCTTACTAACCGTACCTTTCTTCATTTCGCTCGAAGGCAAAGCGTTCTTCACAGTCACAACAATGCGGTCGCCGATCGAGGCGTAACGCTTGAATGATCCGCCCAGAACATGGATGCAGAGCACTTCCTTTGCGCCGCTGTTGTCTGCTACTATAAGTCTCGATTCTGTCTGTATCATGATTACTTAGCCCTTTCGATGATTTCTACTAATCTCCAACGTTTGGTTTTGCTCAAAGGGCGGGTCTCCATTATGCGAACCGTGTCGCCCTCGTGCGAATCGTTTTTCTCATCATGCGCATGGAACTTCTTCGTCTTCTGGACGAATTTACCATATATAGGGTGCTTCTCACGGATCACGACTGCAACCACGATGGACTTGTCCATCTTGTCGCTCACTACGATACCGACACGTTCCTTTCTAAGATTTCTTTCTTCCATCTCTCTACTTATTTTTCGGTTAATTGCTTTTGACGCAAGATGGTCAATAAACGTGCTATGTCCCTGCGGGTCTGACGAATCTTCATAGGATTCTCTATCGGGGAGATCACGTGTGCCAGCTTCATCTGAGAAAGATTGGCAGTTTCGGCTGCGATTTTCTCTTCGATCTGAGCAATAGTCATTCCTTTAATTTCTGCTGCTTTCATCCTTAAATATTTGAAGATTCAACATAATCTCTGCGGACAACGAATTTGGTTGTGATTGGCAACTTCTGGGCGGCCAAGCGCAATGCCTCCTTTGCGATATCGTAAGAAACGCCCTCGCACTCGATGAGTATGCGGCCCGGAGTAACAGGCGCTACGTAGCCCTCGGGATTACCTTTACCTTTACCCATGCGGACGTCGGCAGGCTTCTTGGTTATAGGCTTATCCGGGAAAATGCGGATCCATATCTGTCCCTGACGCTGCATATAGTGTGTCACGGCTATACGCGCAGCTTCTATCTGTCGGCCCGTAATCCATTTGGTCTGCAGGGCCTTGATGCCGAAAGAGCCGAAAGCCAGTTCGTAACCTCTGTGGGCCACGCCCTTAGCCTTGCCCTTTTGCGGCCTTCTGTATTTTACTTTTCTTGGTTGTAACATCGTTCCTAAAGTTAAAGATGATTACTTTTTCTTTCTGTTTCCGAATCCTCTGTCGTTACCCGAACGACCCGGCTTCTGCGAACCGCCAAAAGAGGTCGGCTCTTTCGAAGCGCCAAGATTCAAGGTCAAATCACGCTTGCCGTAAACTTCGCCTTTGCAAATCCATACCTTGATGCCGATTACACCCATCTTGGTAAGAGCTTCGGCCTGCGAATAATCAATGTCTGCACGCAGAGTGTGAAGAGGCGTTCTGCCCTCTTTGAACATCTCGTTGCGAGCCATCTCGGCTCCGTTCAGACGACCACAGATCTGGATCTTGATGCCTTCAGCGTTGCTGCGCATTGTCGATGCAATGGCAGTTTTGATTGCACGACGGTAAGCCACACGGCCCTCCAACTGGCGGGCGATGTTGTTGGCAACGATCACCGCATCAAGATCAGGACGCTTTACTTCAAAAATGTTGATCTGAACATCCTTTTCCGTAATTTTCTTTAACTCTTCTTTCAGTTTGTCAACCTGCTGGCCACCTTTGCCGATTATGATACCGGGCTTCGAAGTGAAAACAGTAATTGTTATCAGCTTCAAAGTTCTTTCGATCACAATCCTCGAGATGCTTGCATTTGCCAAACGAGCATTAAGGTATTTTCGAATCTTCGAATCTTCGAGAATCTTGTCGCCGTAGTTCTTGCCACCGAACCAACTCGAATCCCATCCGCGTGTTATACCAAGTCTGTTACTTATCGGATTAACTTTTTGTCCCATTTGCTCGTGTTTAATTTTCTTGGTTTTCAGATACTTTGCTATCAACGAACAATGTCACATGATTCGATCTTTTTCTGATGCGGTGACCGCGGCCCTGAGGAGCCGGTCTAAGACGTTTCAGGATTCGACCCGAATCTACGCTAATTGTCTTCACATAAAGGTTTGCATCTTCGATTCGTGCATCCTCGTTCTTCTGCTTCCAGTTGTCAATTGCCGACAGCAACAATTTTTCGAGACGACCGGCAGCTTCCTTGGTCGAGAATTTCAGCAAATCAAGTGCGTGGTTAACCTCCTTACCTCGAATCATATCTGCAACCAAACGCATCTTACGAGGTGAAGTGGGTACATTGCGAAGCGATGCGAAATACATTGTCTTCTTCGCTTCTTTTCTTGCGTCAGCACTATGTTTTTTTCTTGCGCCCATTTTTTTTCGTTTTAAAAGAATTAATAATCAGGGCTTACTTTTTCTTATTGCCACTATGACCGCGGAATGTACGCGTCGGAGCAAATTCTCCAAGCTTGTGCCCTACCATATTCTCGGTGATATAAACGGGAATAAACTTGTTACCATTGTGAACGGCAACAGTATGACCCACGAAATCCGGAGATATCATGGATGCCCTGGCCCAAGTTTTTACCACCGATTTCTTGCCGCTTTCGTTCATGGCAAGAACCTTCTTTTCCAACTTCAGGTTGATATATGGGCCTTTTTTTAATGATCTACTCATATTCGTTTATTTACGCGGTTATTTTTTACGTCTTTCAAGAATGAATTTTGAAGTACTCTTCTTCGGACTTCTTGTCTTATAACCCTTTGCCAACAAGCCCTTACGCGATCTCGGATGGCCACCTGATGCACGACCTTCGCCACCACCCATCGGGTGATCGACAGGGTTCATCACTACGCCACGAACTCGCGGACGGCGACCAAGCCATCTCGAACGACCTGCTTTTCCGGATTTTTCCAACGCATGATCCGAATTGCCGACTGCACCGACCGTTGCACGGCATGTCGTCAAAATCATTCTCAATTCACCCGAAGGCAACTTGATAACTGCGTAACCATTTTCACGAGCAGACAACTGAGCAAAAGAACCGGCACTGCGTGCCAATATTCCGCCCTGTCCCGGACGCAACTCGATGTTGTGGATAATTGTACCCAGCGGCATCTCTGCCAAGGGCAATGTGTTACCCAAATCGGGAGCTACGCCCGAACCAGACATGACCGTCTGGTCCACTTGCAGACCATTAGGAGCCAGAATATAACGCTTCTCCCCATCCTCGTAGACCAGCAAAGCTATACGAGCGCTGCGGTTGGGATCGTACTGGATTGATTCCACCTTTGCTGGAACACCGTCCTTATTACGTTTGAAGTCGATTACTCTATATTTCCTCTTGTGACCACCGCCGATATAACGCATTGTCATCTTGCCGGTGTTGTTGCGACCACCCGTTTTCTTCAACGGACGCAACAAGGACTTTTCTGGCGTACTTGACGTAATCGTGTCAAATGTGCCAATAATTTTGTTTCTCTGCCCCGGTGTTGTGGGCTTTAACTTTCTAACTGCCATTTCTATTAGATATTGCTATAAAAATCAATTTTTTCGCCTGCAGCTACCGTTACCAACGCCTTCTTGTACGATGGAACGCGTCCGTTGATTATACCAGCCTTCGTATAACGGCTCTTGCGTTTTGCCGGAGCTATCAATGTATTAACGCTCACAACCTTGACGTTGTAGAGCTTTTCTACGGCTTTCTTGATTTCAATTTTATTGGCATCCTTAGATACTACAAAACCGTAACGGTTCTGCTTGTCGCTAAGGCCATTCATCTTTTCAGTGACTAATGGTTTTACTATTACACTCATGACCTATTCCTCAAGCATTTACAAGTTTACCAAATTCAGATACTGCGCTCTCGAACAAAACGATGGTCTTGGCTTTGACCACATTATAGGTGTTCAATTCCGAAACCGTAGTGGTCTCGCACTTCTGCACATTTCGAGACGACAGATACAAATTCGTGTTTGCCTCGGCAGATACAAACAGCGAACGAGAATCTTGCAAGTTCAAGTTGTTTCTGAATGCAACGAAATCCTTTGTCTTTGGTGCTTCGAAAGCGAAATCTTCAACGACCAGAATCGACTGTTCCTGAGCCTTGTAGCTCAAAGCCGACCTGCGTGCCAGATCTTTCAGCTTCTTGTTCAACTTAAACGAGTAGTTGCGCGGACGAGGACCGAACACGCGGCCGCCACCGACAAATACCGGAGATTTCAAAGCGCCTGCACGAGCACCGCCAGTGCCTTTCTGCTTTTTGATCTTGCGCGTACTGCCGGCAACTTCGTTACGCTCCTTCGACTTGTGAGTTCCCTGACGATTGTTCGCCATGTACTGCTTCACGTCCAAATATATTGCATGGTCGCTCGGCGTTACACCGAAAATTGCGTCCGGCAAAACAACCTTTCTTCCGGTTTCTTTTCCTTCTTTGTTTAATACGTTCAGTTCCATTATTTTTCAATAATTAAGTATGAACCCTTACATCCCGGAACAGAACCCTTAACGATAAGAAGGTTGCTTTCGGGAATCACTTTAATCACTCTAAGGTTTTCAACCTTTACTCTGTCACCACCGGTACGGCCAGCCATCCTCATGCCCTTGAACACTCGCGAAGGATAAGATGATGCACCAACAGATCCAGGAGCCCTCAGGCGGTTATGCTGACCATGAGTCTGGCCACCTACACCGCCAAAGCCATAGCGACCTACGACGCCCTGAAAACCTTTTCCCTTCGAAATACCTACGACGTCGACAAAAGTGTCTTCCTCGAAGATATCCACGGTTACTGCATCGCCCAAATTCAGTTCGGTCTCGAACTCTTTGAACTCAACAAGTTTTCTTGCCGGAGCAACACCCGCCTTCTTGAAGTGACCCTTCAACGGAGCAGGGGTGTTTTTCTCTTTCTTTTCGTCATAAGCCAGCTGAACAGCTTCATAGCCATCGATTTCCACAGATTTGATCTGAGTAACATGGCAAGGGCCAGCTTCGATAACAGTGCATGGAATGTTCTTTCCATCGGCACTGAAAACGGATGTCATTCCGATTTTCTTTCCAATTAATCCTGGCATTGCTTAATTAAATAAATATTAAATGAATAATCTTCTGATAAACTTATACCTTAATCTCAACTTCTACGCCGCTCGGCAATTCAAGTTTCATCAAAGCGTCAATTGTCTTTGCCGTCGAGCTGTAGATGTCGATAAGACGCTTGTAAGACGAAAGTTGGAACTGCTCACGCGACTTCTTGTTAACGAATGTCGAACGAAGCACTGTAAAAATGCGGCGGTTGGTCGGCAGAGGAATAGGACCGCTGACAACAGCACCCGTGCTTTTCACCGTCTTGACGATTTTCTCGGCCGACTTGTCAACCAAGTTGTGATCGTAAGATTTCAGTTTGATTCTGATTTTTTGACTCATTGTAATTTAATTGATTATTAATTAATTATACAGTTACAGGTTAAGAGTCATTCGCTAACCTGTAACTGTTTTTCTTTCTTTAGAGAAGTTCGGTCTTGCCTTTGGCTTCTTTCAAAACCTCGAGCGCAATCTGCTTCGGAACCTCGGCATATTCCAAGAATTCCATCGACTGGGTTGCACGGCCCGAAGAAATTGTACGGAGAACCGTCACATAACCAAACATTTCTGCCAAAGGCACTTTAGCCTTGATTACGCGTGCACCGTTCTTTTCCTCCATGCCTTCTACCTGACCACGACGCTTGTTAAGGTCACCGATAATGTCACCCATATATTCTTCGGGTGTGACAACCTCAACTCGCATTATGGGCTCGAGCAGGATAGGATGTGCCTTTGCGCAAGCCGCCTTGAATGCCTGACGAGCTGCAACTTCGAACGACAACGCATCCGAGTCGACCGGGTGGAAAGAACCGTCGAACAGGGTCACTTTCAGGTTCTCCACTTCGTAGCCGGCCAAAACGCCGTTCTTCATGGCATCCTTGAAGCCCTTTTCGACCGAAGGAATGTATTCGCGAGGCACGTTGCCGCCCTTGATTTCGTCCACAAACTGCAAACCGGTCTTGCCTTCGTCGGGCACACCAACTCGCACGTAGATGTCGGCAAATTTACCACGACCACCGGTCTGCTTCTTGAACACTTCGCGGTGTTCGACTTCGCCGGTGATGGCTTCGCGGTAAGATACCTGAGGACGACCCTGATTGCACTCTACCTTGAACTCACGACGCAGACGGTCGATGATGATGTCGAGGTGAAGCTCGCCCATGCCCTCAATAACGGTCTGACCGGTTTCCTCGTCGGTCTTGAAGCGGAACGTCGGGTCTTCTTCCGACAGCTTGATCAACGCATTGGTCAGCTTGTCCATATCTTTCTGGCTCTTGGGCTCAACCGAAACGCCGATAACGGGCTCGGGGAACTCCATCGATTCGAGCACGATAGGATTATTTTCGTCGCAAAGTGTATCGCCGGTCTTGATTTCCTTGAAACCAACGGCCGCACCGATGTCGCCGGCACCGATCACCTCGATAGGAATCTGCTTGTTCGACTTCATCTGATACAAGCGTGCGATGCGCTCCTTCTTGTCGGTTCGGGTGTTAAGCACATACGAACCGGCATCGATCTTGCCCGAATATACACGGACGAATGCCAGACGGCCTACGAACGGGTCGGTTGCGATCTTGAATGCCAAGGCTGCCAGAGGTGCGTTCTCGGTGTTCTCGCGCGATGTCGGCTCGCCGGTGTGAGGGTCCACGCCCTCAACGGCCGGAATGTCGACAGGCGACGGCAAGAACGTCACGACGGCATCGAGCAGACGCTGAACGCCCTTGTTGCGGAACGAAGAGCCGCAGAGCATAGGAGTGATGGTCTGAGCGATGGTAGCCTTACGGATAACGGCAATCAATTCTTCGCTGGTGATCGAATCGGGATCTTCGAAGAATTTCTCCATGAGAGCCTCGTCGTGTTCGGCAACGGCCTCAACGAGCTTGCCTCTCCATTCAGCCACTTCGTCTTTCATGTTCTCGGGAACGTCGAGATATTCGAATGTCGAGCCAAGAGTGTCGTGGTCGGTCCAGACCATTGCCTTGTTTTCGATCAGGTCGACAACGCCGGTGAACGAGTCTTCGGCGCCGATCGGAATCACGATGGGCACGGGGTTGGCACCGAGCACCTCACGAACCTGACGGACAACTTCGTAGAAGTTTGCGCCGCTGCGGTCCATCTTGTTGACGAATCCGATTCGAGGAACGTTGTATTTGTTGGCCTGACGCCATACGGTTTCGGACTGAGGCTCAACGCCACCAACAGCGCAGAACAATGCGACTGCGCCGTCGAGGATTCGGAGAGAGCGCTCCACTTCGACCGTGAAGTCGACGTGGCCCGGGGTGTCGATGATGTTGATCTTGAAGGTTTCCCCCTTATACTTCCAATTCGCGGTTACGGCTGCCGACGTGATGGTGATGCCACGCTCCTGCTCCTGCTCCATCCAGTCCATGGTCGCAGCACCGTCGTGAACCTCACCGAGCTTGTGAGTGATACCGGTATAGAACAAGATACGTTCTGTAGTTGTTGTCTTACCAGCATCGATGTGCGCCATAATACCGATGTTACGCGTATATTTTAAATCCGCCATAATTATAGTTCTTTATCTTAGTTAAAATCTAAAATGAGCGAATGCACGGTTAGCTTCCGCCATCTTGTGCATATCCTCTTTTCTCTTGAAGGCTGCGCCTTCCATGTTGTATGCAGCAACAATTTCAGCAGCGAGTTTTTCTGCCATCGAGTGACCCGAGCGCTTGCGGGAATAAAGTATCATGTTCTTGATGCTGACAGACACCTTGCGCTCCGGACGAATTTCGGTCGGAACCTGGAAGGTCGCACCACCTACGCGGCGGCTCTTGACCTCGACGGTCGGCGTGATGTTTTCAAGAGCCTTCTTGAAATATTCCAGAGCCGGCTTGCCCTCTTTTTCAGCCTTGGGAGCCACCAGATCCAACGCGTCATAAAAAATGCCAAATGCAATCGACTTCTTGCCGTCGAGCATGAGGTTGTTAACAAACTGTGTTACCAATGTGTCGCCAAACTTGGGATCCGGCAACAAAATTCTTTTTTTTGGTTTAGCTTTTCTCATTTCTCTTTGTTTATCAGTTTTTATTATCAGCTGTCAACTCCGTCTTCAATGCACGTCGCATTTACTCAACTAAATTTCCATCAGACAAACAAAAACCATTACCAAAACTTAATTATTTTTTCTTTGCCGGGGTTGCACCAGCCTTGCCTGCTTTCGGACGTTTAGTACCATACTTCGAACGACGCTGATTTCTTCCGTCAACGCCCGATGCGTCCAATGCACCGCGTACCAGGTGATAACGAACACCCGGAAGGTCCTTTACACGACCACCGCGAACCAATACGATCGAGTGTTCCTGCAGGTTGTGACCCTCGCCCGGGATGTAGGCGTTCACTTCCTTTCCATTGGTCAAACGTACTCTGGCAACCTTTCTCATTGCAGAGTTAGGCTTCTTAGGCGTAGTCGTGTACACACGCACACAAACGCCTCGTCTCTGAGGACATGCGTCAAGAGCCGGAGACTTACTCTTGTCCTCCAACTTCGCACGACCTTTACGAACTAACTGTTGAATTGTTGGCATAATAAATTTTAACTATAAATTTTAAATTCGTATCTGCTTGAATCATAATGCGATACACGGACTTTCACCTCCAATACCGCCATAATCCGCACAAATTGCGCTGCAAAGATAATAATTCCGTTCTAAAATACAATAACATTCAATTAGATACGCATCACTTTTTGCAAAGTTTATCTTTCGGCAAGCGGCACTCCGGCCACGCTCCGGGGGCATCGCGGCTAGCGGCAGACGCCGGCACGACGGGCAATCAGCGCAACGGTGAATCTGCCGGCGGCAAACAAGATTTCGCATCGAATAAAGCCCTACTTTTGCGCAAATCAAAAATCATCGAAAAGCGACATGGCACTCAACTATATCTGGATCGCATTTTTTGCCATTGCGTTCCTCACCGGCCTCGTGAAACTGATTTTTTTGGGCGACACGGCCGTATTCTCCGACATGATGAACTCGACTTTCGCCATGGCCAGGACCGGATTCGAAACTTCGCTGTATCTGACCGGCGTCCTGACGCTGTGGATGGGGATAATGAAAATCGGCGAGAAGGGCGGGATGGTCAACATCATTGCAAAACTGATTTCGCCGCTGTTCTGCAAGATTTTTCCGGGCATTCCCAAAAATCATCCCGTCTATGGCAGCATTGTCATGAATCTGTCGGCCAACATGCTCGGGCTCGACAACGCCGCCACGCCCATGGGGCTCAAGGCCATGAAGGAGATGCAGCAGCTCAACCACGACAGCGACACCGCCAGCGACGCGCAGATCATGTTTCTGGTTCTCAACACGTCAGGGCTGACAATCATCCCGATAACAATCATGGCCTACAGGGCGCAGTACGGCGCCGCCAACCCGGCCGACGTCTTTGTGCCGATACTGATTGCCACGTTCTGCTCCACCCTGGCCGGCATTGTCGGAGTGGCGGTGATGCAGAAAATCAATCTGTTCAACAAGACCGTGATGCTCTACATCGGCGGCGCCACCGCTGCGATTGCGGCGCTGCTCTACGCCCTGAGCGGGATGGACAGCGAGCGCATCGAGAAGATTTCGTCTGTGGGCGCGAACGTCATTCTGTTCGGCATCATCATGACATTCATCACAACGGCGGCATTCAGACGAATCAACGTCTACGATGCATTCATCGAGGGCGCGAAAGGCGGCTTTGCGACGGCGGTCAAAATCATTCCGTTTCTCGTCGCCATTCTTGTCGGGATTGGCGTCTTCAGGGCCAGCGGCGCCATGGACTGCGTGGTGGGCGGCATTTCGTGGCTTGTGGCGCTGTGCGGACTCGACACCAGTTTTGTCGAGGCTCTGCCGACGGCCTTCATGAAGCCTCTGAGCGGAAGCGGCGCGCGCGGAATGATGATCGAAGCCATGAACAATTTCGGGGCCGACTCGTTTGTGGGCCGCCTCTCGTGCATGTTTCAGGGTGCGGCCGACACCACTTTCTACATCCTTGCCGTCTATTTCGGCTCGGTCGGCATCCGGAAGACGCGCCATGCCGTGGGCTGCGGCCTGCTGGCCGACGTGGCCGGTGTCGTTGCGGCAATAGCCGTCGGATACCTGTTTTTCAATTAAGCATCGGCGCAAAATCCTGACATCAAAACCGGCACGCGAACGGCACCGGCCGGATTGCATCGGCACGGTTCTGAAAAAAAATGATGTCCGCGTTATATTTTAATTTTTATCTTTGCGCGTTGAAAATTTAAGTCGAAGTTAATTTTTAAACATATTATCGAAAACGAAACAACTCAATAATTATAAAACAATGAAAATTTTAAAGTTTGGCGGAACCTCGGTCGGAAGCGCATCGAGAATCAAGGACGTAGCAAAATTGATTTTGGACGGAGAAAACAAGATTGTCGTTTTGTCGGCAATGTCCGGAACCACAAACAGTTTGGTGGAAATAGCCAACTACCTTTATAAAAAGAATCACGACGGAGCCAACGAGGTCATCAACAAGTTGGAGCAGAAATACATACAGCACATCGAAGAACTATATTCGACGCAAGAGTACAAGACCAAAGGCCTTGAGGTGATTTCGGAGCACTTCAACTACATCAAGTCGTTCACCAAAGACATTTTCACGATTTTTGAAGAGAAAACGATTCTTGCGCAGGGCGAACTGATCTCGACCTCGATGATGAACCTCTACCTGCAGGAGCAGGGCATCAACTCGTGCCTGCTGCCGGCGCTCGAGTTCATGCGCATCGACAAGAACAACGAGCCCGACACGGCCTACATCAAAGAGAATCTGCAAAAAACGCTCGAAGCCAACCAGGGCTACGACATCTACATCACGCAGGGCTACATCTGCCGCAACGCCTTCGGCGAGATTGACAACCTGCAGCGCGGCGGCAGCGACTACACGGCATCGCTCATCGGCGCCGCCATTCTGGCCGACGAGATTCAGATATGGACCGACATCGACGGCATGCACAACAACGACCCGCGCTTTGTGGAGGGCACCACGCCGGTGAGCGACCTCTCGTTCGACGAAGCGGCCGAGCTGGCCTATTTCGGGGCGAAAATCCTGCACCCGACCTGCGTTCTGCCGGCCAAGGTCAACAACATTCCGGTCAGACTGCTCAACACGATGGACCCCAAGGCGCACGGCACGCTGATCTCGTCGCGCCAGTGCGAGAAGCGTATCGCCGCCATCGCCGCCAAAGACAACATCACGGCAATCAAAATCAAGTCGGGACGCATGCTGCTGGCCTACGGCTTTCTGCGGAAAGTCTTCGAGATTTTCGAGAGCTACAAGACGCCCATCGACATGATCACGACGTCGGAAGTGGGCGTTTCGGTCACCATCGACAACAACCGGCACATCGACGACATTGTGGACGACCTGAAAAAATACGGAACGGTTGAAGTGGACAAGGATCAGGTAATCATCTGCGTCGTGGGCGACCTGATAGCGTCGAGCAAAGGCTACGCGACCAAGATTTTCAGCTCGCTCAAGGAAGTGCCCATCAGAATGATTTCGTACGGCGGCAGCAGCCACAACATTTCGATTCTCATCAACGCCGACGACAAGGTGGCTGCCTTGCGTGCACTGAGCGCCGGGCTGTTCTGAAAAAAACGAGTCATCACCCCAAAAAAAGAATCTGGAATGAGCACAAAATTTCCTTTGGACCACTTCGAACAGCTTCAGACGCCGTTCTACTACTACGACCTGGGCCTGCTGAGGGCCACGCTGAAAAGCATCTGCGCCGAGTCGAAAAAATATGGCTACAAGATTCACTACGCCGTCAAAGCCAACGCTAACCACCGGCTGCTCAACGAGATAAACGCCGCCGGGCTTGGCATGGACTGCGTCAGCGGATACGAAGTGCAGTGCGCAATCGACAACGGCTTCGGCCAGAACGGAATCGTGTTTGCCGGAGTGGGCAAGACGGACTGGGAAATCGAGCTGGCACTGGCCGCCAACATCGAATGCTTCAACGTGGAGTCGGTGCCGGAGCTGGAAGTGATTGACGCTCTGGCGCGCAAGACGGGCAAGACGGCCAACGTCGCCCTCAGAATCAACCCGAACGTCGACGCGCACACGCATCACTACATAACGACCGGCCTCGACGAGAACAAGTTCGGAATCTACACCTGGGACCTCGAAAACGTCCTGAACGTCGTCCAGCGGCTCAAGAACGTCAACCTCATCGGGCTGCACTTCCACATCGGCTCGCAGATAACCGACATGGAGCCGTTCCGCGAACTTTGCAGCCGCGTCAACGAGCTGCAGAAATGGTTCGAGAGCCACGGCGTCAAGCTGACAAGCATCAACGTGGGCGGCGGCCTGGGCGTCGACTATTCGAACCCCGACATCAACGAGATGCCCGACTTCGCGTCGTATTTCGGCACATTCCACAAGTTCCTCGAACTCAGGCCCGGACAGCAGGTCCACTTCGAGCTCGGGAGAGCGGTGGTGGCACAGTGCGGCTCGCTGATTTCGCGCGTGACGTATGTCAAAAACGGCCGCCAGACGAAATTCATCATCATCGATGCGGGCATGAACGACCTCATCCGACCGGCTCTGTATCAGGCAAGTCACAAAATACAGAACCTGTCGGCAAGCGGGGCCGAGGAGAAATATGACGTGGTGGGGCCGATATGCGAATCGTCGGACTGCTTTGGCAAAGCGCTGCTGCTGCCGCAGACGAAGCGCCGCGACATCATCGCCATCCGAAGCGCCGGCGCCTACGGCGAAATCATGGCGTCGCGCTACAACCTCCGGAAGTTCGCACCGACCTATTACTCAGAATAATACGAAGGAGACGCGCACACACAAAAAGGCCGACGTTACGCAATTGGAACGTCGGCCTTTTTGTGTGCGTCTGCAATCATTTGCGAATCAGTTCGATGCGCCTGATGCGGATATCGGTCTGCGGCCGGTCGCCGTTGAGAGGGACTGCCGCTATGCGGTCGACCACGTCCATCCCGGCCGTCACATGGCCGAAAACCGTGTAGTCGCCGTCGAGATATGGCGCGCCGCCCACGCTCGTGTAGACCTGACGCTGCTCGGCGGTGAACCTGACGTGCTTTTCGGATTCGAGCTTGTCGAGCTCCGTGGCATCGAAGACGCGCCCCGAGATGATGAAGAACTGCGAGCCGTCGCTGCGGTTGTGCGGATTGCGATCGTCGGGCAGCTTGGACGCCGACACCGCGCCACGGCAGTGGTAGAGATCCTTGCGGATGGCCATGGGCAGCGTGTAGCCGGGGCCCTGCCAGCCGACCACGTCGTCGGCCTTGGCATGCCGGCTGTCGGCCGCGCCCATCTGAATCAGGAAATCGGTGAGCACTCGATGAACGAGGAGGCTGTCGTAGAAATTGTCGCACACAAGCCTGATGAAGTTGTCGCGATAGGCCGGCGTCTTGTCCGAAAGGCTTATCGTGATGTTGCCCATCGATGTTACTATCCGACAGCCCTTTATGGTCGACGCCGGCGGATAGACCTTGTTGCTTTCGAGCCGCAGGTCGTAAATCGACTTGTGCGTCGCGCTGATCTGCGAAACCAGCTTCGCGATGGCGGCCGAGGCGACTATTTTCCCGTCGTCGGCGACGATGGCAGCCAGATTGCCGTTGCGCGCGAACAATGGCCGGCCGTGGTCGGCAATCGCGGGCGTCAGGCGCATGAGCGAATCGACCGTATACTCCGACTTGATGCAGCGCTTGCCGTCCATTGCCAAAGAGTAAAGCGAATCCGGGGCGACGCCCGACGCCGAGTCGACCACGGCGAACGTGCTGCTGCGCTTCTCGACGCGCAAGGCCACAATCCCCGCATCGGCATCGACCGCAGCAAAACCGTAGACGCCAAACGTGGCGCGGCTGTCGACCGGCATCATCTTGGCCCGAAAGGCGCCTCGGACCCAGTTCAGGCTCGTCACCACCACATCGGGCGCGACGTAGACCGCGTAGCCGTCCGCCAATTTCTGGTTGAACTGGTCGGTCGTCATTATGCGGACCGTAGAGTGCAGATTACGCCCATACTGCAAGGCATCGGCCCGCTTGGCGCTGTCGGCCGACGGCTCCTTTCTGGGGCTGCAGCCCAGAGTTGCGACGGCAAGAAAAACGACTATCCAAATGCGCATATCCAAATGATTTTTAATCTATTACACTAACCGTCATTCTGACGTCGGTCAGCGGCCTGTTGTTGTCATCGACCTGCAATCGGTTGATTTTCAGAACCACATCCAGACCCTCGACCACTTCGCCGAAGACCGTGTATTCGCCGTCGAGCTCGGGAGTCCCGCCAATTTTAGTGTAGGCCGAGCGCTGCTGTTCGGTGAATTCCTTCTTGGCCGAGATGCTGTACTCGAGTTTCATCCGTTCGCGAATCTCGGTCGCCAACTTGTTATAGGCCTTGGGGTCAGACGTTTTCAGCGAGTCCAGTTCGCGTTTGCGCGGCACGAAATACGTCTCGCGGATTTCGCGCTTTATGGGATTATTGACCGAGCGTTCGATTTTGTCGAGCTCGTCGGCCGAATATCTGCGCCCGCAGACAATGTAGAACTGCGACACGTCCGAGGTCTTGAACATGTTTATCTTATCGGGCTGGCGCGGAGCGCAGAGAGCGCCGCACTTATGTATGCGCCCGGCCGAAAATTCGGAGTCGATGTTGATAGCCTCGTCGCCATAGCCGATGTGCTGGCCGGGCCGGGCGTTGCGCGAGTCGGACGAACCGCCCTGAATCACAAAGCCTTTCACCAACCGATAGAACAGCGTCTGGTTGAAATGCCCCTTCCGGACCAGATTGAGAAACTCGTCGCGGTGCTTGGGAGTGTCGTCGTAGAGCATCAGCTTGATGTCGCCCATGTTAGTCCGCACAAGCACGTGATGCGTCTGCGACGCAAGGTCTGGACAGACAAGCATCGCCGCCCCCAAAAGCGTTAGCGCCCAACGTGTGTTCATCGTCTACTCCAGAATTTTTATTGAGAAGACGATGTTTTCGAGCGGTCGCGATGCGAAGCCGACCGGCTGGGCCGCAACGGAATCAATCACTTCAAGCCCCTCGACCACTTCGCCGAAGACCGTGTATTCGTTGTCGAGATGAGGCGCGCCGCCAACCGTGCGGTAGATCTCGCGGACGCTGTCCGAAAAGGCGAACAGGCCGTTGGCCTCGGCAATCTCGCTGGCGCGCGTCATCACCTCGGTCTGCAGCCGGCACAGATCGTCGCGCATGTTGTTGTCCTGATAATATTTCAGAGAATCCTGATAATGAGGCAGCAGCTTGTAGAATGCCATCTGGCGGAGCGTGTTGTTCTTGCGAGCCTCCACCTCGTCGAGCTCGGCGTCGGTGAAGGTTTTGCCCTGCACAATGTAGAACTGCGTCGCGCTGGAGCTGCGCTGCGGATTTTCCTTGTCCGGAATGCGGGCGGCGGCCAGCACGCCACGGCGGTGCAGATGCTTGGGATAATTGATTTCGGCCGGCACCGTATAGTTCAGATCGCCAGAGCCCACTTCGGTTTCGGGCCCCGCATTGCGCGACTCGGGGTCGCCGCCCTGAATCATGAAGCCGCTGATGACGCGATGAAACAGAAGCGAATCGTAGAGCCCGTCGCTGACCAGACGCACGAAATTGTCACGGTGCAGGGGCGTGTCGTCGTAGAGAATCACTTTCATATCACCGTATTTTGTGGTGACTACAACCGTGTCGGCATTGTTGGGCTTGGCGCACGAAGTCATTGCGGCGACAAACGCCATGAGAGAAAAAATCTTCTGTTTCATCGAGGTAATGATTTATTTGTATGTAGTGCGAAAGTAATTAAAAAAGAAAGATTTTCGAGAGGCCGAGAAAAAGAGAATGCGCCGGATTCGAATCGGTTTTCAGAGCCTGCCGACTCTGAAAGCCGCCGAATCCGGCGCACCCTCTCTTTGTTGAATTGAATATTTCGAGTGGCTATGACATTACATCATGCCCGGCATGCCGCCGCCCATGCCCTGAGGCATTGCGGGAGCCGCCTTGTCTTCCTTCTCCTCGACCAGGACGCACTCGGTGGTCAGGAACATGCCGGCAATCGAAGCCGCATTTTCGAGAGCCACACGGGTAACCTTGGCCGGGTCGATGACGCCGCTTTCGAACAGGTTCTCGTACTTGTCGGTGCGAGCGTTGTAGCCGAAGTCGCCCTTGCCCTCCCTGATCTTGTTGACGATGACAGCGCCTTCCTTGCCGCCATTGTGAACAATCTGACGCAGAGGCTCTTCGATGGCACGGCGGATAATTTCGATACCGGTCGTCTCGTCATCGTTGGCACCCTTGAGGCCATCCAAAGCCTCGGTTGCGCGGATGTAGGCCACGCCGCCGCCGGGAACGATGCCCTCTTCGACAGCCGCACGGGTTGCGCTCAGAGCGTCGTCCACGCGGTCTTTCTTCTCCTTCATCTCGACCTCGGTTGCAGCGCCCACATAGAGCACAGCCACGCCGCCGGCCAGCTTGGCCAGACGCTCCTGAAGTTTCTCACGGTCGTAGTCCGACTTGGTGTTGGCAATCTGAGCCTTGATCTGAGCAGCGCGCTCGGCAATGGCAGCCTTGTCGCCGTTGCCGTTGACGATGGTCGTATTCTCCTTGTTGATAGACACCTTCTCGGCCTGGCCAAGCATTTCGAGCGATGCCGTTTCGAGCTTCAGACCGGTCTCTTCGCTGATCAGAGTGCCGCCGGTCAGGATAGCGATGTCCTGAAGCATCTCCTTGCGACGGTCGCCAAAGCCCGGAGCCTTGACAGCCGCAACCTTCAGCGAGCCGCGCAGACGGTTGACAACCAGCGTTGCAAGAGCCTCGCCGTCGACATCCTCGGCGATGATGAGGAGCGGACGTCCGGTCTGAGCCGTGGCTTCGAGAATCGGGAGCATGTCCTTCATGGTCGAGATCTTCTTGTCGTAGATCAGGATGTAGGGATGATCGAGCTCGGCCTCCATCTTCTCGGTGTTGGTCACGAAATACGGAGAGATGTAGCCGCGGTCGAACTGCATGCCTTCCACAACGGCAACGGTGGTTTCGGTGCCCTTGGCCTCCTCGACGGTTATCACGCCCTCTTTGCCGACCTTGCCCATGGCCTCGGCAATCAGCTTGCCGATTTCGCTGTCGTTGTTGGCCGAGATGGTTGCCACCTGCTCGATTTTGCTATTGTTGTCGCCGACCGACTGCGACTGAGCCTTGATGTTCTCAACCACCTTGGCCACAGCCTTGTCGATGCCGCGCTTCAGATCCATCGGGTTGGCGCCTGCAGTGACGTTCTTGACGCCGACGCCGATGATGGCTTGTGCCAGAACGGTTGCCGTGGTCGTGCCGTCGCCTGCGTCGTCGCCGGTCTTCGAAGCGACCTCGCGAACCATCTGCGCACCCATGTTCGCATACGGATCCGACAGTTCAACCTCTTTGGCCACCGAAACGCCGTCCTTGGTCACGTGAGGTGCGCCGAACTTCTTGTCGATTACCACGTTGCGGCCCTTCGGACCCAGCGTCACCTTGACTGCGTCAGCCAACTGATCCACGCCCTTTTTCAAAAGGTCGCGTGCTTCGATATTGAATTTTATCTCTTTTGCCATAATTACTTATAATTTAAAACGATTAATAGAAAACTCAGATTTTAAGCGATATAAAGAACGTCCGACTGCGAAATCAACAGATAATCCTCGCCATCGATGTGCAGTTCGGTTCCCGAATATTTGCCGTAGAGGACGGTGTCGCCTACCTTCACTTCCATCGCTTCGTCCTTCTTGGCTTCACCAACCAGAACTACAGTGCCTTTCAGAGGTTTTTCCTTCGCCGAATCAGGGATTATGATTCCGCTCGAAGTCTTCGTTTCTGCTGCGGTGGGCTTTACCAAAACCTTACCGGCCAAAATTTTTCCTTTCAATTCTGACATGATTTTATGTTTTTAGATTGTTAATACTTTGTTTTTTTTCAAATCCGACCATCCCAATAGCACAAAACGTGCCATTCGCCAAAACAGGACATTTTGTCAGATTTCTGACAGCAGGACGACAATCGTGACGCCCGCAGTGTCAGCGCCGCCTGCCAAATGCGACATATTGGCAGACACTGTCGGCCGACGGGGGAATTTTTGCGGCACAGAAAACGCGTCTGCAACAGATCGGACATCAATCCGTTGCAGACGCGGCATTAATTCACTGAATCGCCATAGCCGGCGCACCGACTATTTGACATTGATGAAAGGCATCGAAGAGTTGCCGGTGACGTAGGTCGGCAGCTTGCCGTCCCACTTTTCGATGGCGTACTGCTGGACCAGCAACTGATTGAGCGACAGAGCCACCACGCGGTTGTAGTATGCCTCGCCGTCGCCCTTGATCTTGAGCGCCTGCGCCTCGCCCTCGGCCTTGGCAATCTCGATTTTGGCATTGGCCTGCGCCTCCTTGACCTTGTTCTCGGCCTTCAGCGCGTTCTGCACGGCCTCGTTCTTGGCATTGATGGCCGCAGCCAACGATGCGGGCGGCGTAATCTGCGACGTAAATTCCTCAACTATAAACCCTTCGGCCGACAGCGAAAGTTCAAGACGCTTGCGGACCTCGTTCTCGAACTCGCCGCGGTTGGCCATCAGATAATCGGAAGTGTACTGGTTGGCGCAAGTGCGATAGGCCTCGTAGATGCACGTTCTGATATAGCCTTCCTCAATGTCGTTCAGCGATTTGCGATATTTCATAAACACATTGATGGCCTTCTCCGAATCGAGGCGATAGGCGATGGTCGGGTCCATCGTGAACGACGACGCGTCTTTGGCGTTGACCACAAAAGCCTCGTATGTTTTCCGCTGGACATAAATCGGATACTCGAAGACGCTTTCGGTAATCGGGTTGTACCACACCCAGCCCTTGCACGTCCCCACTACTCCGCCGCGGTTCTCGCTGTCGCTCGACCATTTCAGGAATTTGATTCCGACTGAGCCGCTGTCGATTGTGGTGCAGCCCACCGATGATAGTGCCAGAAATGACACACAGATAAATTTTGTCAAAGTTTTCATACTATGTTGTTATTAATGTTGGATTTTCGACTGCGTCGCTACGCAATATTCGGAAAATTAGTTGTCATCTACAAGCGGATGCCGCCAAAGTGTCGTCAAAATAGTGGCCGCCGGCAGATGCTGCAAAATATCCGCAGGCAGCGTGCGCGGCGATTGCAACGAACGATATAATTTGGTATCATTGCCGACAGAACAAAAAAACAGTTGGACATGAAAAGAATGATATTGGCAGCAATCGCAATTGCCGCAAGCACCCTGACATTCGGCCAGACGACCGACAAAGCCGCAGCAGCCATCGAGAAAGCCTCGACAGCAATGCAGAACGCTCAGAACAAAGTAGATGCAATCCAGCGGAAAATCGCCGTCGGAGACTCGCTCGTCGAGGTCGGCAACACGATGATCGACGAAGCGGAAGCCGAGCTCAAAGAACAGAACGCCAACCGCAAGGCCGCCGTCAAGGAGTTCGCCGCGCAGCGCAAGTCGATTTCGAAATATCTGAAAGACGACGACAAATCGGTTGTCAGCCAGGCCAAAGCCGACCTGAAAGCGCTGGACGCCGAGTCGAAAGCCGAACTGAAGAAAATCGACAACAAAATCAAAGAAGCTAACGCCAAAATGACCAAAGGCGAGGCCAACGTAACCAAGGGCAAAACGGCACAGAAAAGCAACTCGGCGCCGCTGAAAGAAGCCATGAAGAAGCTCGACAGCACCACCGAAGCCTTCAACTCGCTCACGGGCAACACGCCGGAGAAACCCGAGAAGCCCGAAAAGTCAGAAAAGAAAAAGAGCAAGAAAGACAAAGAGGAAGAGGAAGACTAAAGACCGACACACATTTTGCTTCGCTGCCCGGACCCGAATCACAGACATCGGGGCGGGCAGCGATTTTAATGACCATCAAACACAAAAAAAATATGGCAGAACACAAGGTTTACTTCATAAGCGGAATGGACACCGACTGCGGCAAAACGTACATCACGGCACGGCTGGCCGCGCATCTGAACGCAATCGGAATCAAGACAATCACCCAAAAACCTGTCCAGACTGGGTGCGCCGACGTGTCGGAAGACATCGAAGAGCACCGGAAAGTGATGGGCACCGGCTGGCTGCCCGAGGACAAAGAGGGCCGCACGTGCACCTATCTGTTCCGGATGCCGGCGTCGCCTCTCCTGGCG
This sequence comes from uncultured Bacteroidales bacterium, assembly GCA_945607565.1. GTDB lineage: Bacteria > Bacteroidota > Bacteroidia > Bacteroidales > Marinilabiliaceae > CALYZD01. The sequence continues at coordinate 20,152 of CALYZD010000001.1, read as the reverse complement.
GCCAAACGCGAGAACAGAACCATTGACACACAGAAGATTGCGACAGACACCCAATATCTGGCGTCCAGATACGACAGAGTGCTTGTCGAAGGCGCGGGCGGGCTGATGGTGCCGATGACCGAGGGGATGATGACCATCGACTTCGTCGAATCGCAGAAGCTGCCGCTGATTCTCGTGGCGTCGTCGAGGCTCGGGAGCATCAACCACACACTGCTGAGCGTCGAGGCGTGCCTGCAGCGCGGCATCAGCCTGCACACGCTGGTCTACAACCGCATGCCGGCCGACAACCGGATAATGGCCGACGACACTTGGGAGACGATTGCCGGATATGTCAGGGCAAAATCGCCGGACACGCAAGTAATCGACTTTGCAGAATGCGGATTCGGGGGAAGTTCGTTTTAGCTCTGCGCGCCCCTGAAACTGACGTAAAGTTCAAGGACAGAGCACACAAGAAGAGGAATGACCCAATAGCGGCGGCCGGTGTAGATGACCCACGCGGCGGCCACCACCATCAGCGAGCTGAAAATCAGAATAGTGCACAGACGCATCTTGGCCTTGTCGGTGCAGATGGCGCGCGAATACGTTCTGACACAGAACATTGCAAAGCCGCCGACAGCCAAGACGTAGACGCCGCCAGCCAGCCCGAGCACGTGCAGGACGATGCCCACAATCACCAAAGCCATTGACACATAAAGTATTACGTTGCGAATTTTCATAGCAGAGTCTGTTTTTTGAGATTTGCGCTTGCGGAGCTTATCGGACGATGAACACGACCTCGTCGTCACGCTTCATGTAATATTCCTCGCGGGCGAATTTTTCGAGTTTTTCGCGGCTGCTTTTCAGTTCGTCCATTTTGCGGCGGTCCTGCTCGATGCTTTCTTTCAGAGCGTCGCGCTCGGCTTCGAGCTTCCGGACCTTTTGCGACAGCCGGTAGCTGGAAATCAGGTCGTTGCCATCGAACACAAGAAGCCACACGATGAAGAAAATCGCCGTGTAGACATATTTGTTCTTGAAAGCCACGACGGCCGTCTTGCGAATCTGCCCCCAAGCCATCAGTCGAAAGTTTTGTTAGTGTTGCTCGAAATGCTTATCATCTTTTCGTACTCTTCGGCACTCAGATCTTCCTGGAAATAATAGAGTTGCGGATTCACCTTCTTGCCGCGGCAGATGACCTCGTAGTGGACGTGCGGTGCCGTGCTGGTGCCGGTGTTGCCGACGTAGCCGATGACGTCGCCGCGCTTGACCTCCTGCCCCACTCGCACCTTGAAGGCGTCCATGTGGGCATACAGCGACTGGTAGCCGAAGCCGTGGTTGATGCGGACGTGCTTGCCATAGCCGCTGTAGCTCGACACGACCATTTCAACCACGCCGTTGCCGGTGGCGTAGATTTCGGTACCGACGGGGGCCGAGAAGTCCATTCCCTCGTGGAATTTCTTGATTTTGTAGATGGGGTGGATGCGCCATCCCCAGCCCGAGGCCGTGCGGCGCAAGTCGCGGTTGCTGATGGGCATGATGGCCGGGACGCACTGAATCATCTCGCGGTTGCGCCGGGCCAGATCGATGATTTCGTCGAACGAGATGCTCTGAACATAGAGCTGCTTGGTGACCACGTCCAGGCGTTTGGCGGTCGAGATGACGAGTTCGGAATTTGAAAGACCTTCGAGGTTTTCGTATCGGTTGACGCCTCCGAAGCCGGCCTTGCGCACCGATGTGGGGATGGAGTCGGCCTCATAGATGACGCGATAGATGTTTTCGTCGCGCACTTGAATGTCGGCCAGGACCACTTCGAGCTGGTCCAGCTTTCTGTTCATCACCTCGTATTGCGACAGAAGTTCCTGGTTCTCTCGCTTGAGTTTTTTCTCTTCGGGGCTGTCAAACAGATAGATGAATGCACAAAAGTAGGCTACGCCAAGCACTCCCCCGAAAAACAGATAGAACAATCCCACCGACAGATAATACTTGAATCCACGTTTGACGGCGATATAGCTCAGCGATTCGGGGTTGTACTGATACCTTGTCTTGAACATACGGATAAATTATTTCGGAATCAACTTTTTTAAAAGAGATTGGGGGTCAAAATTACGTAATTAATCTAATTTTGCAAACCGTTTGAAACCGTCTGAATTTTGAATAATAATCAACATTCCTACATAAAAAACTATGACCTCTTCTGAAGTTAGAGAGAGCTTCTTGGAGTTCTTCAGATCCAAGAACCACAAGATCGTACCATCGGCACCGATGGTCATCAAAAACGACCCGACACTGATGTTCACCAATGCGGGCATGAACCAGTTCAAAGACGTGATTTTGGGCAATTCGCCGATTGTGGACAACCGCGTGGCCGACTCGCAGAAATGCCTGCGCGTGTCCGGCAAGCACAACGACCTCGAAGAAGTGGGTCAGGACACCTATCACCACACCATGTTCGAAATGCTGGGCAACTGGTCGTTCGGCGATTATTTCAAGAAAGAAGCCATTGCCTGGGCGTGGGAATATCTGACCGAAGTGCTCAAGATTGACAAAGACCGCCTGTATGTGACCGTGTTCGAAGGCTCCAAGGAAGACGGGCTGGGCAAGGACGTCGAGGCATACGACTTCTGGAAAGAACACATTGCCGAAGACCGCATCATCGACGGCAACCGCCACGACAACTTCTGGGAGATGGGCGAGACCGGACCGTGCGGACCGTGCTCCGAAATACACATCGACATGCGCCCCGACGAAGAACGCCGGAAAGTGAACGGCCGCGACCTGGTGAACAAAGACAATCCGCAGGTGATAGAGATTTGGAACAACGTCTTCATGCAATATAACCGCAAGGCCAACGGCGAGCTCGAACCGCTGCCCAACCATCACGTGGACACGGGCATGGGCTTCGAGCGTCTGGTGCGCGTGGTGCAGCACAAGACGTCGAACTACGACACCGACATTTTTGTGCCCATACTGAACAAGATTTCGGAACTGACCGGATTCAAATACGGCCAGAGCCACAACGTCGACGTGGCAATGCGCGTCATGGCCGACCACATCCGCACCATCGCGTTCTCGATAACCGACGGCCAGCTGCCGTCGAACAACAAGGCAGGATACGTCATCCGCCGAATCCTGCGCCGCGCCGTCCGCTACAACTACACGTTCCTCAACGGACGCGAAGCCACGCTCTACAAGCTGCTGCCCACACTGATCGAAGTCATGGGCCAGGCATACCCTGAACTCGTTGCACAGCAGGAACTTGTGAGCAAGGTAATAAAGGAGGAAGAGGAAGCGTTCCTGCGCACTCTGGCCACCGGCATCAACATGCTCGACAAAATCATCAAAGAGACCAAAGACAAGAACTACACCGTGGTCAGCGGCAAGGTGGCTTTCGAACTCTACGACACTTACGGATTCCCGCTCGACCTGACCGAACTGATTCTGAAAGAGAACGGACTGGTCGCCAACCGCGAAGAGTTCGAATCTGAGATGAACGCGCAGAAAGAGCGCGCCCGCAACGCCACGTCGATCGAGACCGACGACTGGGTGGTGCTCCAGAACGACGACAAGGAGGAATTCGTGGGCTACGACTTCCTGCAGACCGACGTCGTCATCACCCGGTATCGCAAGGTGAAATCCAAAAACAAAGAGCTGTACCAGCTGGTGTTCAACATCACGCCGTTCTATGGTGAGAGCGGCGGCCAGGTGGGCGACACCGGCTACATCGAGGCCGACGGCGAGCGCATCGAGATTGTCAACACGGTCAAAGAGAACAACCTGATAGTGCATCTGACGACCAAGCTGCCATCGGACACGACGGCGCAGTTCAAAGCCGTGGTCGACGAGCACCGGCGCACGCTGATTGCCGACAACCATAGCGCCACCCACCTGATGCAGGAGGCGCTGCGCACCGTGCTGGGCCCGCACGTGGAGCAGAAAGGCTCGCTGGTGACGCCGGACTATCTGCGATTCGACTTCTCGCACTATCAGAAGGTGACCGACGAAGAACTTGCCGAGGTCGAAAAGCTGGTGAACCGCAAAATCAGAGAGAACATCGAACTGTGCGAAATGCGTAACATCCCGATAGTCAAGGCGCGCGAGATGGGCGCCATGGCTCTGTTCGGCGAAAAATACGGCGACATCGTCAGAGCCATAAAATTCGGGACGTCGGTCGAACTGTGCGGCGGCACCCACGCCAAAGCCACGGGCCAGATCGGATTCTTCAAAATCATAAGCGAGTCGTCGACATCGGCCGGCGTCCGCCGCATCGAGGCCGTGACGGCCGACAAGGCCGAGGAGTTCATCAACAGCCAGTTCGCGCTGATGAAAGAAATCTCGCAGACGCTGAAATCGCCCAGCAATCTGCAGAAGAGCATCGAAAACCTGATCTGCGGCAACCAGAAGATGGAACAGCAGATCGACTCGATGATCCGCAACATGATGGTAATCGAAAAGCACAACCTGGCCGACAACTGCCAGAGCTTTGGCAACGTCAGGCTGATTGCCGACATCGTCAAGCCGTTCTTCTTCGAGCACCTGAAAGACCTTGCGTTCCAGCTGCGCAACGAGACTGACGAGGCCGTGATTGTGCTGGGTGCCGAGCAGGCAGGCAAGCCGCAGATTGTGATTGCCATATCGGACAGCCTTGTGAAAGAGCGCGGCCTGAACGCCGTGGAGGCCATCAAAGCCGTGGCCAAGCACATCAACGGCGGCGGCGGCGGCCAGGCGTTCTTTGCCAACGCAGGCGGCAAGAATGCCGGCGGCCTGCAAAGCGCCATCGACGAAGCCAAGAAGTATTTTGCCGAAAAACTGTAAGATACGTCTCCAGAACCCAAAAGCCGGACATCGCCTCCAAACGCGATGTCCGGCTTTTTTCATGCCTTGACGCGAGGCACAAAAAAGGCTCGGCAAAGACTGCTCTGCCGAACCTTGATACGTTTGTGGGTACGATATTTTACAACACCGACTGGAACTGCTTGAGGAAACGGACGTCGTTTTCGAAGAAAAGACGAATGTCCTTGACCTGATAGCGCAGCATGGCGATTCGCTCCACGCCCATTCCGAAGGCAAAGCCGCTGTATTTCTTGCTGTCGATGCCGTTGCTTTCGAGCACGGCCGGGTCGACCATGCCGCAGCCGAGAATCTCGAGCCAACCGGTGCCCTTGCAGACGCTGCAGCCCTTGCCGCCGCAAAGCGAACAGCTGACGTCCATCTCGGCCGACGGCTCGGTGAACGGGAAGTAGGACGGGCGCAGACGAATCTGAGTCTCGGGCCCGAAGAGCTCTTTGGCAAAATAGAGCAGGGTCTGCTTCAGGTCGGCAAACGACACGTTTTCGGCCACATAAAGGCCCTCGATCTGATGGAAAATGCAGTGGGCGCGGGCCGAGATGGCCTCGTTGCGGAACACGCGGCCGGGAAACAGCGAGCGGATGGGCGGCTGCTGGCGTTCCATGGTGCGCACCTGCACCGAAGAGGTGTGCGTGCGCAGCAGAATGTCAGGATTGTTGTTGATGAAAAACGTATCCTGCATGTCGCGAGCCGGATGTTCGGGAGGGAAATTGAGCGCCGTGAAGACGTGCCAATCGTCCTCTATTTCAGGACCTTCGGAAACAGTGAAACCCAGACGGCCGAAAATCTCGATAATGTCGTTGCGGACTATCGAGAGCGGATGGCTGCCGCCCCAAACCGACGAGGTGGCCTCGCGCGAAAGGTCGATGCCGGTGGCACCGGTGTCGGCTGCCGAAAACGATTCTTTGAGGTCGTTGATTTTTGTCTGTGCAATGGTTTTCAGTTCGTTGAGCTTTTTGCCGATTTCGCGTTTCTGCTCGTTGGGAACATTCTTGAAATCGTCGAAAAGAGCCGAAACCGAACCTTTTTTACTAAGGTATTTTATTCGCAGCGCTTCGACCTCTTCGGGTGTCGAGGCCGTGGCGGCACTTATTTCTTCGGCGAGAGCCTGAATTTTATCTAAATCTAACATCTTCGTATTTTATTTTGAAAGCGCAAATTTAATAAATTGCTTATCGTGGCCGCCTATCTTTGCAAAAAACCGTTGGCGTCGAGCCACAGGAAGCACTGCGGCATCCAGCTGCGCGGCGTGTTGAGCGACATGCCGAATCCATGGCCGCCGTTCTGAAACAGATGCAGTTCCACCGGCCGGCTATGCGCCGTCATGGCCTTGGCGTAGCGGATGCTGTTCTCGTAGGGGACGGCGCCGTCGTCGAAGGCATGGACAAGGAAAGCCGGCGGCGTGTTGTCCGAAACCAGATTTTCGTTCGAGAAAGCCGCAGCCTTGTCGTCCGAAGCATCCTTGCCCAGCAGGTTTTCGCGCGTGCCGCGATGGGTTATCGCAGCGTCGAGCGAAATGACCGGATAAATCAGCAGCGAAAAGTCGGGCCTTGCCGACGGCTCGTTTTCGGCGAGCGGATAGACCACGCGGTCGAACATGGTCGACGCGGTGGCTGCCAGATGCCCGCCGGCCGAAAAGCCGACCACGCCCACCTTGTTCGGGTCGATGCCCCACTCGTCGGCATGCTGGCGCACCAGCCTGATGGCGCGCTGGACGTCGGCAAGCGGCCCCACCGTCTTGTCGTCCATTATCTGGTCGGACGGCAGGCGATATTTGAGCACGAACGCCGCGACGCCTTGGCTGCGAAGATATTGCGCAACGTCATATCCTTCATGGTCAATTGCCAGACGGCCGTAACCGCCACCGGGACAAACCACTATGGCCGTGCGGCCCTTGTTGTCGTTGTTGGGCAGATAAACCGTCAGCGTCGGGTCGGTGACGCGGCTGATGCGCGGGCTGCGGCCGTTGTTGATGATTTCCACCTTTTCGTGATACGAATCGGACGATTTGGCTCCGGGGACATTGTCGCCCCACAATTTGATTTCTTTCTGCGCAAGGGCCTGGCCTCCGCTCAGAAGCCCGAGGGCAAAGGTCGAAATGATTGCGATGTTTTTCATATTGATTCAATTTTGATTCATTTTCATTCTCAAAGCATTCAGCATACGCACCAGCAAATATATGATTGCCAGGCCGATGGCAATAACCGCGCCTGTCGGCAGATTGAATGCGTATGCGGCCGACAATCCGCCCAGCCCGGCCGCAAAGCCGACCACGGCCGAAACTGTCATCATGGAAGACAGCCGTTTGCAGAACACGCCCGCAATTGCCTGTGGCAGAGTAAACAACGACAGCAGCAGGATAATCCCCACCACCTTTATCGCCATCACAATCGCAATTGCCGCCGCCACCGAAACGCACGCGTTGATCAGATTGACGTTCCAGCCCGAGACGCGTGCAAAACCCTGATCGAAAGACACATACATCAGCGGGCGATAGAAGACGATGACGCACGGCAGAAGCAGAACCGCCACGACGGCGAGCATCGCGATGTCCAAATCACTGACGGTCAGGATGTCGCCGAACATAAAGCCCAACAGGTTGGGCGTGTAGCCCGGCGTGATGAACATGAACAGCACGCCAACCGACATTCCAAGCGACCACAGCACGGCAATCGCGCTGTCGACGCGCATCCGGCCGCGCCGCCCCAGCCATTCGACCGACAAGGCGGTGGCCACGGCAAAGAGCATCGCGCCGCCGACCGGTGGCAGGCCCAGGTAGTAGGCGATGCCGATGCCGCCAAAACTTGCGTGCGTGATGCCGCCCGTCACAAAAACCATGCGTCTGACCACGACCAGCGTGCCGACGATTCCGGACACTATCGAAATCAGAAAGACAGCCAGCAAAGCGTTGACTATGAACGGGTAATGAAGCACACCGAGAATGTTTTCCATGAAATTCAATTGTGTTTTTTGAGGACTCGATGAGGGATGGTGCCGTGCGAAATGACGTCGACCGGGCAGCCGTAGACCGACAGCACCTCTTCGGAAATCAGGCCCGACTCGTGGTAGTGCAGCGCACCGTTGACGCAAGCGATGTTTTTGACGAATGTCGAAATGATGCCAACATCGTGAGACACAAGCACTATCGCCATGCGACGGTTCAGGTCGGGCAGGAGTTTGTAGAGGTCGGTTTCGGCCGTCTTGTCCATGTAGGTAACCGGCTCGTCGAGCACAAGCAGCTGCGGCCGGCCCACAATGGCGCGGCAGAGCAAGACCCTTTGTCGCTGACCGCCGGAGAGTTCGCCAATCAGGTCGCCGGCGCGGGCGGCTAGGCCGACATAGTCGAGCAGCTCCATTGCGTTGGCCCTGTCGGACCGCGACGGGCGCAGACGCCCCCTGCCCTGCTGCCCCGACAAGACGACGTCGAGGACGCTGATGGGGAAATGCCGGTCGACGTCGACCACCTGCGGCAGGTAGCCAATCCGGAGCCCCGGCGCGCGCTCGATGGTGCCCGACAGCGGCCGGATGATGCCCAGAATGGTCTTGAGCACAGTCGATTTACCGCCGCCGTTGGGGCCTATCATCCCAACAAAATCGTCGCTGACGATGTCGAGGTTTATGTCCCTGACCACCGCCTGACCGTCGTAGCCGGCCGTGACGCCAGTGAGTTTTATCAATTTATCGGCCATCAATCATCTTTTAAACCGTCATAAATCCTGCGCATTTCGGCAAACCAGTCGGCGCCCTCGGGGTTGATTTCGACCACGCGCGCGCCTATCGTCTCGGAAACCACCGAAACCAGATTGACATCGAACGACTTCTGAATGAACACGGTACGCACGTCCGACCTGCCGGCTCTGTCAATCATCGCGCACATTCCCTGCGGCGTCGGGGCGTTGCCGTCGGACTCGAGGACCAGCTGCGTCATGGCGTAGTCGCGGGCCAGATAGGCCAGTGCCGGGTGGTAGACCACAAAGACAAGAGAATCGGGCGCAAGTTTTTGAAATTCAGCATCAACCGAATCAATCTGTGCCGTCAGGACAGCCAGAGCCGAGTCGACGCTGTGGGCCAGCGACGGCCTGATGCCGACAATGGCGGACGCGATGTTGCGCGCCATCAGAGCGGCGCCGCGCGGCGACATCCAATAGTGCGGGTCGACCGAATGGTGTCCTGATTCGTGATGATGCTCATGCCGGCACGAGCCTTCGATCATGTCGATACCCGCATTCAGGTCAACCCAGCGCATCGACGGGTTGGCATCGGCCAGGCGCGAGCGCCAGGTCAGCTCAAAATCAAGCTGACCCACAGCCAGATAGGCCGCCGAGCGCGACAGCGCCACCATCTGACTTGGCAGCGGCGAATAGTTGGAATGCCCGACCGACTGCGGCACCATCACGTTGATTTCGAAGGCGTTGCCGGCCAGCCGTTCCACAAAGTAGGCTTCGGGGGCGATGCTCACCGTCAGGCAGTCGGCGTTCGGGGTCTGGCGAGCAGCGCACGAAACGAGCAGCGCTGATGCCAGTAAATTTATGACGAATCTCATCGAAAACATATCAAGTGAACAGATTCAGCACTTCCTGCGAATAGGTTTTGGACACCGGAATCTCGATAGGCGGCTCGAAGTCGAGGCGGATGACCACGCCGTCCTTGACGCGCTCCAGCATTTTGATTCTTGCAAAATTGACGCAGAACGAGCGATGGCATCTGATTATGTTGCGTGTCCGCATTTCGGGTTCAATCTGCTTCAGCGTGTTGCGCACCATGAAGTGCGCCAGCTTGTTATTGTCTCGGTAATAGACGGTTATGTAATTGTCGGCGCCCTGTATATAGAGCAGGTCGTTTTGCTTGATGCTCCAGCGGATGTTCCCGCGCTCGTCGCTGAACTTGATCATCGGATTAGCCTCGGCCACAGGCTGTTCGTCGGCGGTCTTGGCCTGCATGGTCTTGAGTTCTTCGAGGCGTCGGGCCTTGTCTCGCCACGAAAAGTAGAGCCATAGGACGCTGTAGGGCAACAGCAGCACCAGCGACGTGTTGACCAGCGAGATTCGGAAGATTTCGGCAAAATTGCGGGTGTCCGACAGCAGCAGCAGTTCCACGAGGCAGAAGAAAAGCGACATGCCAAGGACCTCGGCCACAATCCAAGCGATGTAGCCGCCGAGCGACAGCGGATAGTGCAGCTTGACGACGACCTTGTACATGATGACGCGGCTGATGGCAACGACCGACATCCCTATGATTATCAGCACGCTCGAATAAAGAAAATAACTCAGATCGGAGATGTCGGAAATCCAGTTGCGGGAGTTGAAAGGCTGATAGACATTAATGAAAACCAATGCAAAAGCAGCCGTCCAAAAAATAAGTTTCAGAATATTTCCCTTTTCGACTAAGTATTTTGGTATGTTCTTACCGTATTCCATTGCATGAAATTTTCGCTACATCAGCAAAGATACTCAAAAACCCACGGACAACGCAAGCAAATGCAACGAGTGGCAACGATTTGTCAATCATTGCCACTTATTGCAGTCCGAAACAACGTTTCCGGCGGTTTCATTCCGACTCCGAAAGCGCCTCGGCCACATTGATGATGTAGTCGCCCATGCGCTCGCACTCCTGAACCATGTCGGTGAAGAAGACGCCCTCTTCGTAGGTGTATTTTCCGTTTCTGATGTCCTCGAAACGTTCAAGCTTGAGCTGATCGCGATAACGGTTGATCTGAGTCTCGTATTCGCGCGCCTTCGACAGGTCGACATAACCGTCGGTTTCGAGATTCTCGCGCATCACGGCAAGCGCCTCGTCCACCATGTTGAACATCAGGAATATCTTTTCGAGCGACGGTGTGTCGAACTGCACCTTGCTCTCGCGCATCCGGTTGACGATGCGGGCCAGCGTGAAATTGCTGTCGTCGATGCTTTCGATTTCGCCGATGAGCTTGAGCATGGCCCGCGCCGAACGCCGGCCGCTGTCGCTGAGCTTGCCATGGTTGACCTTGGTCAGATAGTTGGCAATCTCGACCTCGACGTTGTCGCTGATGCGCTCGTAGCGCTCGATCTTGGCATAGAGCTTCGTGAATTTCGAGTCGGAGTCTTCCGACATCAGCTTGCGCACGAAACCGAACATTTTCTTGGTGTGCTTGGCGTAGAACTGAATCTCCTTTTTGGCCTGGATGAGAGACAGTTCTGCCGTCGAGAGCATGCCAGTGGTGATGAAGCGCAGGTGGAACTCCTCGTCCTCCGACTCGTGGGCCGGCAGGATTATCATCACCAGCTTTTCAATCACCTTGGTGAACCAGATGAAAACGAACGAGTTGGTGAGATTGAAAACCGTGTGGAACGCCGCGAGCGCGAACGGCACCGACGTGACGTCCTCGTAGGGCGAATGGCCGCCGTAGTGAACCACGAGCCGGCTTATCATGCCCACGAACGGATAGAAGAATATCAGCAGCCAGATGACGCCCATCAGGTTGAAGACCAGGTGCACCATGGCCGCGCGGCGCGCCGAGATGTTGCCCACGGCGGCGGCAATGTTGGCCGTGACGGTGGTGCCGATGTTCTCGCCAAGCACCATGGCAACGGCCATTTCGTAGGGAATCCAGCCCTGACTGCACATGACGAGGGTCAGGGCCATGGTGGCGCTTGACGACTGGATGACGATGGTCAGGACGGTGCCGACGGCAAGGAAAATGAGTATCGAGGCGTAGCCACGGTCGGTATAATCTTTCAGAAACTCAAACACTTGCGGCGACGACGAGATGTCGGGAACCGAGTTTTTGAGGAAGTCGAGGCCCATGAAAAGCAGCGCTATGCCGAGTATCAGCTCGCCGATGGAGCGCCGGGTCGACTTTTTGGAGAAAAGCAGCGGCATGCCGATGCCTATTGCCGGCAGGGCGTAGACGGATATTTCGATTTTGAATCCGAGGAGCGAGATAATCCAGCCGGTGACGGTGGTGCCGATATTGGCACCCATGATGACGCCGATAGACTCGCCCAGTGTAATCAGGCCGGCGTTGACGAAACTGACGACCATGACGGTGGTCGCGCTCGACGACTGTATGATCGTTGTCACCAGAAAGCCTGTAAGCAGCCCCAGGAAACGGTTTGACGTCATCACCGAAAGGATGCTCCGCATTCGTGATCCGGCAACTTTCTGCAGCGCCTCGCTCATCATTTTCATGCCGTAGAGGAACAAGGCAAGGGCGCCCAGCAGTTGTAGAAAATCTAAAAAAGAATAATTCATTATTAAGGTTATGGCTCTTCAGGTTACAGGAAAAAAGAAAGTGGAAACGGCGCGTGCGTGCGGCTTCCACTTGTTTGTCGTTCAGACTCTTACGTTACCTATTTTAAGCAACTGCGGTATGTTGAGCATCTTGATGTAACGTCCCTGAAGTTCGATGAGTTTGTCGGCCTTGAACTCGGAGAGCAGGCGGATGACCGACTCGGTGGCCGTGCCCACCATGTTGGCGAGGTCTTCGCGGGTCAGGGCAATCTTGAGGCGGTTCTCTTCGTCGATTCCGAATGTTTCCATCAGTATGAGAAGGACTTCGGCCAGGCGTTCGCGAACGGTTTTCTGCGCCAGATCGAGCAGGAAGCTGTTCGATTCGCCGAGCTCGGAGCAGGCCAGCCGGAGGAATGTGATGGCGAAGTTGTTGTTTTCGTGAATGAGTTTTGTCAGCTGCTCGGCCGGCACGTAGCAGAGCGACGTTTCGTAGAGCGTCTCGGCCGTGGTGCAGGCGGGCTCGCCGCAAAGTATGGAGCGATATGCTATCGGGTCGCCGGCTTTGGCAAAGCGGATTATCTGCTCCTTGCCGTCGTAACCTGTCTTGTAGACTTTCAGGATGCCGGTCAGGACTACGTACATTCCGCCCATGTGGCTCCCTTCATGATACACTACCGTGTTTTTCTTAAATCGTGTAAGGCTCACACATTTACCCAACTCCGCATATTCTGCCTCGGTCAGATCGTTAAAAATCGCCAATGTTTTCAAGTCAATCTGCGATTCCAAGTTTTCAAAATAATGTCTCATATTTAATTTTATTTTTTTGATTATCGGAACATGCCGCCCGGGCAGGCTCAAACTATTGTCCATACCTCAGACCGACAATGATTTATACACGATGCAAGTATACGACTTTTTGTAAAAAAGGTTTAGGAAAAGCACATAGAAAAATATGAAATATCAATATCTCAGATGATTCTATCACTTTAAAAAGTCGAACAGACTTCCATCTATTCCGGCTGCGATGATGTTGAAGACGTCGGATGTCTCCATGATTGACAGCGGGCTGGCGGCGGGGACCGGGAATCCGTCCACTATCTTGCCGTCGAACGTCACCAGATAGCCGAGCTTTTCTTCGGAATCCCAGAGGGCGATTGTCCGGTTGTGGATGCGGACGTCGGAGAGGCTGGCGAGGTAGAGTTCGTGCTCGGCCGTGCGGTTGCCGTCGGCGTCGAGGATTATCATTTTTTCGGGAAGGAACACGAAGTACTGCTGCGTGGCCGCGTCGAAGACTGCGAAATGCTCGCGGCCGGCAAGCTCGTCGATAGGCTTGAGCGTGACTTTGCCGCTGGGCACGGCCACCGACACGAAATTGCCGGCGGCATCGGTGGTCACGAGGGCGGCCGTGGGCTGGTTGCGGTGCACCAGGGCTATCTCGCTGCCGGGGTTGGGCGCAAAGGCGACGTCGGGCTTCAGGCGCTCGTTGCCGCGGCGGTCGCTGACGTAGCATCGGTAGGCGTCGGCGGCCACGAGGTAGTCTTTGCCGCCGGTGGTGAAGTGCTGCAGCGGGCGCGTCACGGGGCCGTCGGTCTTCTGGGTGTTCCAGCCCTGGACGCGGTTGCCTTCGCGGTCGTAGAGGCATATCTGCTTGTCGCTGCAGGCCACGAAGAGCCTGAAGTCGGCGGGGTTGCCATAGTCGATGTAACGGACCTGGCTGGTGGCCGGCGCGGGCAGCATTATCGGGAACGGGCCGGTGTTGTTGCCGTTGCGGTCGATGATGTGAATGCAGTCGGGCGTGCAGAACAGATATTGCAGTTTGCCGTTGTGATAGTAGTCGATTTGCTCAATCCCGCCCACTATCGGCCCGTCGAGCTTGCGTTTCCATATCGACAACCCCTTCGAATTGACCAGATAAATGTTGAACGACGCGTCCTGGACAAGTATCTCGTGCTCGCCGGTGTTATGGTTTTCGACCACATAGGGCCGGCCTGTCATCGTGGTGTCGAGGCGGCTCTGCCAGGCGGTGGGCGGCATGGCAGTGCGGTTGGGCGCGTAGCGCGTGCCGATGGTCACATAGGGCAGCCCGCTGACGCACGACACCTGCAGGCCCAAGCCGTAGAAATTGGCGGCGGCGCGCAGGTCGGCCATGTCGGCGGCGCCGCAGAGCTCTTTGATTCGGGTGCTCGACATGTAGCTGAAATACTGCATGTCTGACGGGAACGACGACCGGAAGTTCTGATAGTCGGCCTCGTTCTTGAGCGTGCGGTTGAGCATATTGTCGTAGACGACGTTGTGGAGCACCGTCAGATTGTCGGCAAAGAAGAGGGCGTTTTCGTAGCGCAGATAGTATCGGCTGGGGATGCTGTCGAACATTTCGCCGAGGAAGAACAGCGGCCACCCGTCGGCAAAGGCCGAGAAGACGGGGATGGTCAGATTGTCGGACATGCCGAACTCGGCGACCACTTCGGGCGACTCGGTGCGGCCGAGCGTGCCGAGCAGCGCGTTGAGTTCGGCCTGAGCTATGGTGCCGTTCTCACAGCCGAGCGCAAGGCAGTCGCCGCTGACCTGATAGGCCGGCGAGAAGAGCGCAAGTTCGCCCGCGAATATCGACGACAGCTGCGCCTCAACGTCGACGCCGAGCTCGGCAAACGTGTTGGCCTGCAGGGCGCTGTAGGCGTCGGCGCGGCCCGACTGGTGCAGACTCTTGGAGAACAATTTGTTGGAATATCCGCGCGCATCGGCCCCGTAACAGACAAGGCTGTTGACGTTGGAGGGGATATAGTCGTCGAGGCGGAAAGGCTTGGGCTGAGCGCCGGCGATAACCGTGGCCGGCGACACGAACGCCGACGACAGGAATCCGTTGAGCAGAATCGAAGTCTGCTGCATGTCGACGTCGAGCTCCACCCATGTGCCCCACCCTGCGTAGCTGGCGGCCAGACTGCTCAGCAGCCGGGGGCCGATGCCGATGCGGCGGAGGGCGTCGAGGTGGACGAAGATGGAGACGGGCGCGTTGTCGGACATCGTCTTGCCGACGGTGGTGAAGGTGGCGTCGGAACATAGCGAGGCGTCGGAATCGGCCTGCACCACCTGCGAAAGCAGTTCGCGGCTGCGCGAGACCCAGAAGATGCCGTCGGACACGGCGGCGAAATAGACGGCGGCGCTGTCGGGCATGGCCAGGCGCATCATCTCGACATCGCCATCGTCGACCGTCGACGTCAGGAGGCCCGACGAGGCGGCCATGTTCTTCCACAAATACCAGCCTTCCATGAAGTTGCGCAGGCTGACGGCCGCTATGCCCGAAACCTGCCCGGCCGAGTCGGGACAAAGGGCTATCCACATGGGGCGGCCCAGCAGCGGTTCGGCCATGTCGAGGCGGTCGGCCGAGAGGATGGAGTCGGCGGCAAGGAGCGTGCGGCACAGCCGTTCGACGTCGGGCTGACGCGTCAGGTCGGCCCAGTAGCTGTGGGTCGGGGCCTGGCGCACCACGTCGATGCCGTTGATGCGCACGAGCATGGCGGTGGACGCGGGGAGATGCTGCACGGGCTCGTTGCCGACGTAGCGCCGGTTCAGGTTGAGCCACACCACGGCGCAACCGGCGGCTGCCGCCATGGCCAGCACCACTATCGTATATATCAGCGTCTTCCTGCTCATCGGCACACGTTCGGGGTCGTTGTTATCTGGCAAAGATATGCTTAATCAGCGAAAAGAGGATGTAGGCCAGGATTGTCACGGCTATGCCGCCCACCTGCAGGAAGATGACGCTGACGATGGCCACGCCCACCAGGATGAAGCGGTTCTCGTTGCCCTGCCATGTGAAATGCTTGATTTTGAGCGAGAACATCGGCACCTCGCTAACCAGCAGCACCGAGAATATCATAACGGCCAGCACCACCAGCGACGGCCTGAACCACCCGAAGAAGTCGGGATAGTCGACGGCCATGTAGAGCAGCGATGCTGTGAAGATGCCCGTGGCCGTGGTGGTCAGGCCGAGGAAGTTTTCGGTCTGGCGCGTGTCGATGTTGAACTTAGCGAGCCTGAGCGCCGAGAAGACCACCAGCACGAACGGCAGCGCCACCCAGAACGTCTGGAGCCCCGACAGCGTGACCAGCGGACGGCCGTAGTCGCCTGTCAGCTGGAACTTGACGAACGTCGAGTACATCGACGCGGGCGCGAGGCCGAAGGTGATGAGGTCGGCCAGCGAGTCGAGTTCTTTGCCGATGGCGCTGTAGGCCTTGAGGGCGCGCGCCGCAAATCCGTCGCAGAAGTCGAAGAGCGCGCCGGCGAATATCAGGACGGCGGCGGTCTGCAGCTTTCCGCTGAGCGCAAAGACGGTGGCGAACACTCCGCAAAGGAGGTTCATCGATGTGATGGTGTTCGGGATATGTCTGACGATGTTCATGATGTGTTTCGGTTTTTTGATTTGTTTCCGGCGGCCGCTCCGTGGCGCCGCGCGAGTTTAGTCTGTGAGTTTATATTCCTTGTTTATACCATTTTGCGTATTCCACATAGCCGCGCGCATAGTATCCGACGCGCTCGGCGGCCTCGTCGGGCGCCAGCCGCTTGACCATCCGGGCCGGCACGCCGGCGTAGATGCAGTTGGGCTCGGTGCGGGTCCCGGCCAGCACCAGCGCGTTGGCGGCCACAATCACGTTGTTCTCTATCACGGCGCCGTCGAGCACCGTGGCGCCCATGCCCACCAGCACGTTGTCGCGCAGCGTGGCGCCGTGGACGGTGGCGTTGTGGCCGATCGACACATTGTCGCCAACCTCGACCGTGGTCTTGTTGAACGTGGCGTGAAGCACCGCGCCGTCCTGCACGTTGCAGCACCGCCCTATGCGGATGGCTCCCACGTCGCCGCGCAGCACGGCGCCATACCAGATGCTGCTGCCGGCGCCCACGCTGACGTCGCCTATCAGCGTCGCCGTTTCGGCCACGAAGACGTCGTCGGCCACTTGCGGGCTGTGCCCGCGCAATTCCCTTATCAGTGCCACGGTGACAATCAGTTTACATGTTCGACCAGTGCAGTGTCAATCAGTGGCTCGCCCTTGTAGCGCAGCAGCAGCTGAGCCGTGGCCAGCACGTCCTTTTCGCAATAGACCGAGATGCGGCCTATGTCGTGAGTGCCATAGTAGACCTCGGCCACCTGGCTGCCGTCTATGTCGTCTTTGGGCGTCGGGATGCCGAAGATGTGGGCCAGCAGGTTGAGCGAGGTGAAGCTTTTGTAGTCGCCGAACTTCCAGAGCTCCATGGTGTCGACCATGCGGACCTCCCACGGCTTGCGCCCGGCCACGTCAATGACGCCCGGCAGCCCTACGCCGTTGATGAGCATCCGGCGGGCTATGTAGGGCACGTCGAACTCCTTTATGTTGTGCCCGCAGAGCATCCGCTCGGGGCGCGTGGGCAGGCAGAATCCGTCGAGCATCCGCCCGAAGTCGTCCAGCAGCGCGCGCTCGTCGTCGGAGGCGAACGATTTGGTGCGGAAGCCGCGCCGGCCGTCGGGCGTGCGGTAGATGAATCCGGCCGAGATGCAGATTATCCGGCCGAATTCGGCGTAGATGCCGGCGCGCTGATAGACGTCGGCGGCCGTTTGCTCGGGCTTGCGGAACGATTCCGACTTGCGGTCCCAGAGGGCCTGCATCTCGGGCGTCAGTCCGGACAGCGACGGGGCGGCCGGAATCGTCTCGATGTCGACATAAAGCAGGTCGTCGGCAGAAATCTGGTTGAGCATCGGGCTATGGTTTGATGTGTTTACGGATGTGGCTTGTCAGGATGTCGATGGCGATGTCGTTGTTGCCGCCCTGTGGCACGATGATGTCGGCATAGCGCTTGGTGGGCTCGATGAACTGGGTGTGCATCGGCTTCAGGGTCTCCTCGTAGCGACTCAGCACCTTCTCGACCGTGCGGCCGCGCTCCACGATGTCGCGCATGATGACGCGTATCAGCCGGTCGTCGGCCTCGGCGTCGACGAAGACCTTGAGGTCCATCATGTCGCGGAGCTCCTTGTTGGTCAGCACCAGGATGCCCTCGATGATGATGACGTCGTGCGGATTGACGGTGACGGTCTCGGCCTGGCGTGTGCAGGTCAGATACGAATAGACGGGCTGGGCTATCGAGCGGCCCTCGCGCAACTGCCTGACGTGGTCGATGAGCAGGCCGAACTCGATGGAGTCGGGATGGTCGAAGTTGATTTTCTGCCGCTCCTGCATCGGGATGTGGCTGCTGTCGTAGTAGTACGAGTCCTGCGGAATGACGGCCACCTCGCCTTCGGGCAGCTTTTCGATTATCTTGCGAACCACGGTCGTCTTGCCCGAACCGGTTCCGCCTGCTATGCCGACTATGAGCATGGGTTGATGCGTTTAAAAAAGTTTCGGTTTGCGATTCGACTGGCAAAATTAATAAGATTTGAATTATGGCCTGCACTTCGGGCGTTTTATGAGGCGGCCAAAAATTCGTCCGGCGCTTTCGTCGGCCGGCGGCGCCTTATTGCACGAAATAAATCCGTCAACGTGTTAATTTACGTTTCTTTTGATACCTTTGCGGCGCCTTAGAAAAAACGGCAAGCGAGACATAACCGGCGGCTCCAAGCGCGTCTTTTGCAAGAAGATGGATTTGGCGCGGCCACTATTTATCAAACGATTTAACAATCACTATTCTTTACAATGTTTAAAAATTTCACCGGCTTCCACCTGCTCGAAGCCCTTCAGAAGAACAAGCCCGACAAAAACGTGCTCAAGCGCGTCGTGACACTGTTCATTGCTCTTGCGGCCACATTCACCATCTGGCTGCTGCCGACCTCGGCGCTCGGCATCCCCGACCTGACCATCATCCAGCAGCGCGTGCTGGCGATTTTCGTCTTCGCCACCCTGATGTGGGTCATGGAAGTGCTGCCGGCCTGGACCACCTCGGTCATCATCATCACCACGCTGCTGCTGACCATTTCGGACAACAGCTTCTGGTTTCTCAAAGAAGACGTGGTCGGCGGCGGCGCCCAGGCCTACGGCACCATCGTCAAGGGCAAGGCCATCATGGCCACCTTTGCCGACCCGATAATCATGCTGTTCCTCGGCGGATTCATCCTTGCCATCGCAGCCACCAAGTGCGGCCTCGACGTGCTGCTGGCCAAGGTGCTGCTCAAGCTCTTCGGCACCAAGTCCGAGAACGTCCTGCTGGGCTTCCTGCTCGTCACCGGACTGTTCTCGATGTTCATCAGCAACACGGCCACCGCCGCCATGATGATTTCGTTCCTGACACCCGTGCTCAAGGCTCTGCCCGCCGACGGCAAGGGACGCATCGGCCTGGCGCTGGCTATCCCCGTGGGCGCCAACATCGGCGGCATCGGCACGCCCATAGGCACGCCGCCCAACGCCATCGCCCTCAAATACCTCAACGACCCCGACGGCATGAATCTCAACATCGGCTTCGGCGAATGGATGTCGTTCATGTTCCCGCTGGCCATCGTCATCCTCATCTTCTCGTGGTTCATCCTCAAGACGCTCTTCCCGTTCAAGCAGAAAAACATCGAACTCAAGATAAGCGGCGAAGTCAAGCATAACTGGCAGACCAACGTGGTCTACATCACGTTCATCGTCACCGCCCTGCTGTGGATGTTCGACAAACTCACCGGCATCAACGCCAACACCGTGGCCATGATTCCGATTGCCGTCTTCTGCGCCACCGGCATCATCACCCGCCACGACCTCGAAGAAATCAACTGGAGCATCCTATGGATGGTTTCGGGCGGATTTGCACTGGGCCTTGCGCTCAAAGAGACCGGCCTGGCCGAGACGCTTGTCGAAGCCGTTCCGTTCGGCACGTGGTCGCCCACGCTGATGGTCATCGGCTCGGGCCTGCTCTGCTTCATGATGGCCAACTTCATCTCGCACACCGCCACCGCCGCACTGCTTGTGCCAATCTTGGCCATGGTGGGCGTCAGCATGCAGGACACGCTGCTCGCCGTCGGAGGCGTACAGACGCTGCTCATCGGCGTGGCGCTCGGATCGTCGCTGGCCATGCTCCTGCCCATCAGCACGCCACCCAACGCGCTTGCACACGCCACCGGCCTCATCGAACAGAAAGACATGCTCCGTGTGGGCATCCTCATGGGCGCCTTTGGCCTGAT